>JBPCJK010000001.1:0-6611 GCA_051005375.1 Acidimicrobiales bacterium
GCGGCGCTAAACGCCATCCAGATCGCCGAGGAGCTGCTGGCCCGCTCCTCGTCACTAGAGGCCTTCGGCGTTGTTGCCGTGGCCGCCAGGTCGCAATCGCCGGCTGTGCGTCGAGAGGTCTAAGCTAGTGCCGGTGCCGCTATAGGCAGTTCGCACCTTCTGTCGACCTGGAAGGCGAAACTTTCTTGGAAAACTTGGCGATAGCCCTTGACCTTGAAGTTAGCTCCAACGTTTATCATGGGCGTGTGCCCCAGTTGACCGTTTCGAAGCTGGCCCGCCAGGCGGGAACCTCTTCCGACACTTTGCGCTACTACGAGCGCATCGGGCTGCTTCCTGAGCCCGAGCGGAGCCATTCGGGCTATCGGCTCTATGGCGAAGAGGCGGTGGAGCGGGTCCGCTTCATCAAGCGGGCGCAACGCTTCGGCTTGCGCTTGGAGGAGATCGGTGAGCTGCTGTCGATCCGAGAGCGGGGCCTGTGCCCATGCGGGCGCACCAAGCGAATGCTCGAAGCCAGGGTGACCGGGCTCACCGAGGAGATGGCGGCACTGCGGCGGCTGCGAGACGACATACGGGAGATGGTCGAGGAGCACCTGCCGACGGCAGAGAACGAAGGGTGGCAGTGCGGCTCCACCTTGATCCAGCTGGGACGACGTCCCAACGGAGCCAACGCAAGCAACGGAAGCAACGGAAGCAACGGAAGCAACGGAAGCAAAGGAGAGAGCTATGAGTGTTTCTGAGCAGACCTGCCAGTGCGGGTGCAGCACCATGACCGAGGTGACCAGGGCGGCCAAGCCTTGCGACTGCGGCTGCGAGTGCTGCAGCGCTACCGGCAAGAGCACCGATCAGGAGATCGTCGAGCTCGAGCAGCTCCGCCAGTCGGTCGACCGCCGGCTCTCCGAGCTTGGCCAGTCGTGACCGCGCTGTCGGCGTCAGCCCGCACAGATCGGAGCAGCCGGTGTCCGCTCCCGTGAGCCCAGTGGCGTCCGGTCCCACCGAGCCCGAGGATGTCCGGTCCCGCAGCTTGTTGCGGCCGGCCATACTCCTGCTTCTGCGAGAACAGGAGAGCCACGGCTACGAGCTGATGGGACGACTGGCCGAGCTCGGCGTCGAGGTGCCACCCACCACCGGTGGGCTGTACCGCTCCTTGCGCACCATGGCCGAAGAGGGCCTGGTCAGCTCCTACTGGAGCACCCCGGACCGGGGCCCGGCCCGCAGGGTGTACGCCATCACCGAAGCCGGTGAGCACCACCTCGAGATGTCCATGCCCTCCCTGGCCAGCCTGCTCCGCACGGTTCGGGGAATGCTCAATCGCTACCGCCAGGGGGGCTGACCGGAGGTCGACGCCGGGTAGCTGTGCAGCTCAGAGGTCGAGCTGCAATCACATCGCCTCCTCGATTTCCGTGAGCAGCCCAAGGGGAAGCCGCCCAGCGATATATGGCCGATCCGTTGTAGGGCGACGGACCGGATCTCGGCGCGCCGCACTCGCCGTGAATCACCCGGTCCATCAACCTCCGGATGGTGGTCGGCGCTGTCGTCAAGTAGCGGTCCGGCGCTGCCAAAGTCTCTCGAGGATGAGGCGACGAGGCCGGCTGCCCTTTCGATCCCCATGGGCCGTACGTCCCCGCTTCTCCGCAATGTGGCACGCTCAGATGTGGTCGAAGGCCGAAGCGACACCTCGCAGACGTCGAGTTCCTCGGAGCCCCGGAGCCAGCGGTAGGGATGCGGGAAGTCCGGGCTTTCATTCCGCTCCGAGAAGAAGAGGCTGGGCATCGGGTCGCAGGCTCGAGTCTCACCGAGCAACTCGTCAGTTGCGAAACCGAACCAGATCAAGACATCGAAGCTGCGACTGAGAGACCGGCCCCTTACCTTTGCAAACCAGCCATTGCCGGCTGCCTTCCGGTGCTGCAGCAGGACGAAGTCGGAGGCCTGGAGATGACCGAGGACTTCTAGCTGCAAGCTTCTTACAGTCAACTTCTCCCGGAGGGCAGCGACGAAGGAGCGAAGGTTTCCGCACCACAGATCATAGTCTCCAATGCGGTCCATGTCGGCGCGAAGTAGCCGGCGAGCGAAGTCCGGGTCACTCATCTCCAGCAACGCCCGTTCAAGGCTCTTGGTGAACAGTTCGAACAGCGGGAGGATGTCGCCGGCCGCATCGCTGTGTGACAGTGCGTCGTAGTACTGGCCGCGGTCCGTGCCGCTCTTGATGACTAAGCACGGCCACTGTTGACGGTAGAGCCCATAGTTGGCGAGGAGTCGCGCCACTCGGCCGTTCCCGTCTTCGAAAGGATGAATGTTCGCCAGCCAAGCATGGACAACCGCCGCTAAGAGGGGACCGGCAGCGCGAGCTGAGTTCATCCAGGCGATGAGCTGGGCCATGTGCCAGCCAACATCATCCGATCGAGCAGTTAGTAGCTCCTTGCTCCCACTGATCTGGTTATCGAAGACCTTGTATTGGCCGGCAATTCTGGGTTCCGACGCCATGAGCATTCGATGGAGGTTGCGGACGTCGATCTCCCGGAGGCCGCTATGGCCGATGTCAGTGGCCAACTGGCGGACGAATTGGACGGCGTCCCTATGACCGATGACCTCCGTCAACTTGGGATCCTCACTCACTTGGCGGCGTGGCGGCCGAACGTGTAAGCCTGGATGAAATCAGGCGCCAAGGGGTTGGACGCCAGGAGCTGCTGGGTCTCGGCCAGACTCGTCTTGACTCCCTCGATGGCGTTGCTCTCATATACGAATCGGACGTCGAAGTCGCGCTCGACTTCTTCCTTGATCGCAGCAGCTTGAGCTGCGAGTTGAGTTCCCACGTCCTCCTGGCGCCTTTGTATCTTGAGCATCTGGTCGAGAACTTCCCGCGCGCGGAGGTCGTCGGCAGCACTGTCCTCGAAGGAGTAGGGCGAGCCGGCGAGGAGGAGATTGAGCTGTGTGGCTTCGGTCATCGTCCCGATCTTCCAGCCGGAACAGGCGAAGCGCTCGACTGGCTCATCCCAGTGCCAAGGTCCGAAGACGGGAGGCGTTCCTGTCACACCCTCGCACTAGAGTCAAACGCATGTTTGGCATTCTAGCCTAAGCGGAAGGAGCAGGACCATGGGAGAGGCCAGTGTGAGCCCGGAGGTCGCCTCGGAGGCCCTGCCGTTGGCAGCAGTGCCGACCGAGCGCCTGGAGGCCGAGATCACCGAGCTGGCGGCACATCTCAACGCCGCCGAGTGCCGGTGGCTGTTGTTGGTGGCCGAGTTCGACCGGCGGGAGGGCTGGGTCACCTGGGAGTGCCGGTCGTGTGCCCACTGGCTCAACTGGAAGTGCGGCATCGCTCTCAGCGCTGCCTACGAGAAGGTGCGCGTCGCTCATTGCCTGGGGCGGCTCTCGCTCGTCACCGCCGCCTTCGCCGCCGGCGAGCTCAGCTACTCCAAGGTCCGGGCCCTCACCCGAGTGGCGACACCCGGCAACGAGGCGGCCCTGTTGGACATGGCGAGAGCCGGCACCGCCGCCCACCTCGAGCGCATCGTGCGGTCGTATCGGGGTGCCCTGCGCAGCGAGGAAGTGGACAAGGCCAACCGGGTTGATGAGCAGCGCTCCATGAGCTGGCACAACGACGACGACGGGAGCCTGGTGCTGCGGGCCCGACTGTCTCCCGAGCAAGGTGCCCTGGTGGTCAAGGCCCTCGAATGCGCCAAGGAGGCTGTGGATGAGTCTTCCGCGGAAAACTCATCCACAGGCAATGACACCCGGGCCCAGGGCCTGGCCAACGCCCTGGTGGTCATGGCCGAGACATTCTTGGCCGCTGGCCCCAAGGCCGGCACCGGGGGTGACCGCCACCTGGTCAGCGTCCACGTCGACGCCGAGGTGCTGGCCACCGACGCCGACGGGCGCTGCCAGCTCGACGATGGTCCCGCCCTGGCAGCGGAGACGGCCCGGCGACTGGCTTGCGACGCCGCCGTGGTGGGCATCGTCGAAGACGGCGAGGGGAACCCGCTCAACGTGGGCCGCAAGACCCGATCCATCCCCCCGGCCCTGCGCCGGGCGCTGCGCTCCCGCGACAGGGGCTGTCGCTTCCCGGGCTGTGTCAACCGCGCCTTTGTCGACGGCCACCACGTCCGCCACTGGGCCCAGGGCGGCGAGACCAGCCTGGCCAATACCTGCCTTCTCTGCCGTGCCCACCACCGGGCGCTGCACGAGGGCGGTTACCGCATGGAGGCGAGTGGCGACGCCAGCGACCCGTGGGTGTTCTACCGACCCGACGGCACGGTGGTGCCGGCGACACCGCCGCCGTTGCCGGTCAGCGACCACACCGCCGTCGTGCACCAGAATGAGCAACTCGACATCGGGCCGGCGACCGCCATCCCCGGTTGGTACGGCGAGCACCTCGACGTGGGCCTGGCCCTCGACGCCCTGTTCAGCATCGACGGCCGCGATCCCCCCACCGACTCGCCGGCTTGAGCCATTCTCGTGGGACTGGGTGGGCCTGGTCTGAACCTCCGCTGGCCTCGTGGCCACGGTTGACCTAGGAAGGGTGTCCAGTCATGGCGGAAGGCGGAAGACACCGTAGAGCGGAGTCCAGGACGGCACACAGCAGGTTGACGGCTGCTGGCGTCGTCCTGGTGATCAGCGCCATGTCTCTGCCCTTTCAGCCAATCCGCACGAAGGGGCGAACCTTTGGCACTGAGCGCCGGAAGTCGCTCCAGTCGAGCACCCCGTCTTGTTGCAGCCGGCCGATGACGAAGCTGGGGTGCACGCCCAGCGTCCGAGCCTCAGCGATGATGCGGGGCATCGACGGCTTCGAAGTGGATTCGATGTCGACTCCGCCGGGCAGCACCCAGCACGCCGCCTGGGCGTTGGCGTCGGCTTCCCACCCGCTGGCGGTGCCAGCCACCACGTCCTCGTCCAGACGAACCTGACCCATCTTGACGTGCTCGAGCACCAGGTGGGCGATCTCATGGAGCAGGGCGAAGACGAACCCGTCCATGCGGTCGCCCCGCGTCGACAGACCGACGATGGGAGTGCCGTCGTTGGCGTAGATGACGACACCGTCGATCTTGCTCGACTTGAGGGGAAGCTCGATGACCAACGCCACCCCGACCGCAGCGAGCCAGTCGTGCAGCTGGTCAAGGTCGGTCGGGTCATGGATCCGAGTCGTGATCTCCCCGGCGAGTGCCTCCAGGCCTGCGAGGTCCAGCGCTGTGCGGACCCGGCCTGCGCCCAGGGCGCGCACCCGTGTTATCCAAGCGATCTGTTCGGGGGTGAACCCGCCCGTCGCGTTTGACCGCTTGGCGGCGGCCAGGAGCTCTGGTCGACCGGTCGGGTCGGGGATTCCCACGAACTCACACACCGCGGCCTCCAAGACGTTGAGGTCCTTGGTCTCCGGCAGCCAGCCGCGCTTCTGCAGCTCGCGAACCGGTACCAGCGACCGCAGGCGTGCTCGCCGCTCGACGTTGGTGGCAGCGGCTGGCTCGGCCTTCAGGAGGTGCAGGCGATGAGCCGACTGGAGATTCAGCCACAGCTCGGCGCTGGTCCCGAGGGCGGCCCCCATGGCAACGGCGGTCCTGGCGGTGATCTCCTTCTTGCCGTTAAGAATCTCCGATACGGCCTGGGCCGGGCGGCCGAGGATGTCGGCGAACTCCGCCTCGGTCCAGCCCCGCTCAGCTAGTTCGTCCCGGAGGAACTCTCCGGGCGGGAACACCTCCGCCGGCGTGATTACGTTGGACATGGTTCCTCCCTCCTCAGTGGTAGTCAGTGATCTTCACGACGATCACCAGCCGGTCCTCGTGGTCGGTCTTGAAGCGCAGGATGAGCCGGAACTGATCGTTGAGGCGGATCGAGTGTTGCCCGGCTCCGGCGCCGACGAGCTTCTCCAGGCGTAGGCCGCGCAGGGCGTAAAGGTCTCGTTCATCCTTGGCCGCGGCCAGAACCTGCATCTTCTTGCGGTACTGCTTGGTGAGGTCAGTTCCGAACTTGGGCAAGTGAAAGCCCGGGTCGGTGTAGAGCCTCCGCAGGTCGTCGTCCTCGAACTCGAACCGCATACCTGCACCCTATTCTTCACCCCCTAGCTGAAGGAGATCATACACCAAAGCTTGAGGAACCGCACGGAAATGTGTCTGAGTCCCCAGGTCGCCGCCGAGGCTCTGGCGTAGGAGCGCATCACCACCCTCACCTCCGAAACGGTCGCCGTGGCGCGCACCTGGCTCAAGGAGCGCAGCGGTCAGGACCATCCCAACGCCGCCGGGCGCGTCTCGTCGCCGGGCTGGCGACCCCCGAGATCGCCCGAGCCTTCCTGGTGCCCGACGTCGTCAGATCCTGACCCGGTCGGGATGGTTCAGGGGCGGCGAGGAAGGCACCCGAGGGCGGCGTCGAGCACATCGCACAGCTCCCGATCCCGTCTGGCGGGCAACTTGGTGATGCGGCGGCGGAACTGGTGCTTGCGCAGGGTGTGGAGGTTGTCGAAGGACGCCACGCAAGGCTCGGGCATGCCGTCGTCGACATCGAGGGCCAGCTCGCTCTGCAGGCCCCTGATCGTCCGGGTGCAGCCCACCACCACCACCGCTCCGATGCGGTCAGCCACGGGGTCACGGGTCAAGACGACGACCGGCCGTTCCCCACCGGGCGTGGACGCC
>JBPCJK010000002.1:0-5248 GCA_051005375.1 Acidimicrobiales bacterium
GCCTCGCGTCCGCTGCGAGATCCTGGTGGAGCGCGACAGCCAGAAGGGGATCGTGATCGGCAAGAAGGGTGCGGTGCTCAAAGCCGTGGGCATCGCGGTGCGGGCCCAACTGCCGCCCGGCGCGTTCCTGGAGCTCTTCGTCAAGGTCGACAAGGACTGGCAGCGTCGCCCCCGGGCCCTGGAGCGCCTCGGCTACTGAGAGGACGAGCGGATAGACGAGGAAATGGAGGACCGGTCAGCTTGATCCGCTCGTCCGACCCAGCAAGCACGGTCAGTTGTGCGAAGGGGCCGCTGGGTCCACCCGGCCAGATGCACACCTATCCGCGCGGCCCCTGAGCAGGCGCAACCGAGACGAGCTGACGCAGGAAGGCCTCGGCTTCTCCACGGTCGCTGGTCCTCGGGAAGGGTGGCAGGGCCGCCAGCAGGTCCCACCGGTAGCTCTTGGCGCTGGCCAGGCGGGGGTCGAGTACGGCGACCACGCCCCGGTCGGTGGCCGTGCGGATCAGGCGGCCCGCGCCCTGGGCCAACATCATCGCGGTGCGAGGGAGGTCGATGCAGCGGAAGGCCCCGGCCTTGGCCTGCTCGCGGCGGGCCTGCAGGAGCGGGTCGTCGGGACGCGGGAAGGGGAGCTTGTCGATGGTGACGAGCGACAGCGTGGCCCCCGGGACGTCGATGCCCTGCCAGAAGCCCATGGTGGCGAAGAGGCTGGCGGCGGGATCGGCGGTGAACGCGGCGACCAACGCCGGCTTGGGCAGGTCGCGTTGGCCGAGGATGGGTGTGTCGAGATGGGCGCGTAGGGCGACGATGGCGGCATCCATGGCCCGGTAGGAGGTGAACAGGGCGAGGGTGCGCCCGCCAGCGGCAGTGATGAGGGCGCCCAACTCGTCGTGCAGCGCGGCCTCGTACCCCGGTTGGCGGGGATCAGGGAGGTGGGCGGCGCAGTAGAGGAGCGCCTGTCCCTGGTAGTCGAACGGGCTGCCGACGTCGATGTCGTCGTGGCTGCCCTCGACCATGCCGACCCGGGCGCCGAGGCCGGGTGGCAGGGTGGCGCTGGTGAGGATCGACGCGGTGCGCTCCCACAAGCCTTCGCGCAGCACCAGGGCGACGTCGATCGGAGCGACCCGGAGGCGCGGAGCGTGCTCTGGTCCCTCTACCCAGGCCACTGATGTCGCCGGTACCTGGGAGGCGGCCGACACGTCGCTTTGCAGCCCGGTGGTGAGCTGCACTGCCCGGGTCTTGCGGGTCTTGACGTCGTCACCGGCGTCGTCGGGCACGGCCCGAAGCGCGTTGGCCACTCGATCCAGGCGACCGCGCGCCAAGGTGAGGGCATCGGCGATGTCGGCGTCCAAGGCGCCCTTGAGACGCCGCCCGATGTGCGCTCCGAGCACCGCCGACAGCAGCGTGGCCGAGGTCTCCACGTCGTCGATCGACGCCGGGTCGTCGAGGATGGACCGCAGCGATCGGGCCAGGTTGGTGAACCGTCCCGCCGACAGCTCGAAGCCGCAGGTATCCGACACGATGTCCTCGAGCTGGTGGGCCTCGTCGATGACGACGAGCTGGTGGTCGGGGAGCACGGCCCCATCGGTAGCCACGTCGAGGCCGAGCAGGTGCAAATTGACCACCGTGACGTCGGCTTCGCCGGCCCGCCGCCGGGCCAACTCGGCGAAGCAGTCGTTGCCCTTGGGGCATCGCTGAGCGCCGGGGCACTCCTGGGCCGAGACGCTCACCGCCGCCCAGGCGCGCGGCGAGGGCTCGACGGCCAGCTCTGCCCGGTCGCCGGTCTCGGTGGAGGCCGACCACGCCCTGAGGGTGACGAGTTCAGCCGGCGACGCCTGGCCGGCCAGTCCGTCGAGTGCGAGCTGACCCTCGCCGGAGATCTCGGCGATGCGCTGCCGGCACACGTAGTTGGACCGCCCTTTCAGTACGGCGTATTCGAAGGGCGTGCCGAGGTGCTCCCGCAGAAAGGGGAGGTCCTTGCCGGCGAGCTGGTCTTGCAAGGCTTTGGTAGCGGTGGCCACGACGGTCCGCTGCTTGGAGAGGATGGCCGGTACCAGGTAGGCCCAGCTCTTGCCGGTCCCCGTCCCCGCCTGGGCGAGCAGGTGACGCCCCGATCCGATGGCCTCGGCCACCGCAGCGGTCATGGCCTCCTGGGGTCGGCGGTGCTCGCCGCCGGGGGTCGCCGCCGTCAGCCGGCCCAGCGCCGCCACGGCGGCCTCTGCCCGATCACGCTCAGCCACCGGGGGAGGGTACCGGCGGTAGGTTGAGCGTCCGTGGACCTGACCGGTATCGACCTCGACCGGATCCCCCGTCACGTCGCTGCGGTCATGGATGGCAACGGTCGATGGGCCACCCAGCGGGGCCTCAAGCGCACCGAGGGCCACGCCGCCGGTGAGGAGGCGCTGTTCGACACCCTCGACGGAGCCATCGAGCTCGGGCTCGACTGGTTCACGGTCTACGCGTTCAGCACCGAGAACTGGAAGCGTCCCGCTGACGAGGTCCGGTACCTCATGGGGTTCAACAAGGGGATCCTGGACCGCCATGCCGAGGACCTCCACGGTCGCAACGTCCGCATCCAGTTCATCGGCCGGCGGGACTGGCGGGTCCCCCGGGGCGTCGGGGGCCGCATCGACTGGGCCACCGACCTCACCAAGGACAACACCGGCCTCACCTTCACCATTGCCTTCAACTACGGGGGACGGGCCGAGATCGTCGACGCCGTCAAGGCGCTGGTCGCCGACGGCGTCAAGCCCGACCAGGTCGACGAGAAGGCCATCCGGGCCCGGCTGTATGACCCGGCCATGCCCGATCCTGACCTCATGGTCCGCACGTCGGGGGAGACCCGCACCTCGAACTACCTGCTCTGGCAGTTGGCCTACAGCGAGCTGGTCTTCACCGACGTCTTGTGGCCCGACTTCCGCAAGCAGGACCTGGCCGACGCCGTCCGGGAGTTCCAGGCACGCGAACGCCGCTTCGGAAAGGTGGGCTGACCGGCTCGATCCGGCCACACCACCGATGGCCCTCTACCGAGACCGCGGCATCGTGCTACGCACCTACAAGCTGGGCGAGGCCGATCGCATCGTCTCCTTCGCCACCGAGCGCCACGGCAAGGTGCGGGCGGTGGCCAAGGGGGTCCGCAAGACCAAGAGCAAGTTCGGTGGCCGCCTGGAACCGATCAGCCACGTCGCCCTGCAGCTCTATGAGGGTCGCGAGCTCGACATCGTCACCCAGGCCGAGGGCCTCGACCACTTCCGGGCTATTCGCGAGGACCTCGATCGTCTGACCCGGGCGGTGACCCTGCTCGAAGCGGTGGACCAGCTCTCGATGGAGCGCGAACCGAACCCCGAGCTCTACCGGATGTTGCTCGGCGCCCTGCGGTCGCTCGACGAACGCAACAGTGCGCTGGTGGTGGCCGGCTTCCACTGGAAGGCACTGGCTCTGGAGGGCTTCCGCCCGGTGGTGGAACACTGCGTCGTGTGCGAGGCGACCGAGGGGTTGGTGGCCTTCGATCCGACCGAGGGCGGGTTGCTGTGCACCGAGCACCGGCGCGGCAGCCGCGTGTCGCCCGAGGCGGTGGAGCTGCTCCAGGCCATCCTCGGCGGGCGCCTGGCCGCCGCCCTGGAGGAGCCGGCCTCGCCCGCCACCCAGGAGGTCGACCACCTGGCCACGCGGGTCATGGAGCACCACTTGGAGCGCCGGCTGCGATCGGTGGGTCTGCTCGAATAGCTACTGGGCGATTGGGCCCCAGGACTGGTTCGCGTCACTCCACTGCACCCACGCCGATTGGTCGCGGTCGTACTGGATGTAGGCGTTGCGGGCTGCGTCCCAGGTGGGCCCCTCGGTGTCGGTGGGGCTCGCCGCACCCGAGGGCAGCGTGCCGGCCGGCGGGCTCGGGGCGTCGGACGAGGCGCCCCAGGGTGTGGGCTCGGGCGAACCCGTCGATGGGGGCGGGGACCACGACGACGGGCCCGGAGCCGACGGCGAGGCGGAAGGCCAACCGGCTCCGGCACCGGGGGGCGGCGGGGCGCCCCAGCCGGCGCCGACGGGCACCCCCATCGGGTTGGAGATCGCCGACATCGGGGGACGCCCCATCTGGTCCTTGGGGACGACGTAGGTTCCAGCGGCCATGTCGCCGATGCGGCGGTGGCCCTTGGTGGAGACGATGAGGATGCCGCCGAGGATGGGCAGACCGCAGGCGATCCCGTCGACCACCCACAACAGGGTTCTCACCGCCGACTTTCCCAGCCCGGCCTGGTTGCCCTGTTCGTCGACCACCCGCAGACCGACGGCCAACTTGCCCAGGCTGCCCCCGGCCAGGCCCTGGATGAGGATGTAGAGCACCAGGTGGCCGAGCCAGAACGCGCTGGCGCCAGCGCCGCCTTCGACCGTGGTGACGTCGCCGTTGTTGTTCTGGCAGTAGCCGTTGTGGTCCTTGTTCCACTGCTTGCAGTAGAAGGTCCCGGATTCGCCGTTCAGGCCCGTGTAGGTCTGGACCTTCACGGCCCCCGTGGGCAGCAGCACGGCGGCCAGCAGGACGAGGTAGATCAGCAGGTCGATGGCCCAAGCGCCGATGCGCCGCCCGGTCACGTCGGTCGGATCAGACATCGGGGTCGTGTAGGCGGTCACGGCCGGAACCCTAGCCAGCAGATTTGGCGCGATCGGCGAGGAGACCGACCGTGCCTGTGGAAGCCAACGACCGGCGCCCTAGACTGCTGGGACCGGGAGGGAGTATCCCTCGTGGCCGCAACGTCAACACGGCGCCCTCGGGTGCCCGGGGCGGTCGGTTCCCTAGGGAACGGAGAGACTTCCGGCTGTCAACCTCTGCCCGTTGATCAGCCGGAGCGCTGCTGTGCCTGCCACCCTCCTCGCCGAGTCCTCCCGCCGGGCCGGCAACTTCGCCGACTTCACCGTGTACCCGTGGCAGTGGGGGATCTTCCTCGCCTTCATCACGGTGCTCCTCGTCGCCGACCTGCTCCTGGTCCACCGGACGGCACACGAGATCACGTTCAAGGAAGCGGCCGTCGAATCGGCGATCTGGATCACCATCGGGTCGTCGTTCACCGCCGTCGTGTACTGGTGGCATGGGAGCCAGGCGGCCAGTGAGTACATCTCGGGCTACCTGATCGAGAAGTCCCTTTCCATCGACAACGTCTTCGTCTGGGCGGTGATCTTCAGCTACTTCGCCGTACCGAAGAAGTACCAGTTCCGGACACTGTTCTGGGGCATCTTCGGGGCGCTCGTCCTGCGAGCG
>JBPCJK010000003.1:0-4507 GCA_051005375.1 Acidimicrobiales bacterium
CCGACGAGCTGAACGAGCTCCGGCCGCCCGGCAGAGCCGGACGACCTCCGCACAGCAAACCTCCCTGTCGAGCTTGCGCTCGCCGAGCCGCCAGCCAGGAAGGAGCCGCCTGCGGCGGGCGTGGCCGGCGGCCAGTACCGGACGCCCATGGGGCGGACCTTCAGTCGGTGACGGGGGCCAGGACCAGGCAGCCGTTGTGGCCGCCGAAGCCGAAGCTGTTGGACAGCGTCGGCCCTGGCTCCCAAGGGCGGGCGCTGCCGGCCACGACGTCGATGGTCATCTCCGGGTCGAGGTTGACCAGGCCGGCGGTGGGTGGGATCAGGCCCCGGTCCATGGACAGCAACACGGCAACCGCCTCCAGGGCGCCGGCAGCACCGAGGGCGTGACCGGTCACTCCCTTAGTCGAGGTCACCGGTGGTCCCGGAGCCCCGAACACCTTGGTGATGGCCTGGGCCTCGGCGGCGTCGTTGAGCGGGGTCGAGGTGCCGTGGCCGTTGATCTGGCGGATGTCGGCTGCGCTCAGGCCGGCGTCGGCCAGGGCAGCCTCCATGCAGCGGACGGCGCCGCCGCCATCGGGGTCGGGGGCGGTGATGTGGTGGGCGTCGGCGCTGCTGGCCGAGCCGAGGACCTCCCCGTAGATGCGGGCGGCCCGGGCACGGGCAGCGTCGAGGGTTTCGAGCACCAGCACGGCGCCGCCCTCGGCCATCACGAACCCGTCACGGTCCACGTCGAAGGGTCGGGAGATGCCGGTGCTCGACAGGGCGGTCATGTTGGTGAACCCGGCGATGCTGGTCGGGGTCAGGGCTGCCTCGGAGCCGCCGGTGAGGGCGGCGTCGATGACGCCCCAGGCCACCAACCGGGCGGCGTTGGCTATGGCGTGTGTCCCGGCCGCGCAGGCGGTCACCGGTGTCTCGCACGGCCCTCGCCAACCGAAGCGCATGGAGACGCTGGCCGCCCCCCGGTTGGCCATCATCATGGGCACCAGGAAGGGCGACACCCGGTCCGGCCCCTTGGTGTTGCAGATGACGATCTGGTTCTCCAGCGTCTCCAGGCCCCCTACACCGCTGCCGATGATGACCCCGCTGCGGTCGGGGTCGGCCCCGACGGGTCCGGCGTCTTCGATGGCCAGGTCGGCGGCTGCCACCGCCAACTGGGCGAAGCGGTCGATGCGTCGAGCCTCCTTGGTGCCGAACCACCGGCTGGGGTCGAAGTCGGCCACACGCCGCTCCCCAGGGGAGGGGGTTCTCAGCAGACCTTCCCAGAAGGCGTCCTGGCCGATGCCACAGGGCGCTACCACCCCCATGCCGGTGACTACAACGCGGCGAGGCGTCATGACCGCGGCCGGGTTCATGCCAGCTTCGACTCGACCATCTTGAACGCCGCCCCCACCGTGGAGATCCCCTCAAGGTCCTCCTCGGGGACCTCGATGTCGAAGGCTTCCTCCAAAGCCATGACCAGCTCGACGAGGTCGAGGCTGTCGGCGTCGAGGTCGTCGCTGAAGCTGGCCTCCATGGTCACCTGATCGGGCTCCACCTGGAGCACCTCGACGGCGCAGTCCCGGAACCGCTCGAATGTGTCATCGGCCATCTTTTGCTCCTCGTTCTTTCGGCACGTGGCCGAGGTCGTCGTTGCTGGTCATTGCTCGTCCCGCCGCCCTGCGCAAACCGCCGCCCTCAGTGGCCCATGCCCAGGCCACCGTCGACAGGAAGCACCGCGCCGGTTATGTACGAGGCGTCGGGTGAGGCCAGGAAGGCCACGGCGGCGGCAACCTCGTCGGGATGGGCGAAGCGCCCGAGGGGCACGGCGGCAAGCATCTCGCCCCGGCGGGTCTCGGTGAGGGTAGCGGTCATGTCGGTGTCGATCGGCCCTGGGCTGACCACGTTGGCGGTGATCCCGCGCGACGCCAGCTCCCGGGCCAGCGATCGGGCCAGGCCCACCAGGCCCGCTTTGGCGGCTGCGTAGTTGGCCTGGCCGGGCGCACCGCTCAGGCCCACCACCGATGACATGAAGATCATTCGACCCCACCTGGCCCGCATCATCGGCCCCGTGGCTCGCTTGGCCACCCGGTAGGCACCGACCAGGTTGGCATCGACCACCTCGGTGAAGGCCTCCTCGCCCATCCGCATGAGCAGGCTGTCCCGGGTCATCCCCGCGTTCGACACCATCACCTCCACGCTGCCCCAATGAGCTTCGACCTCCGAGAAGGCGGCGTCAACCTCCTTGACCGACGTGACGTCACAGCGCACGTTGAGCAGTCGCTCGTCGTCGGCCGGGCGGGAACGATAGGTGACGGCGACCCGGTCGCCGAGGTCGGCGAAGCGCCGGGCGCAGGCGAGGCCGATGCCCCGGTTCCCCCCGGTGACGAGCACGACCCGGCCGCCGCCCTCTTGCCCAGCTTCCCCGTCGCCCACGCTGGTCGGTCCGGTCATTGGCCCCATCGTAGGATGGCGCTGGCCCACGTCATCCCCGCGCCGAAGCCAACCAGGAGGACGTTGTCGCCCTTGGCCACCCTCCCGGCGTCGACAGCGTCGCCCAGGGCGAGGGGGATGGAGGCAGCCGAGGTGTTCCCGGTGCGATGCAGGACCATGGCCGTGCGCTCGACGGGGATGCCGAGGCGCTCGCAGGCGGCGACGATGATGCGGGTGTTGGCCTGGTGGGGTACGAGGAGGTCGACATCGGCGGCGGTGAGCCCAGCCTTGGCCAGCGAGGCCTCGGAGGACTCCACCATCACCCGGACCGCCCGCCGGAAGACCTCCTTGCCCTCCATGCGCACATAGCCACCGATGTCGGCCTGGAGCAGGTGGCGGAGGCTTCCGTCGGACCCCAGGTCCCAACCCAGGATCTGACCAGGGCCCTCCACGGCGTCGAGGACCACGGCGCCGGCCCCGTCGCCGAAGAGCACGGCGGTGCCCCGGTCCTGCTGGTCGGTGACCCTGCTCATCACGTCGGCGCCCACCACCAGGACCCGCCGGGCACCGATGCCGGCCATGCCCACCCCGGCGATCAGGGCGTAGACGAATCCCGAGCAGGCGGCGTTGACGTCGAAGGCGCCGCAGCGCAGGCCCAACGACTCCTGGACGGCCGAGGCGGTGGCCGGCATCTGCTGGTCGGGGGTGGAGGTGGCCAGCACCAGCAGGTCGACCGAGGCCGGGCTGGCGCCGGCGGCGACCAGGGCCTGGCGGGCGGCGGCGGCGGCGAGCTGGCCCGTGGTACCACCGATGCGGCGCTCGCTGATGCCGGTGCGCTCGGTGATCCAGCGGTCGCTGGTGTCGAGACGGGCCTCCAGATCGGCGTTGGTCACCGCCGTGTCCGGGAGGGCCACGCCCCAGCCGGTAACCGCAGCGCCGGTCACTCCCGGCTCCAGACGCCGGAGCCGACGCCGGTCAGGGCACCGGTCGATACACCCCTCATGTCCGGAGCCATGCCACCGGTTGGCTGGCCAGGAGCTGCTCACCGTCGTGGGCGATGATGCCCATGACCACGCCAGCGAAGCGGGAGCGAATCTGCTCGTCGCCGACGGTACCCAGCACCTCACCGATCTCGACCCGGCTACCAGCCAGGTTCTCCCGCCAGCGGTCGGCAGGCGAGAAGACGCCGGCGGCAGGGCTGACCACCAGACGCTCGGCCATGTGGAGGTGCTCCCCCTCGGGAGACGCCGGTGGGAGCGTGGGCTTGGCGACGCTGGCCTCGGCCAGCCGGTCGACGTCGTCGGGGGTGGCGACCGAGACGCGCTCGGCATCGGGGAGGATGCGCCGCACCAGCCCGCTCAGCACGCCCCCGGGACCCACCTCGACGAAGGTGGTGACCCCGTCGTCGGCCAGGCGCTGCACGGTCTCGCGCCAGCGCACCGGGCTGGCGAGCTGGGCCTGGAGCAGTCCCTTCCAGTCGGTCGGGTCGGGATGGGGGCAGGCATCGACGTTGGCCACGACCGGGACCTTGGGGGGTCGCAGGGTGACCCGCTCCAGGGCGATGGCGAGGTCGGCGCCGGCGGGCACCATGTACGGCGTGTGAAAGGCACCGCCCACGGGGATGGGCAGGACCCGGCGGGCACCCAGGGAACGGCCTTCCCCACCCGCTGCCGCCACGGCTTCGGGTGCACCGGAGAGGACCACCTGGCCGGGAGCGTTGCGGTTGGCCACCCAGACGTCGCCCCCGGCCCGTCGACAGGCTTCCTCGGCGCTGTCGTCGTCGAGACCGAGCACGGCGGCCATGGTGCCAGGGCGGGCGTCCGCCGCCCGCTGCATGGCATCGCCCCGGGCCCGGACCAGGCGTAGGCCATCGGTCAAGGACAGGCTGCCGGCGGCGGTCAGGGCGGTGTACTCGCCCAGGCTGTGCCCGGCGCACTCGCCGGGGGCCACCCCGGCCCGCCGTAGGGCGTCGAGCACCACCAGGCTGGTGCAGAAGGTGGCGAGCTGGGCGTTCCTCGTCTGCTGGAGCTCTCCGGCCTCGGCGTCGACCAGGAGGTGGGCGAGGTCGAGTCCGAGGACCTCCGACGCTTCGACGACCA
>JBPCJK010000004.1:0-2668 GCA_051005375.1 Acidimicrobiales bacterium
AGTCGGACCCCGAGATCGAGAAGAAGGGGACGTGCGACTCCCCGGCCAGGCCGCGGGCCAGCAACGTCTTGCCGCACCCGGGGGGGCCGGTGAGCAGGATGCCCTTGGGCACCGAAGCCCCCATGGCGAGGAACTTGTCGGGGTTGGACAGGTAGTCGCGGATCTCGACGAGCTCCTCCATGGCCTCGTCCAGGCCGGCCACGTCGCTGAAGGTGATCTTGGTCTCGCCCGACTGCATCCTCCTGCCTCGGGACTGGCCGAAGGCGGTGAAACCGTCGCCCCCCCTGCCGAAGGCCAGGAACAGCACGAACAGGCCGTCGATGATGAGCAGTGCGGGGAGCAGCAGGGTGACGGGCACGACGAGGTTCTTGAGCGGCTGCTGCTTGACCGAGTACGGCACCCCGGCGTCCTCCAGGGCACTGGTCAGACGGGCGAAGACCGTCTCGTTGACCCCCGAGTAGGCCACCCAGTAGAGGCCCTGGTCATAGGTGCCGACGATCCGGTTGTCGGTTTCTAGGATCTGCGCCTCTTGGATCCGGCCCTGACGGAGGGACGCGGTGAACTCGTCGATGCGAAGTTCGTTGCCAGGGGTGTGGGGGTTCGACCACCACAGCACCACGACGTAGAAGGCAGCCAGGAACGGCAGGGCCAGGATGCACAGGACCAGCGCCCGCTTGCGATTGTCCTTGTCCTGTTCGTCACCGCTGTCGGTGGGATCGGCGCCGTCCTTGCGTCTCCGCAAGGAGTCCATCTTTGCCATCAGTCAAACCTCTCTCCGGGTCAGGGACGGTAACGTCCGACGCAACTCTGAGCCATCGGCGCCTGCCCGGGGAAGGCGGCGTCGCCGGCAACCACCAGCACGCTCCCGTCACCGAGCAGCACTGCAGCCTGCTCGCTGCGGGGGCAGGCCATGTTCCCGGCCGAGCGCCAGGCTCCCTTGACGCCATCCCCGGCTTCGAACACCTCGCTGCTAGTCAGTGATCGGCGGGAGCCACGCTGGACCGACTCCCCTCCCGCCACCAGGACACGGCCGTCGGCGAGCCGGGTGGCCGTGTGCCCGGTTCGAGGCGACTGCAAGGGTGCGACCGTGGTCCAGGTCGCCGCCCGAGTGTCGAAGACCTCGGCTGAGGCCAGCGAGATGTCGCCGTTTTCCCCGCCGGCTCCGCCGCTGACCAGCACGGAGTCGCCCGAGAGCAGGGTGGCGGCGTGGTTTGCCCGGCCCTCGGCCAGGTCGGTCGACGTCACAAAGGCGTTGGCGGCCGGGTCGTAGATCTCGGTCGAAGACAGCGGGCCGATCTCTCCGCCCTCACCTACCGGCCCAAGGCCTCCGACGATGAGGACCCGGCCGTCAGCCAGCAGGGTGGCCGAGTGCTCAAAGCGCGGTGACGCCATGGACCCGGCGCTGGCCCAAGAACCGGTGGCAGGGTCGAAGATCTCGGTGGAGGCCTCGGTACGAATCGTCTGGCCACCCCCTGCCGCCTCAGTGGATTCGAGGGCGCTCCCGCCGGCGACCAGCACCCGGCCGTCGGCCAGCAACGTGAGGGAGTGCCCGAGTCTGGGCGTGGCCATAGGGGCAGTCGGCGCCCACGTGTCCGTGGCTGGGTCGTAGAGCTCGGCTGAGGCCAGCGGGCTTCCCTCGGCCAGGCCACCGGCGACCAGCACCCTGCCGTCATCGAGAACCACCGCCTGGTGGCCGCGTCGGGCCTGCCCGGGACGAGCGACCTCCTTCCAGGTGTCGGCGGTGGGATCGTAGGTCTCCGTCGCGGCCAGGGCGATGGCGCCCACACCTCCCCCTACCGACAACACCTTCCCGTCGTCGAGCACCACCGCTGTGGTGGTCCCCCGGATGGTGGTCAGGCCCGGCGCTTCCGACCAGGTTCCCACCGGCGGCAAGGTTGCGGGTCCCCGGTCGGGCGAGCCGGAGGGGCGCAGCAACAGCACGGCCGCCGCCACCACCGCGATCAGTCCGACCAGGACCAACACCATTGGCACGCGGGATGATCGCCTGGTCGCCGGCACCGGCGGCGGTTGCGCACACGATTCACACTTCAACCCCACTTCGGTGCGTACCATGCACTTGGGGCAGATGGGCTCGTCGCAATCGACGCACGTCAGCCGGGTGGTCTCGCCGTGGCGCTCGCACTTGGCTGTCTGGGTCACCATCGTTCTGCCTCGAGCCGGCCGCGCACTGCCGCCGTCTGCATCGGCCCGGCCTCCATGGCCGGCGATTCTATCGCTCCAGGTCAGGCGCCCGACCTCAATGGCTCTCCTGGCCCCTCCTAGATGTCGTCTGCACCTACCGGAGCCGCACATCCAGCTCCCCCCGCCGAGGAGGCAGAACCAACCTCGGCCTCACTGTCGCCCGAGTCGGTCGGCGCTGCTCTCGCGCTTTGCGGTCGGGTCTCGCCGGGCACAAGATCAGGCATGGCCCGAATCATCGACACCGCCCCGGAGTTCGACTCTTTCGCCCGCAGCGCCTTTCTGGAAAGCCCCCTGATCAGGGAGCAGCTGTGGGAGGAGCGCTACGAGGGCTCCCACCCGGAGGTGTTCCGGGCCTTCTACGACGGCCACGGCACCACCGCCGGCAGGGCCAACGTGGTGCGAGACCTGTCCACGGTGCGCAGCCGGGTGCGGGAGGCGGCACCGGCCGAGCGCCAACTCATCGAGG
>JBPCJK010000005.1:0-4402 GCA_051005375.1 Acidimicrobiales bacterium
TCCGGGCCAAGCCGATGACGGCCGACGGCAGGGCTGACGACGACTGGTACGAGTGCCCCGCCTTCTTCCCCGCCGGAGAGGAGGTCCTGTTCGGGATCACCACCAGGGCGGCGGGGGAGGCACTCGACCCTCCGGCGGTGCTCATCGTCTCCGGTGGCCTCACCGGTACCTCGACCGTCGGCCGTAACCAGATGTACGTGGCCCTGGCCCGCGATCTGGCTGCCGACGGGTTCCCCTCGATGCGCTTCGACTACCACGGCATGGGCGAGAGCACCGGGCAGATCGACGAGTTCAAGCTCGACGCTGAAGGTCCTTTCGTCGACGACATCACCGGGGCCGTTCGCTTCCTCGAGGGACAGGGACTGGACAGGGTGGTGCTCGTCGGCAAGTGCTTCGGTTCCCGCATGGCGCTCTCGGCCACCGGGGAGGTGTCCGGCCTGGCCGGGCTGGTGCTCATGTCCCCGCCGGTGCGCGACTTCGGCCGGGGCGAGAAGCGCGTGGTGAAGATGGCCACGGAGATGAGCCTGACGGATTACCTCCGCCGGGCCCTGAGCCTCAACGTGGCCCGCGGGCTCCTCCAGGCCCGCCAGCGTCGGGTGTACCTGCGAGCAGGCAAGGCCAAGCTACAGGCCATGGCCGCTCGCCGCCGCAGCGGCACCCGAGGCGCCGAGGGCAAGGCCAGCGCACTCTACTGGGTCAGCCCCAAGTTCCTGGAGCCGCTGCGAGCCGTGGTCGAGCGGCGCCTACCCGTGCTCATCCTCTACGGCGACCAGGACGACTTCTACGCCGACTTCCTTCAGGCCAGGCTAGGTCCTCTGGGGGTGCTGCTGGCCGATGCTGGCGACCTGGTGGAGCTAGCCGTCGTGCCCGGGGAGGTGAGCGGGTTCGTCCAGGGCCCCGTGCAGGACGCCATCAACTACGCCACCCGCGACTGGATCGCCAAGAGGATGGCCGGGCCCTTGGCCGCCTCTCTTCGTCAGCCGGGGTGAAGGGGACAACCCGTCTGGCTGCGGCGGTCTCGCTCCTACGTCCCAAGACCTGGCCTCGAGAGCTGAGGAGACAGGTTCCCCCTCGATGTCCGACGGGTTGGAGCACCGGCCCGCCGGGCTTCGTCGGCGTCGGCGCCCAGAAGGCGGGAACATCCTGGTGGTACGCCCTGGTGTCTGCCCATCCGGGGGTACGCGCCAACCCGACGGGAAAGGAGCTGCACTTCTTCGACCGGTTCTGGGACCAACCCTTCGGCGCCCATGAAGCCTCCGAGTACCAGCGCTGGTTCGCCCGCCCACCGGGGTGCATGAGCGGCGAGTGGACCCCGAGCTACATGTTCGACGTGTGGGCGCCCGGCCTGTTGAAGTTGGCGGCGCCCGACGCTCGGCTCCTGGTCATGTTGCGCGACCCCCTCGAGCGCTACGTCTCGGGGCTCACCCACTACCTCCAGCGGGGTGCTCCCCACCACCCCCTGGTGGCGGGGGACGCCTTTCGCCGGGGCCTGTACGCCGACCAGGTGCTGCGCCTGCACGAGCACCTCGGACCCGACCAGGTCCTCGTGCTCCAGTACGAGGCCTGCATCCGCGATCCGGCACGAGAGCTGGCCAGGACCTACCGGTTCTTGGGGCTGGAGCCGTCCGAGCTCGCCCCGGAGAGGCTCGACCGGGTCGTCTACGGGACCAGGCAGCACAAGGAGGCGGTCGACCCTTCCATGCGCATGATGCTGATCGACGCCTATCAGCGCGACATCAGAAGGCTGACCGACGTGCTCCCCGAGCTCGACCTCGACCTCTGGCCCAACTTCTCCCCGTGAACGGCGAGGCTCCGTTCCTGTTCATCGTGGGGTGCCGGCGCTCGGGCACCACCCTCCTGCGGACGATCTTCGACTCGCACCCGGCCATGGCCGTCTCCCACGAGGCCCACTTCGTCGCCCCCATGGGCGCCCGACGCCGCCGCTACCACAAGCCGGACGGCCTCGATGTGGAGGGCCTGATCGACGATCTGATGGCCGACTCCGAGTTCCCCCGGATGGACCTCGACGCCCCGAGCCTGCGGGACGCGCTCAACCTCGCTGGCGTGCGCACCTATCCGGACGCAGTGCGGTGCATCTTCTCCCTCTACGCCCACCGCCAGGGCAAGGACCGCTACGGCGACAAGATGCCGGGCTACGTGCTGCGCCTGCCCCTGTTGGCCCGGCTCTTCCCCGAGGCCAGGTTCGTCCACGTCATACGGGACGGCAGGGATGTCTGCCTGTCGCTGACCGAGCTGTGGTTCAAGGACCGGGGGCTGGGGGAGGCCGCCCTGTTCTGGAAGCGTCGGGTGGTCGTTGGCCGCAGGGCCGGCCGACGGCTCGGACCGCACCGGTACCGCGAGGTCCGTTACGAGGACCTGGTCGACGACCCTGTCGGCACCGTCAAGTCCCTGTGCCACTTCCTCGACCTCGAGCCCGACGAAGGCATGCTCCTCTACCCCGAACGGGGTGAGGACGTGGCTCGGGCCACCGGCTATCCCGAGCTGCACCCGCGGCTCTCGCTCCCGCCCACCAAGGGTCTGCGTGACTGGCGGCGCGACATGACGTCGTCGGATCAGGTGCTGTTCGAGACCTTGGCCGGGGGGCTCCTCGGCGAACTCGGCTATGAGCGGACGTTGACGCGCTCACCGCTGCGCACCCGCCTCGGGGGGGCGTGGTGGTGGCTGCGGTGGCAGGGACGGCGAGGCGCCTTCCACGGCTCCCGCTTGGCCCGCAGGACGACTCAACGAGCCCGCCTCACCCTTCCAGGGCTCGGCCGTAGAGACCCAGCATCCCCTCGGCCACCCGGTCGATCGTGAAGTGCTCCAGAAATCGGCTGCGGGCTTTGGCCGTCCGCCTGAGGTTCTCAGCCGGATCGGACAACGCCGCCACCAGCGTCTCGGCCAGGGTGACCGGATCCCCCGGTGGTACCAGGCGGGCGCAGGCTTCGCCGCCGACGACCTCGCGCACGCTCGGGAGGTCGCTGGCCACCATCGGCGCTTCCAGCGCCATGGCTTCCAGGAGGACGCTGCCGAGGCCCTCCCACCGGGACGGAAGCACGAAGACGTCAGCGCCGCACAGCAGCTCGTGGACGTCGGGTCGAGCGCCGAGGAACCGCACCTGGTGCTCAAGGCCCAGCTCGGCGGTGTGAGCGGCCAGGAGTGGCGTCTGGTTCCCGGGCCGGCCGGCGATCACCAGTCGGGCCCCGGCCACCCGGGCCGCCACCATGGGCCAGGCCTCGATGAGCACGTCGAGGCCCTTCTGGTGCTCCTGGCGAGCGGCAGCCAGCACCATGGCCTGATCCGGCCCCAGGCCCAACCCCAGGCGCGCCCGGTCCCTGCGATCGGCGGTGCGCACACCGAGGCGGTGGTCGTCACGACCGCGGGGCACCACCTCGATCCGCTCAGCTGGCAGCCGCAACCGCCTGCCCATGGTGTCGGCCACCGCCTGGGTGATGGCGTGGAAGCGGGTCACCCTGCGGGCGGTGATGCAGTCGGCCACCTGGGTGGCCCGGACCTTCCAGCGCCGGAGGTCGGAGCCGGCCAGCTGCTCAGGCCCGTAGGCGATGTTGGCGAGGGTGGTGACCAGCGGGAGCCTCGAGGTCATTCCCGCCAGCCTCCCCGCCAGGTCGGCCTCGAACAACGTGGTGTGGACCAGGTCGGGCCGCTGTTGGCGCACCAGTTGGCCCACTCCTCTGGCCCAGCTCAGGCGACCGGACCGGTCAGCCAGCGAGAAGAGCGGCACCCCTGCCTGACGTAGATCTCCCGCCACCCCGGGCCGCTCGCGCAGGTAGGCGACCTCGAGCCGTACACCCCGGGAGATCAATTCGGGGGCCAGGCTGGCGAGCGAGGTCTCGGCTCCGGCAGCGATGAGGCTGTCTATGAGGTAGAGGACGTGCACCCGCTGATCAGACCTCCACCTCGCCCGAACGCACCGCAGAGACCGTACCGGTACGGTGCTGCGACCGGTGGCCGCCGGTGGATCGCCAGAGTGGCCCTAACTGGAGAAGACCCCATGCCGAAGCCGGAGAGAACGCCCTTGCGGTTTGGCGTGATGTGCGCTGGCACCACCTTCCCGGTATGGCAGGCTCGCTGCATCCAACGTCTCCTCGACCGGGGCGACGCCAAGCCGTGCCTGCTCATCGTCAACCGACGATCGCCCGAACCGAAGGGTCGGTTGGCCAAGCTGGGTCGACGCCTGCGGCGACGAGACGTGGTCTGGGCGTTGTTCACCCAGCGCTTCGTCGCCGGCCGGGCCAAGGCCAGCAAGCCCGTCGACCTGGCTCCGGTCCTCTCAGAGGTCCCCGTGCTCAGATGTCAGGCCATCCGCCGGGGCCGGTACTCAGAGTACTTCGCCGACGAGGACGTGGCTGAGGTCGTCGGTCATGACCTCGACTTCATCCTC
>JBPCJK010000006.1:0-5245 GCA_051005375.1 Acidimicrobiales bacterium
GAGGCCCCGGTGCTGCTGTTCTCGGGGGGCAAGGACTCGGTGGTGATGCTTCGCCTGGCCGAAAAGGCCTTCTGGCCCGCCCCGCTGCCCATGGCCGTCATGCACATCGACACCGGCCACAACTTCCCCGAGGTGCTCGAATTCCGTGACCGGCGGGTGGCGGAGATGGGCCTGCGCCTGGTGGTGGCCTCGGTGCAGGACTCCATCGACGCCGGACGGGTGGTCGAGCAGCCTGGGGTGTCCCGCAACCGCCTGCAGACGACCACCCTGCTCGACGCCATCGCCGGCCACGGCTTCGACGCCGTCTTCGGTGGCGCCCGGCGCGACGAGGAGAAGGCTCGGGCCAAGGAGCGGTTCTTCAGCTTCCGTGACGAGTTCGGGCAGTGGGACCCGAAGAACCAGCGCCCCGAGCTGTGGAACCTATACAACGGCCGTCACCACCGGGGCGAGCACATCCGGGTGTTCCCGCTCAGCAACTGGACCGAGCTCGACATCTGGCGCTACATCGCCGCCGAGGGCCTGGAGCTGCCCTCGCTGTACTACGCCCACCGCCGGGAGGTGGTGCGCCGGGGGGGCATGCTCATGGGGACCTGTGAGTGGCTGACCCCGAACGAGGGCGAAGAGGTGCTCGACACCCTGGTGCGCTACCGCACCGTGGGCGACGCCACCTGCACCGCGGCGGTGGAGTCGGCGGCCGCCACCCCCGAGGAGGTCATCGTGGAGGTGGCCGCCACCCGCATCACCGAGCGGGGCGCCACCCGGGCCGACGACCGCTTCTCCGAGGCGGCCATGGAGGACAGGAAAAAAGAAGGATATTTCTGATGGAGCTGTTGAGGTTGGCCACTGCGGGGTCGGTCGACGATGGCAAGTCGACCCTGATCGGGCGGCTGCTGTACGACTCCAAGGCCATCTTCGAGGACCAGATGGAGGCGGTGGAGCGGGCTTCGGTCCAGCGGGGGGAGGAGACCAACCTGGCGCTCTTGGTCGACGGGCTGCGGGCCGAACGGGAGCAGGGCATCACCATCGACGTGGCCTACCGCTACTTCGCCACCCCGGCCCGGTCCTTCGTCATCGCCGACACTCCCGGCCACGTCCAGTACACCCGCAACATGGTCACCGGCGCCTCCACCGCCGACCTGGCCCTCATCCTCATCGATGCCCGCAAGGGCATCCTCGAGCAGAGCCGCCGCCATGCCTTCTTGGCCTCGCTGCTGCGGGTCCCCCACCTGGTGGTGTGCGTCAACAAGATGGACCTGGTCGACTACGACCAGGTGGTCTTCGAGGCCATCAAGGCCGAGTTCGCCGCCTTCGCCATGCGCTTGGACGTGACCGACCTGAGCTTCGTGCCCGTGTCCGCCCTCCACGGCGACAACGTGGTGCACCGCTCCGCGTCCATGCCCTGGTACGAGGGCGCCTCGCTGCTGCACCATCTCGAAGAGGTCCACATCGCCTCTGACCGCAACCTCATCGACGTCCGCTTCCCGGTGCAGTACGTCATTCGCCCTCGCACCGACGCCCACCACGACTACCGGGGCTACGCCGGACAGGTCGCCGGGGGGGTGCTCAAGGTCGGCGACGAGGTGGTGGTCCTGCCCTCGGGATGGGCAACGACGATCGTGGCCATCGAGACCTCCGACGGCCCGGTGGTCGAGGCCTACGCCCCCATGTCGGTGACGCTGCGCCTGGCCGACGACCTCGACGTGAGCCGGGGCGACCTCATCTGCCGGCCCCAGAACCGGCCCCACGTGGGCCACGACATCGAGGCCATGGTGTGTTGGATGCACGAACGCTCCTTGCGGGTCGGGGGCCGCTACGCCATCAACCACACCACCCGCAGCGCCCGGGCGGTGGTCGGCGCGCTGGCCTACCGCCTGGACATCAACACCCTGCACCGCCACGAGGACGCCACCAGCCTGGGGCTGAACGAGATCGGCCGGGCGCACCTGCGCACCACCGTCCCGTTGTTCTACGACGAGTACCGCCGCAACCGGGCCACCGGCAGCTTCATCCTCATCGACGAGGCCACCAACGCCACCGTGGCCGCCGGCATGATGCTCGATCCCAGCCAAGGAGGCTGAGAGCCACCATGGGGGGGCGACGGCGGCTGCAGTGATCCCGTCCGGGCGGTCTGGTGCCCGCAACCTCACCTGGCACCACGGCGAGGTCGACCGGGCGTCCCGTTGGCGGGCGCTCGGGTCCAGTGGAGCCACCGTGTGGTTCACCGGGCTGTCGGGATCGGGCAAATCGTCGGTGGCCGCCGCCGTCGAACGCCGCCTGGTGGAAGCCGGGCGGCCCGCCTACCTGCTCGACGGCGACAACGTCCGCTACGGCCTCAACTCCGATCTCGGCTTTGGCGACGACGACCGCACCGAGAACGTCCGCCGCCTGGGCGAGGTGGCCCGGCTCATGGCCGACGCCGGTCTGGTTGCCCTGGTTCCGGCCGTGAGCCCGTTCCGGGCGGGGCGAGACGCGGCACGGGCGGCCCATGTGGCCTCCGGCCTGGCGTTCTTCGAGATCCACCTCGCCACCACCCTGGAGGAATGCGAGCGGCGGGATCCCAAGGGCCTGTACGCCCGGGCTCGTTCCGGCCAGCTCGCCGGCCTCACCGGCGTCGACAGCCCCTACGAGGCGCCGGGTGCGCCGGAGCTGGTCCTGACCCCCGGCGATGGCGACCCTGGCGCCCAGGCCACGCTGGTCGTGGCCTTGTTGGGCCGCCATGGCTAGCCACCGTTCTGGCGTAATGAGTGTCGGATGGCGCAAGTGGTTGACGCCAGAACGGGATGGGACGTTCCGGGCGACGCCATCTGTCTTGACGAGGGGCACCTTGGGTGAAAATCTGGCTGGCAGTCGGGCTCGGGGTGCTCCCGCCGTGCACCCCGGCCCGGCTCTCACGCCGTCGCCGAACCTCCGGCCCGGCGGCTACTCGCCCCGAGGGCGGCGGCGTCGCTGACCAGGCCCCGCACGACGTCCTCCTCGGCTCCCTGGTCGACCACCTGGCGGATGCGGCGCTCGACCTGCTCGGCCAGCGCCTCCTGATCGTGAGCGACGGCCTCGGGGGCAGCGGTGACGGCGGTGACCAGGATGAGGCCGAGGGCGGCGGAGGCGGTGACCAGGCCGAAGGTGAGGGCGCCGCCGGTGGAGTCGGCGATGGACGTGACCACCATCCCGGCGATGCCGCTCACGCACACGGCGATGACCAGGCGCCGGACGGTGCGGGGCGCCACCGAACCCTCAGCTCCTGGCCAACGGCTTGTAGCGGGCCCGGGCCGGCGTCGCTGCGTCGGCGCCCATACGTCGGCGACGCTCAGCCTCGTAGTCGCTGAAGTTCCCCTCCGACCAGTGCACCCGACCCTGCCCTTCAAAGGCGAGGATGTGGGTGGCGACCCGGTCGAGGAACCACCGGTCGTGGGTGACCACCACGGCGCAGCCGGCGAAGGCCAGCAGCGCTTCCTCCAGCGCCCGGAGGGTGTCGACGTCGAGGTCGTTGGTGGGCTCGTCGAGGAGGAGCAGGTTGGAACCGGCCAGGAGCTGCTTGGCCAGGTGGAGCCGGTTGCGCTCACCCCCGGAGAGCACCCCCACGGTCTTCTGCTGGTCGGACCCCTTGAAACCGAAGGAGGCCACGTAGGCCCGTCCGTGGACGTCCCTCCCGCCGACGCGCAGCTCGTCGACCCCGCCGGTGATCTCTTCGTACACGGTGCGAGCGGGATCGAGGGCGGCCCGGGACTGGTCGACGTAGGCCAGCTCGACGGTGGAGCCCACCCGGAGCTCGCCGCGGTCGGGCTTCTCCACCCGGGTCGTCGCCCCGTCGTCGGCGGCCGTGGCCATCATCTGCAGCAGGGTGGTCTTGCCCGCCCCGTTCGGCCCCACGATGCCGACGATGCCGGCCGGGGGCAGGGCGAAGGTGAGGTCCTCGATGAGGGGACGCTCGGCGAAGCCCTTGTGGAGCTGGTCGGCCTCCACCACCACATCGCCCAGACGGGGACCAGGGGGAATGGCGATCTCCAGCTTGTCGCCTGAGCGTTGGTTGGACATGGACTCGGCCAGGAGCTGGTCGTAGCTCCGGAGGCGGGCCTTGCCCTTGGCCTGGCGGGCACGGGGCGACATGTGCACCCACTCCAGCTCCCGCTCCAGGGTGCGTCGCCGCGCCGACTCCTGCTTCTCCTCGGTAGCCAGGCGGGCCGACTTCTGCTCCAGCCAGCCCGAGTAGTTGCCCTCGAAGGGATAGCCCCGTCCCCGGTCGAGCTCGAGTATCCAGCCGGCCACGTTGTCCAGGAAGTAGCGATCGTGGGTGACGGCCACCACCGTGCCGGCATAGTCCTGCAGGAAGCGCTCGAGCCAGGCCACCGACTCGGCGTCGAGGTGGTTGGTGGGCTCGTCGAGCAGCAGGAGGTCGGGTTGGCTGAGCAGGAGCCGGCACAGGGCGACCCGGCGACGCTCCCCACCCGAGAGCGTTGCCACCGAGGCGTCACCGGCCGGTACGCCGAG
Organism: Acidimicrobiales bacterium; assembly: GCA_051005375.1. GTDB lineage: Bacteria > Actinomycetota > Acidimicrobiia > Acidimicrobiales > CADCSY01 > JADDRA01. Next base: position 4,486 of record JBPCJK010000006.1, read on the forward strand.
GGCGTCCATGGCTACCTCGACGCTGCGTTGCAGGTCCCAGGCACCGGCGGCGTCGATGCGGTCCTGGAGCTCGGCCTGCTCGGCGAGGAGGGCGTCGAAGTCGGCATCGGGCTCGCCGAAGGCGGCGCAGACCGCTTCATAGCGGTCGAGCACCCCTTGGGTCTCGGCCACGCCGTCCATCACGTTGGCGAGCACGTCTTTGGACTCGTCGAGCTGCGGCTCCTGACGCAGGTGGCCGACGCTGAAGCCGGGGCTCAGCCGGGCCTCGCCGGTGAAGCCGTCGTCCTCTCCGGCCATGATCCGCAACAGGGAGGACTTCCCCGAGCCGTTGGCGCCGATCACCCCGATCTTGGCGCCGGGGTAGAACGACAGCGAGATGTCCTCGAGCACCTGGCGATCAGGCGGGTGGAACCGTCCGAGGTTGCGGGTGGTGTAGATGTACTGGGCGGCCATGGGCCCTGACGGTACCGGCAGTCGCCGAAACTGTGGTGCAGTCACCGACCGGCATCCGTGCTGGTACGGATGCCGGTCGGCTCGTGCGCTTTGGGGGGGTGCAACGGGCTTGGCCCGTGCATCTTCAGTCTCGCGCCTCCTGCGTTGCTCTCGCAATAGCTGCTTTCCACATCTACCGAACCGTAACCATTCAGGTAGGTCCACCACCTGGGCTGTCGGGTGTGTGAAGATCTCAGATCTCATCTCCCACTGACCCGCACGGCGCCAGATCGCCCGAGGCTTCTCCGCCGTCGACGACAGCGGACGA
>JBPCJK010000007.1:0-3091 GCA_051005375.1 Acidimicrobiales bacterium
TCGTTGACGCTGAGCGACCGAGCTGGTGGGCGATCTCGCTCAGAGACTCGCCGGCACGGAGCCCGACGAGGATCTCTTCGCGTTCAAGGATGCTGAGACAGCCAACACGGGGCTCCCATTCGTCGGGAACCCCGGTCGTGAACCGACCGGCGCGGACCATGAGCCCGACCTCCTGGCAACGCTGCTCGCCGAGCAGGTCAAAGAAGCTCGAAAGGGTGGACGTCACGCCCTGGAGCGGCCCACACCAGGCGACCCGAGTCGTGGTCGACGTCCACAGTGATGTAGCGGTGCCCGCGCTTGTAGCTGATCTCGTCGATCCCGATCCTGCCCAGGCCGTCGAGGGGATCGACGGCCTCCAGTGACTCGGCCACCACCCGGGCCACCACCGCTCCCACCGTGCGCCACGCCACCCGCATCAACTGGGTCACCGCCGTCTTGGAGGTGTGCACCGCCAGCCACGCCACCTGGTCGTCAAAGGCCCTGGTGTGGCGGGCGCCATGGCGGGCCCAGGGCAGATGGGCGACGACCACGCCATGATCTCTACAGCACACCCGGGGTGCCTCGGCCTCGACGTAGGCCAGGACCACGCCGAGGTCCAGCGCCCGCCAGCGTCGCCGGCCCTCTCCGTTGTCGTAGCGGCCACAGCGCTTGGCGCACCGGCCGCAGCGAGGCTTGGCCGCCCCCTTCTTCGGCCGCACCGACACCACCACGACCTCGGCCTCCTCGTCGAGCTCGACGCCCTCGATGACCACGCCTACCAACCCCAACAGCGAAGCCCATATCCTTGTTGATCGCACCCTGTTCCCTCCTGGCGATTCGGACCTTGGAGAAGCCCGAAGACGTAGGCGGGAACGGTGCGCTCGCGGATGGCGCTACTCAGGCACCCACGGAACGTCAGGGGAGCCGCATTTCCGGCCATTCTCGGCCTCCCGGCTTGGGCAACCGGCCCACTCCCGAGTGGGAACATGGCCTCTTACCAGCACTTTCGTGGTGGTGGGCGCTGAGGGACTCGAACCCCCGACCCCCTCCTTGTAAGGGAGGTGCTCTAACCAGCTGAGCTAAGCGCCCGCATTTAGGTGGTCTGACCTGCTGCTTTGTAGGTTCCGGTCTTGGGGAGAGACTAGCACACCGCTGTCAGAGGTGATAACTTCGCTCCATGCCAGCCACCCGAACAACCTCCCCGAAGATCCAGACGGCCCCCGATGACCTCGGCGACCTGGCCTCGTCCTGGGCCCGAAGCCTACGAGCGCTCAACCGTTCAGAGAAGACGCGGGAGCAGTACGCCGAGTCGGTCGCCCAGCTCGTGGCCTACCTACGCGCGAGCGGCATGCCCACCGGCGCCGCCGGGGTGCACCGCGAGCACGTCGAGGCCTACCTCGCCGACCTGGCCGGCCGCTGCGCCCCTTCCACCGTGCAGACCCGGTACAAGTGCTGCCGGCTGTTCTTCGCCTACCTGGCCGAGGAGGGCGAGGTCACCGTGTCGCCGATGGCGAACATGCGCCCGCCGATGGTGCCCGAGGTGCCGGTCGCCGTTCTCACCGAGGACCAGCTGCGCGCCCTGCTGGCAAGCTGCGCCGGCAAGGACTTCGAGGCCCGGCGCGACACTGCCCTGCTCCGCCTGTTCATCGACACCGGCGCCCGCCGGGGCGAGGTGGGGAACCTGACCCTCGAAGACCTCGACCTCGAGACCGACGTGATCCTCGTGCTGGGCAAGGGACGCCGGCCCCGGGCCTGTCCCTTCGGCTCGAAGACCGGCGTCGCGCTCGACCGCTACCTACGAGAGCGCCGTCGCCACGCTGGTGCGAGCCTGCCATGGTTGTGGCTGGGGAAGAAGGGCCGCTTCGGTGACTCCGGCATCTCCCAGATGCTCCGCAGGAGGGGCAACGAGGCCGGGTTGGGGCCGATCCACCCTCACCAGCTCCGCCACTCCTTCGCCCACTCCTGGCTGGCCAACGGTGGGAACGAGGGCGACCTCATGCGCCTGGCGGGCTGGCGCTCGCGAGCCATGCTCAACCGCTACGCCGCCTCGGCCGCCGACGAGCGAGCCCGGGACGCCCACCGTCGCCTGAGCCCAGGAGATCGGCTGTGAGCGCCCTGGTCGGGACGGTCAGATGAACAACTCCGAATCGCCCCGGCGATGGGCACGCTGAGCGGCAACGATGAGCTTGCCCACGTTGCGCGTGGGAGCGTTGGAGCAGCTCGACCGGCGACAGGTCAAGGTTACGGACCCGTCGGCGCTGAGCTGATCGTAGGGATTGTTGACCGGCTTCCACCGAAGCTGGCGGTTCGGGTTCGTGCTCGACACCGACACCTCCCACCGGCTCGACCGGTACCTGATCGACCCGGGCTTCGGGCCGCTTGGCACCGAGGACGGACGGCCCCTCGTCGCTCGCAATAGCTGCCAGCCGTCTTCCGTACCGTCGGCCCAGGCTCGATGCTGCACCTGCCCCATCAGCGGGGCGCGCTCTCCGGGCCGGTGGCGTTCGCAGACTGCGCACCGAACATCGACGTAGGCGGCGTCGAGAAGAACCGGCTCCACCGTGGTCACGGTGGTAGCGTAGCGCTCAGAGATAACCAGCACGGGCATCTTCGGGCGCCCAGACTGACTCGCCCCCCGTCTCGATACGGGCTCAGGCAGGGTCATCTGGAGATAGCCCATGCCCCTGTCCCCGAGCGAACGCTCTCTACGAGCGCGTCTCGCTGCACACACGCTCCACAGCAAGTACGACTCGGCCACGCTCACCGCCCCCGCCCGAGCCGCCGCGCTCGCTCGCTTTGAGCGGCAGGTCGACCCCGAAGGCGTCCTGCCCGAGGCCGAGCGCCACCGTCGGGCTGAGCACGCCAAGAAGGCGTACTTCACCGACCTGGCCTACCGGTCGGCCCGAGCCCGCCGGAATTCGGCATGACGCGGAAAGGCGCCCCGAAGGGCGCCCCCCAAAATCGCCACCCCCACGGCAGCAAGGTCAAGGTTAACACACGAAGGCTCTCCGATCGGGCGATGGTCCTGCTTCGTCACGGCGACGTCGAGGGCCGCTTCGACGGTGATGGCTCTCGCGTGGTCGGTTCGATCATCTTCGACGCCCTCAACAAC
>JBPCJK010000008.1:0-31273 GCA_051005375.1 Acidimicrobiales bacterium
GCTCTGCCGGCCAGCGGGAGCACCGTTAGTTCGCCGCCGAACCTCTGGTTTGGCGGCGAAACCCGAACCTCTGGTTCGGCGGCGAAACCCGAACCTCTGGTTCGGCGGCGACTCTCACCCCCAGGCCACCCGACCGAGCTCGACGGAGGACACCAGGTCGGGATGCGCCGGGACCACCCGGACGGTGAAGCCGTAGCGACCAGGCCGGTCGCAGCCCACCCGACCCCGGTAGCGCAGGTGGGCGTCTTCGGCCGGGCCGGCGAGGGCCATGGTGACCACGCCTACGGCACCCAGCTCGTCGTTGTTGCCCACGGGCCCGTGCAGGAGCTGGACCTCGACGTCATCGGCCTCGAGGTCGCCGAGGGCGACGACGACCTCCACCTCCCGCTCGGTGTCGAGGTCGGGAGCGCTGGGGTCGGTCTCGATGGCGTCGACGTGGACGCCCTTCCAGGCTCCCGCGACCCGCTCCCTCCACGTCGCCAGCTTCCGGGCCCGCCTGTAGTCGTCCCCGGCCAGGGCATCGGCTCGGGCGGCGGTGGGCTCGTACAGCATCTCGACGTAGTCACGGACCATCCTGCTGGCAGAGACCTGGGGACCGAGGGAGGCCAGCGACGCCTTGATGTGTTGCACCCAACGGCGGGGCACCGGTCCCTGGGTGCGCTCGTAGAACATGGGGACGATCTGGTCCTCCAGCAGGGAGAACAGGCTGTCGGCCTCCACCTGGTCCCGCTTGGTCAGGTCGTCGATCCCCTCCGCTGAGGAGATGGCCCACCCGTTGTCGCCGTTGAACATCTCGTCCCACCACCCGTCGAGGACCGAGCAGTTGAGCGATCCGTTGAGAGCGGCCTTCTCGCCGCTGGTGCCGCACGCCTCCAGCGGGCGCCTTGGGTTGTTGAGCCACACGTCGGCGCCCTGGTACAGGGTGCGGGCCACAGCGATGTCGTAGTCGGGGACGAACACGACGTGGTGGCGGACGTCGAGTTGGGAGGAGAACGACACGATCTGTCGGATCATCTCCTTGCCCAGGTCGTCGGCGGGGTGGGCCTTGCCGGCGAAGACGAACTGCACGGGGCGCTCGGGTGAGGCCAGCAGCGCTCGGAGGCGCTCGGGCTGGCTCAACAGGAGGTTGGCCCGCTTGTAGGTGGCGAAGCGGCGGGCGAAGCACACGGTGAGGGCCTTGGGGTCGAGGACCTCGTCACACCAGGCGGTGTCGGACCAGCTCAGGCCCCGAGAGGTCAACGAGGCCCGCAGCTGTTGGCGGACGAAGGCCACCAACCGCTCCCGGCCCTGGTCGCGCACCCGCCACAGCTCGTCGTCGCCGATGCGAGCCACTCGGGCCCAGCGGTCGGGCCCGGCCTCGTGCCACTCGGGGAGGATGTGGCGGCCGAGCAGGTCGTCCATCTCCGAGGACACCCAGGTCTGGGCGTGGACCCCGTTTGTGACCGACGTGATGGGCACCTCGTCGACCGGCGCACCCGGCCATAGAGGGGCGAACATGGCTCGGCTCACCTCGCCGTGAAGCTTCGACACGGCGTTGGCACGCCCGGCCAGCTTCAGTCCCATCACCGCCATGTTGAAGGGGGCGTCGGGGGGGTCATCGGGCTGGTGGCCCAGCGCCATGAGGGCGTCGAGGCTGACCCCGCATGCAGTCGTCCAGCTGTCGAAGTAGCGGGACATGAGGGCGCGGGGGAAGCGGTCGATGCCGGCGGGAACGGGGGTGTGGGTGGTGAAGATGCTGGCGGAGCGCGTCGCTTCGAGGGCATCGGCGAAGGTCAGGCCGTGGTTGGTTACGACCTGGCGGATGCGCTCGAGGCCGAGGAACCCGGCATGGCCCTCGTTGGTGTGGAACACCTGGGCCGGTTCGCCCATGGCCTCCAGCGCCCGCACCCCGCCGATGCCGAGCAGGATCTCCTGGCGCAGGCGGTGCTCGGTGTCGCCTCCGTAGAGCCGGTCGGTCACGCTGCGGCCCTCGGCGTCGTTCTCCTCGACGTCGGCGTCGAGGAGGTACAGCCGGACCCGGCCGACCTCGGCCAGCCACACCCGGGCGCCGAGCGGCGAGCCGGCCAGGTCGACGCTGATCCGGATGCCGTTGACTGGACGCACGGCCATGGCGAAGGGATCCAGGCTGGGGTAGCGCTCCTGTTGCCAGCCGTCGCTGTTGAGCGACTGGCGGAAGTAGCCGTGGCGGTAGAAGAGGCCGACGCCGACGAGGGGGACCCCAAGGTCGCTGGCTGCCTTGAGGTGGTCGCCGGCGAGCACCCCGAGGCCGCCCGAGTACTGGGGCAGGGCCTCGGCCAGCCCGAACTCCGGGGAGAAGTAGGCGACCGAGCGCAGCGCGGTGGTGCCGTGGCTCTGGAACCAGCGGGGCCGCTCGCAGTAGCGGCGAAGGGCGTCGTGCACCTCGCCCAGGAAGGAGCGAAAGCCCGGGTCGGCCTCCAGCTCGGCCAGCCGGCCCCGGCTCACGGCGCCGAGGAGGCGCACCGGATCGTGGCGCCCGCTCTCCCAGGCGTCGGGGTCAACCCAGCGGAACAGGTCACGGGTGCGCTCGTCCCACGCCCAGCGCAGGTTCATGGCCAGGTCCTCGAGGCCGGCGAGGGCCTCGGGCAGGCGGGGCCGGACGGTGAAGCTGCGCAGGGCCTTCATCGCCGCAGGACCGTAGCGGGCATCGGCTGCCTTCGCCTCCCGGCGCCAGGTGTTGCGGCGCCCGCCGATGTTCGTTGTACCCTGGCCACGGTTACAATGCGGGAAATGTCGAAGATCAGTGACGTAAAGGTGTCCTACCGGGGGCAGATGAGCATGCCGGCAGCGGCTCGACGGCGGTGGGGACTGGCCGATGGGGGCCGGATAGGCGCCATTGACCTCGGTGAGGCCATTCTCTTGGTGCCAGGCGGCATCGCCGCTGCTCGTCGTGCGCTGGCTGATGCCGTTGGCGACGGGAGGTACGAGGCGGCGGTGGCCGACATCGACGATCCGGACCTCGCCAACCAAGACGACCTTTGACGGCCGTGCTCGCCGACGATCGGCTGCTGCTGAGCGTGCTCCTCGGTCGGGCGCCCGATGAGTTGCGATCCGCCCACCGGGAGGGCGACCTGTACACCACGGGGCTCTGGTACTACCGGCTCTGCCACGCCAGCCGCTCGGCGAGGGTCACCGGCGCCCTGTCGGGTCCGCTGGCGTCGGCACCCGAGCCGGCCCGAACCGAGGCGGTCGCCGCCCTCACGGCCTTGCCGGACACCGTCGGTATGCTCAGCTTCAGGGGATTGGCCCCGGAGATGGCCGAGCTGGTCGAGCGCCACCGGCTGAACCTCCTGTCGCTCGAGGCGATCGCCGCTGCCCTCAGCCTCGCCTCCGTCATCCGGTTGGCGGCGGGGAACGATAACCCCGCGGTGATGTCCGCCGCCGAGGCCGAGGGCATCGACTGTCGCCTCCTGGATCCCTGAGCGGGAGGGTCCAGCGGTTCATCCCCCGGTTTCACAGCGCCACCAGAACCTGGTAGGGCTGGGGGAGTGCTGGCGCGCATGGTGATCGACATCGTCAGGCCCCGGACCCCGACCGGCGCCTTCCCGGCCAAAGCATCGGTGGGCGAGGCGGTGACCGTCTCGGCCGACATCCTGGCTGACGGCCACGACGTGCTGGCCGCCCGTGTCTTCACCCGCCGGGCGGGGAGCCGGCGCAACCGGGGCTACACCTCCCTGGCCAACGTGGGCAACGACCGTTGGGAAGCGGAGGTGGTCTTCGACGGTGACGACGACATCGGCGCCCACCAGGTGGTGATCGAGGCCTGGCCCGACCGCTTCGCCACCTGGCGCCACGACATCACTGCCAAGGCCGGTGCCGGCCAGGACGTGACCGTCGAGTTGGAGGAGGGCGCCCGCCTGCTCGACGCACTCCGCCCCAAGCTGGCCCAAGAGCGCCGTGGACTGGTCGACGACGCCGCCCGGGCCCTGCGCCGGTCGGCCTGCAACGTGGAGGTCCGGCTCAACGCCGGCCTCGACGACGCCGTGGCCGCAGCCGTGGCCGGCGTCTCCCTGGACCACGTCACCACCTCCGACCCCCTGACGGTGTGGGTCGATCGTGTCAGGGCTCGCTTCAGCGCCTGGTACGAGCTGTTCCCCCGGTCCGAGGGTGGCCTCGCCGGGGTCACCAAGCGGCTCGCCTCCATCGCCGAGCTGGGCTTCGACGTCGTGTACCTGCCTCCTGTCCACCCCATCGGCCGCAGTCACCGAAAGGGCCCCGACAACACGCTGCAAGCGACCGCCGATGACGTCGGAAGCCCCTGGGCCATCGGCAGCGACGAAGGTGGGCACACCTCCCTGCAGCCCGACCTCGGCACCTTCACCGAGTTCGACGCCATGGTCGCCGAGGCCCAGGCCCAGGGGATGGAGATCGCCCTCGACTACGCCCTGCAGTGCTCCCCCGACCATCCCTGGGTCGGCGAGCACCCGTCGTGGTTCCACCATCGCTTCGACGGCTCCATCCGCTATGCCGAGAACCCTCCCAAGAAGTACCAGGACATCTACCCCATCAACTTCTGGCCGCCCGACGATTCCGACCGGGTGGCGCTGTGGGAGGCGTGCCGGGAGATCATGCTGTTCTGGATCGGCCACGGGGTCCGCATCTTCCGTGTCGACAACCCCCACACCAAGCCCATGGCCTTCTGGGCCTGGGTGATCCCCGAGGTCCAGGCCGCCCACCCCGACGTGCTCTTCCTGGCCGAGGCCTTCACCCGGCCCAAGATCATGGCCAAGCTGGCCGAGGTGGGTTTCAGCCAGAGCTACACCTACTTCGCCTGGCGCACCACCAAGGGCGAGCTCAGCGACTACGTCACCGAGCTCAGCACCAGCCCCAGCGCCGACTTCATGCGACCCAACTTCTGGCCCAACACCCCCGACATCCTGTCCGCCCCGCTGCGCGAAGGGTCGCCGGCGGCGTTCCGGATGCGTCTGCTCCTCGCCGCCACCCTGGTGCCGAGCTATGGCATCTACCGGGGCTACGAGTGGTGTGAGAACGAGCCCCAGAGCGAGGTCAACGAGGAGTACCGGAACTCCGAGAAGTACGAGCTCAAGCCTCGGGGTTGGGACGAGGAGGCCGGGCCGTTGTCGGCCTTCGTCCGCCGGCTCAACCAGATCCGTCGAGACCACCCCGGGTTGCAGAACCTGCGCAACACCCGATTCCACACCTCCAGCAAGGACGCCATCATCGTCTACTCCCGGATCAGCGACAGTGGTGACGACGTGGTGCTGTGCGTTGTCAACCTCGACCCCGACCGGGTCCAGGAGGACACCCTCACCCTCGACCTGGAGATCCTCGGCTTGACTTGGGACGAGCCCTTCGAGGCCCACGACGAGCTGACCGGCGCCACCTGGACGTGGCAGGGCGCCCGTCCCTACGTCCGCCTGGACCCGGCTGAGCTGCCCGGCCACGTGCTCCACCTCCGACCGCCACCGGGATGACCGAGTCGGCCTTCAGCGGCGTGCCCTCGGGCAGCGCCGGGCTCACCGCCGATCTGCGGTGGTTCCAGACCGCCGTGTTCTACGAGGTGCTGGTCCAAGGCTTCAACGACGGCAACAATGACGGGATAGGTGACCTGCGGGGCCTGACCGAGAAGCTCGACTACGTGCAGTGGCTGGGGGTCGACTGCATCTGGCTCCTGCCCTTCTACAAGTCGCCAATGCGTGATGGCGGCTACGACATCAGCGACTTCTTCACCCTGCACTCCGAGTACGGCGACCTGGGTGATGCCGTGGCCTTCATCGAGGAGGCCCACCGTCGGGGCATCCGGGTCATCGCCGACCTGGTCATGAACCACACAAGCGACGCCCACCCCTGGTTCGTCGAGTCCCGCCAGGATCGCACCAACCCCCGGGCCGACTGGTACGTCTGGAACGACGACGACCAGCGCTGGCCCGAGGCGCGCGTCATCTTCGTCGACTCTGAGCCTTCCAACTGGACCTTCGACGCCGGACGGGGCCAGTACTACTGGCACCGCTTCTTCCACCACCAGCCCGACCTCAACTACGACAACCCCGAGGTCGGCGACGCCATGCTCGACGTGGTCAGGTACTGGCTCGACATCGGCCTTGACGGCTTCCGCCTCGACGCCGTTCCCTACCTCTTCGAGCGCGACGGCACCAACGGGGAGAACCTGCCCGAGACCCACGACTACCTGCGCCGGGTGCGCAAGGAGGTGGAGTCGATGTACCCGGGGCGGGTGTTGCTGGCCGAGGCCAACCAGTGGCCGGCCGACGTCGTGGACTACTTCGGCTCGGGCGACGAGTGCCACATGTGCTTCCACTTTCCGCTCATGCCCCGCATGTTCATGGCTCTGCGCCGGGAGCAGCGCTACCCCATCACCGAGATCCTGGCCCAGACCCCCGAGATACCGCCCGGGTGCCAGTGGGCCCTCTTCTTGCGCAACCACGACGAGCTCACCCTCGAGATGGTCACCGACGAGGAGCGGGACTACATGTACGCCGAGTACGCCAGGGACCCGCGGATGAAGCGCAACGTGGGGATCCGCCGGCGCCTGGCCCCGTTGATCGACAACGACCGGCGGGTGGCCGAGCTGCTCCACGCCCTGCTGTTCAGCCTCCCTGGTTCGCCCATCATGTACTACGGCGACGAGATCGGCATGGGCGACAACATCTACCTGGGCGACCGGGACGGGGTGCGTACGCCCATGCAGTGGTCGCCCGACCGCAACGCCGGGTTCTCCCGGGCCGACTTCGCCCAGCTCTACCTGCCGCCGTTGATGGATCCCGTTTACGGGTACCAAGCGGTCAACGTGGAAGCCAACACCCGAGACCAGAGCTCTTTGCTGTACTGGGTCAAGCGGATGCTCGAGGTCCGCAAGCAGCACCCTGAGTTCGGCACCGGCAGCTTCGAGGTGCTCTCGGCCGAGAACCCCTCGGCCTTGGCCTTCGTGCGGGCCTCCACCGACTCAGCCGCCAACGACTCTGACGACGTGGTCATGTGCATCAACAACCTCAGCCGCTTCGCTCAGCCCGTCGAGCTCCACCTGGGCCACTACGAGGGCTTCGTCCCCCACGAGCTCCTGGGCCGGGTCCGCTTTCCGCCCATCGGCGAGCTGCCCTACTTCGTCACCCTCGCCCCCTTCGGCTTCTACTGGTTCCAGCTGTTGGACGAGCGATGATCGACCCCCAGGCGCTCACCACAGCTCTGGCTGACTACCTGCCCAGGCAGCGTTGGTTCGCCGGTTCGCAGTGCGTGCCCGCCGACTTGGCGGTGGCGTCGATGACCACGCTGCGCGAGGACGGATGGCCGGTGTTGCTCCAGGTCCTGGTCGAAGCCCGCACCCTGGGCGACGGGTTGCCCGACCACGCCACCTACCAGGTGGTGCTCGGGCTGCGCCCTGTCGGCAGTCGGGAGGCGTTCCTCGAGGGCAAGCCCGAGGCCATCGTGAGCGAGCTCGACAGCGATCTGGGGACGGCCTTGGCCTACGACGCCGCCATCGACCCCGAGCTGGCCGTGTCCCTTCTCCACCACATGGCCCCTGGTGAGGAGGTGGAACGAGCCCGCTACCTGGGCGCGGATCAGTCCAACACCTCGGTGGTGTTCGACGAGCGCCTCATCATGAAGCTGTTCCGGCGCCTTGCCGACGGCCCCAACCCTGACGCCGAGGTGACCCGGGCTCTGGTGGGGGTGGGCTTCACCCACGTGGCCGAGCCGGTGGCCGAGTGGCGGGGTGACGATGTCGACTTCGCCGTGGTCAACCAGTTCCTGGTCGGGGGCTCCGAGGGCTTCGCCCTGGCCTTGATCTCGCTGCGCGACCTCTACGACCGGCGTTGCCCGCCGGGCGAGGCCGGGGCCGACTTCGCCCCTGATGCCCGTCGTCTGGGAACCATCACCGCCGAGATGCATCTGGCCCTGGCCGAGGCCTTCGGGGGCGGTCCCGCCGACGCCAGCCGATGGGCACAGGACATGGAGGCCCATCTGGCCCGGGTGCGTCTTCCGGGCGTAGAGACCGACCGGGTGCGCAGGGTCTACCAGCGCCTGCGAGAGATCGTCGACCCCGGCCCGGCCATCAGGGTGCATGGCGACTTCCACCTCGGTCAGGTCATGCGCACCGACGCCGGGTGGTACGTGCTCGACTTCGAGGGTGAGCCCGACCGTCCCCTCGGCGAGCGCCGTCGGCCGTCGTCGCCGCTACGGGACGTGGCCGGCCTGGTGCGGTCCTTCCACTACGCCCCTCAGGTCGCCGTCCAGGAGTGGGGGCCCGAGCCCGACCCCGAGCTGTTGGGCTTGGCCGACGCCTGGGAGCAGCACAACGCCGCCGCCTTCGTGGCCGGCTACCTGGAGACCGACGGAGTTGGGGCGGTTCTGCCCGGCGCCGATGCCGACCGCCAGCTCGTACAGGCTGCCTTCGAGCTCGACAAGGCCGTCTACGAGGTCGGTTACGAGCAGTCCCACCGCCCCGAGTGGGTGGGCATACCCCTGTCCGCCGTCCACCGCATCCTGGAGGCCATCGCTTGAAGCCGTCGCCGTCATCACCACCGTTGGTTCTGGCCTCCCGCCACACCCACCGCCAGCTTCATCTCCCGTTCTGGCCTGCGGTACGAGCGGGAAAGCGCCACGTCTTGCAGGCCGGATCGTGATGGTGCCTTCTCCTGAGACCATGCTGGTCGAGCTCGACCGGCTGGTGGCCGGCGAGCACGGCGACCCCCACCGCGCGCTGGGACCGCACCGCGGCGGCGGCAAGCGCCCGACGACGGTGGTGCGGGGTTACCGACCCGATGCCTCCGCCATGGCCCTGGTCCTCGACGACGGTGCCCGTCACACCATGAAGGAGGTCCACCCGGGCGGGGTGTTCGCCGTCGAGCTTCCCGGGGCCGGCGAAGCCCCGCCCTATCGGCTGGAGGTCTCCTACCCTGACGGTCAGCGCTTCGAGATCGAAGACGCCTACCGGTTCTGGCCGACGGTCGGCGACCTCGACCTGCACCTGCTGGGTGAGGGCCGCCACGAGGCGTTGTGGAGGGTGTTGGGCAGCCAGGTGCGCACCCACCAGGGAGCGACTGGTACCTCGTTCTCGGTGTGGGCCCCATCGGCCCGGGCGGTGCGGGTGGTGGGCGACTTCAACGGGTGGGACGGCCGCCTGCATCCCATGCGATCGCTGGGTTCAAGCGGGGTGTGGGAGCTGTTCCTCCCGGGAGTCGGCGCCGGTGCCTGCTACAAGTACGAGATCCTGACCCATGACCGGCACCTGTTGCTCAAGGCCGACCCCGTCGCCTTCGAGGCCCTGGTGCCCCCGGGCACCTCCAGCGTGGTCAACGCCCCGGGGTACGCCTGGGGCGACGCCGACTGGATGGAGGCGAGGGCCGCCACCGACCCACTGCGGCGCCCCCTGTCAGTCTACGAGGTCCACCTGGGCTCGTGGCGGACGGTGCCCGAGGAGGGCGACCGCCCTCTCACCTACCGCGAGTTGGCCACCGAGCTGGTCGACTACGTGGCCGAAGCCGGCTTCACCCACGTGGAGCTGCTACCGGTGGCTGAGCACCCTTACGCCCCGTCGTGGGGCTACCAGGTCTCGAGCTACTTCGCCCCCACGGCCCGCTTCGGGCCCCCCGACGACTTTCGGGCCCTGGTCGACGCCTTCCATGCCCGTGGTGTCGGCGTCATCGTCGACTGGGTGCCGGCGCACTTCCCCAAGGACGACTGGGCGTTGGCCCGATTCGACGGGACCGCGCTCTACGAGCACGCCGACCCCCGTCAGGGCGAGCACCCCGACTGGGGGACCCTGGTGTTCAACTTCGGGCGCAACGAGGTGCGCAACTTCCTGGCGGCCAGCGGCCAGTACTGGGTGGAGGAGCTCCACGTCGACGGGCTGCGGGTAGACGCCGTGGCCTCGATGCTCTACCTCGACTACTCCCGCAAGGAGGGCGAATGGGTCCCCAACTGCCACGGAGGGCGGGAGAACCTGGAGGCGGTGTCGTTCCTCCAGGACTTCAACACCCTCATGCACGGGCGCCACCCGGGGGTGCTGACCATCGCCGAGGAGTCAACTGCCTGGCCGGGCGTGAGCCGTCCGGTCTACGTAGGGGGGCTGGGCTTCGGCCACAAGTGGAACATGGGGTGGATGCACGACACCCTCGACTACTTCTCCAAGGATCCGATCCACCGCCGCTTCCACCACCACCTGCTCACCTTCGGGCTGCTCTACGCCTTCAGCGAGAATTTCGTGCTGCCGCTGTCGCATGACGAGGTGGTGCACGGCAAGGGGTCGTTGCTGGCCAAGATGCCGGGTGACGCGTGGCAGAAGTTGGCCAACCTGCGGGCGCTGTACGGCTGGATGTGGGCGCATCCGGGCAAGCAGCTGCTGTTCATGGGGTGCGAGCTGGCCCAGGGGCGGGAGTGGGGCCACGAGCGCAGCCTCGACTGGCACCTGCTCGACGATCCCGGTCACGCCGGGGTCCAGGCCCTGGTGGCCGACCTCAACCGCCTGCACCGCAGTGAGCCGGCGTTGTGGAGCGGTGACTTCGAGGCGGCCGGGTTCCGCTGGATCGACGCCAACGATGCTGACCAGAGCTGCTACTCGTTCCTGCGCCTGCCCGTCGGCGACGACGTCGGGGGTCGCCCGGTCGCCTGCCTGGCCAACTTCACCCCTGTTCCCCGCTACGGTTACCGGGTGGGGCTGCCGTCTGGTGGCCGCTGGGAAGTGTTGCTCAACACCGACGCCGACTGCTTCAACGGCAGCGGGGTCGAGGTCGGCCCCGTCCTCGAAGCCGAGGCCCTTTCCTGGCACGGTGAGGACCACTCGGTGGTCCTCACGCTCCCGCCCCTCGGCGTGATCTGGCTGGCCCCTCTGGAGTGAGCCGGCCGCCCGAACCAGCGACCCACCCGACCCCCCCCTGATTCCTGGGCAATTGTTGTTGCTGAGCAACCTCCAGCGCCCAGCAATGCCGAAGCGGGGGTGAAACGGTCTGCACCGACGGTAAGTAAGTGTCACACCTCATTGGCAAGATCGGTGACATGGACGTGGAGGCGGACCTGGCCCAGTTGCATCGCAGCCAGCACGGGCTCATCACCCGGCGCCAGGCCATGGCCGTAGGCCAGTCTCCCATGGGGATCAGGACGCGCCTCAGCCGAGGCGACTGGCTGACGGTACGCCGCTCGGTATACGCCCTGTCCGGGGTCCGGCCGACTCTGGAACAAGCGGCGCTGGCGACTTGTCTGGCCGTCGGCTGCGCTTGCTGGGCGTCGCATCGAACGGCGGCGGCGCTGTGGGGGCTACGGGTGCCCACCAGGGAGGTGATCGAGGTGCTAACCCATGAGTCCCGGCGAGTTCGCCTGGTTGGAGTGGACCAGCATCGGACCGTTCAATTGCCGAGGGCCGACCTCACCCGGACGCGACTTGTCCCGTCGACGAGCGTGGCCCGCACGCTGGTGGACTGTGCCCCTCACATGAGCCGGCGCAGCCTGTCTCGTGCTGTCGATGACGCCCTGCGGCGAGACCTTCTTACGATCGCCGGTCTGGCTTTCTGCGTAGGTCGGCTGGACCACGGGGGCGGCCGTACCCTGCTGCCGCTGCGAGCCGTCCTGGGGGACCGGCTCCCTGGTTACGACCCCGGTGCCAACGACCGGGAGCTGGGGGTGCTTGGCATCCTCGTGCGGGCCGGTCTCGCCGTGCCCGTCCAGCAGCATCGGGTCGTGATCGGCGGTCGTGAGCGGTTCATCGACTACGCCTACCCTGACGAGCTGGTGGGTCTGGAGTTCGACGGCTTCGCCGAACACGGACGTATCCGTTCGACCTTCGACGACGACCGCCTTCGGGGCAACGACCTCGCCGTCGCCGGCTGGCTGATGTTGCACTTCACCACCAACTCCCCGACGTCCCACATCGTGGCCCGCACCGCCCAGGCGCTGGCCCGGCGCCAACGCCAATCGGCCTGATTCCTGGGCGATCGTTGTTGCTGAGCAACCTGCAGCGTCCACAAATGCGGGATCAGGGCCCGAGGGGATCACATGTCGCACTCGATCCTCGCCTTGAGGCGAGCCAGGTTGCGGCGCCAGATGGCGCCCAGCACCGGGGTGGTCAGCCGCCAGGGGAAGGCCAGCTCTTCCTCCCAGGTGAACAGGGTCCGCTCGCCCCGGCCCAGGCGCTCGAGGCTGAAGCGCCCGGTGCCGGCGACCAGGCCCTGGTGGGTCACCCCGATCAGGCGTCCTTCTTCCCACTCGACGACCTCGATGCGGTCGGTGAGGCGGAACGGACCTATCCGGGTGTCGCAGTCGAAGCGGGTTCCCACGCCGTGGCGCTGGGGTGAGGTGAAGCGGATGGCGTCGGCGTCGACCATCCACTCGACGTGGGACCCGATGTCGGCGAGGTGGGCCCAGACCTCCTGGGGCCGGGCCCCGATGGTGGTAGATACCTTCACGGCAGGACGGTGGCCGCCACCGCCAGGTCGTCGATGAGCCCCTGCATGGCCGCTTGACGCTGCTGGTCATGGGTACGCAGGATCGACGACGGGTGGACCGTGGCCAACACGTAGGAGGCCAATGGGGACTCGATGAATCGACCCCGGTCGCGGCTCACCCGGAAGCTGCTTCCCAGCAGCGACTTGGCTGCGGTCGCCCCCAGGGCCACCACCACCGTGGGCTGAACCGTGGCCAGCTCGGCTTCCAACCAAGGGCGGCAGGCGGCCTGCTCGGCGGCGTTGGGGCTCTGGTGCAGGCGGCGTTTGCCTCGTGGCGTCCACTTGAAGTGCTTGACCACGTTCGTAGCGTAGGTCTGTCGTCGGTCGATCCCTGCTGCCTCCAGGGCTCGATCGAGGAGCTGGCCGGAGGGACCGACGAAGGGCTTGCCCTCCCGGTCCTCACGGTCGCCGGGCTGCTCGCCCACCAGCACCATGTCGGCGTCGGGGAGGCCGTAGCCGAACCCGGTCTGGGTGCCCAGGCGCCACAGGTCGCACGCCTGGCAGTCGGCAGCGGCAGTGACAGGTCAGCGAGGGTGGGGTCGTC
The DNA here is from genome assembly GCA_051005375.1 of Acidimicrobiales bacterium. Taxonomy (GTDB): domain Bacteria; phylum Actinomycetota; class Acidimicrobiia; order Acidimicrobiales; family CADCSY01; genus JADDRA01. The sequence goes on from JBPCJK010000008.1 coordinate 12,973, forward strand.
GGGCACGAGCGCGGGCCAGGCGGGGCTGGTGGTCGGAGGAAGGAGGCCATGAGAACGGACTACCCGTTCCCGCTGCACCTCAGCCGGGAACCGGGTGGGCCGGCCGCGCCCGGCCTTCGGCGCTGGCGGGCAGCGGAGCGCCGGCGGAATAGCATGGGAGGATGTTGCGCCCGCCCACCGGCCACACCTGGGTGGCGCTGACCGACCAGGTGCTTCCCGTCGGTGATGTGGTCGAGTGGGCCATCCGACCCGATTGTGGCGCGGTGGTGCTGTTCACGGGCACCGTGAGAGACCACGAGGAGGATCGACCGGTTGTCTCCAGCCTGGAGTACGAGGCCTACACCGAACAGGTGGAGCCCCGTCTGGCCGCAGTGGCCGAGGAGGCCCGAGGGCGCTGGCCCACGGCTGGCCGGCTCGCCCTCCTGCACCGCATCGGGCTCCTTCGCCTGGGCGAGGTCTCCGTCGTGGTGGCCGCGGCGGCTCCTCACCGTGAGGAGGCGTTTTCGGCTGCCCGGTTCTGCATCGACACCTTGAAGTCGACCGTACCCATCTGGAAGCGGGAGACCTGGGAGGACGGCCAGGGCTGGTCAGAGCACGCCCAGGCGGTAGTGACCGTCGAACCGGTGTCGCCGTGAGCGGGATGATCTTCCTGGTGGCGGCCCTCACCTTGAGCGTGGTCGGCTCGGTCGGGTTGTGGCTGTGGCACCGCCAACCGAAGTCGCTGGAGCAGGGCATCGACGAGTTCAGCCGGGAGATGCAGGCCCTGGCGCCCGAAGCGCAGCCCCGTCCCCGCTCTCATCGCCGTAGCGAGCGGCGAGCGTAGGCATCGGTGGCTCGAGACCTCGCCATCGACCTGGGAACGGCCAACACCCTGGTCTACGCCAAGGGCCAGGGCATCGTGCTCAACGAGCCTTCGGTCATCGCCCTCAATGTCAAGACCGGCGACGTGCTGGCCATGGGCCAGGAAGCCTGGCAGATGATCGGGCGTACGCCCGGCTACATCCAAGCAGTGCGCCCGCTGCGCAAGGGCGCCATCACTGACTTCGACGTGACCCAGCGCATGATCCGCCTCCTGCTCAACCGGGCCGGGGTCAGCCGGTTCAACCGGCCCCGGGTGGTGATCTGCGTGCCGTCGGCAATCACCGAGGTGGAGCGTAGGGCCGTGACCGAGGCTGCCCGGAGAGCCGGTGCTGCTGACGCCCAGCTCATCGGCCAGCCCATGGCCGCAGCCATCGGCGCCGGCCTGCCGGTCAACGAGCCGTTCGGCAACATGGTGGTCGACATCGGGGGAGGCACGTCGGAGACGGCGGTGATCTCGCTGGGTGGGATCGTTGCCCTGCGGGCCATCCGCCTCGGCTCGTTCGACCTCGACTACGCCATCCAGGCCTATGTCAAGAGGGAGTACGGGATCGCCGTGGGCGAGCGCACCGCCGAGGAGATCAAGATGGCCATCGGCTCGGCCTGGCCCGCTCCCGACGAGGTCAAGGCCGAGGTGCGCGGTCGCGATCTCATGAGTGGTCTTCCCAAGACCGTCATCCTGTCGCCTGGCGAGGTGCGCTCGGCCCTCGACGACCAGATCAGCGCCGTGTGTGATTCCGTCGTCTCCTGCCTGGGCCAGGCCCAGCCCGAGCTGGCCCAGGACCTCATCAACCACGGGATCCACCTGGTTGGCGGTGGGGGGATGCTGCGGGGCCTCGACCAGCGCATCGCCGAGGAGACCAACATCCCCGTGCACCTCGTCGATGCCCCCCTCGAGTGTGTGGTCCTCGGCGCCGGCCGTTGCATCGAGGCCTACGACTCGTTGAAGACCATGTTCATGTAGTCATCACCGTCGAACCTCTGCTTGGCGGCTACAATTGGTCTTCGGCCGCTTGGCGGACCTGCCAGTCGCGATCGGTCGCCGCCCGCTGTCTGGCAGCGTCGACCTCGGGTCCTTCGAAGGCGGCCAGGGCGATCACGGCACGGCGACGGACGGCGACCCGGTCGGCGGTGGCGGCCAGCACCGCGGGGAGGCCCTTCGTGTCGCCGATGGCCCCGAGGGCGGCGACGGCAGCCTCCCGGCAGAGGGGGTCGAGGTGCTCGATCACCATCCGGGCCAGCGCCCCGACGGCCCCCGGCTCGGCCGGGGACCGCTCGCCGCAGGCCCACGCCGCCTCCTCGGCGACATCACCCTCGGGATCGTCGAGCAGCGGGAGCAGGGAGATCGCCGGATGGGCCACGGCCAGCGTGGCCGCCCGCCGGCGCACCAGCGAGGACGGATCAGCCAGGGCGTCGGCCAGAGAGCCGTCGTCGAGCGACCCCATCCGGGCCAGGGCGGCGATGGACGTGGCCCGGGTCGCTGGATCGGGATCTGCGAGCAGGCGGCGAGCAGCACCGTGGTCCCCCTCATGGCCGGCGATGGCCGCTGCTCGTCGACGCCGGTGGTCGACCTCCTTCACCCCAGAGCCGCTTGAAGGGCGAGCACCAACAACACCAAGGTGACGGCCACCAGCATGGCCAGAACCGCCCCCAGGGTGGCGAGCAGGACCACAAGCAGAACGCCTGAACGCAATCGGCTGCCTGGACCGACTCGTCCCGCCGCCACTCCATCGTCCCGGTCCGGACGTCCGGCCCCAGCCTGAGCCGGCCCCGGCACCGGCACCGGTGCCGTCGAGACCGCTGGGTCCGATGGCCTGCGGGTCGCCGGCGGCACCGGCGGCGCTTCCACCAGCACCGCCGGTGGTGTCTCCGATCCTGGCCCGTCGCTGCCGGATGCGCGGGCATCGCCACCGCCAGGCCGGGGTCCGGCAGCGCCGTCGACCTCAGGACCCGCTTGGGAGGGGGTCAGCGACGGGTCCTCCGGTCGTTCAGCAAGGTCCTCGACGCCTGGTCGCGGTGGTGTCGTGGCACGCTGGGGGTCATCGCCCAGCGTTATGCGGAGCACAGCGGCCCCCGACAAGGCGACGACGACGAGGCAGACCATCACCGTGAACACCGTGACCACGATCGTACCGGCCGAGGCAGACGGCCCCGGAGCGCCCCCCGAGCAGTCGTCGCATCGCGGCCGCCGGCTCGTCCTCGTGCTGGGGCTGCTCTTGGTGCTCACCCTCGGGTCTGCGGTGGTGGCCGTTCCCTACTACGCCATCTCTCCCGGTTCGGCGGTGGACCTGGCCGGGCTGGTCAAGGTCGTCGATGTGCCCAGCTTCCCCCCCCAGGGCACGATCTCCCTGACCACCGTCAGCCTGCGGCCGGTCAGCGCACTGGCAGCGGTGCGGGGCTGGCTCGATCCCAGCGTAGATGTGGTCGAGCGCGACCGGGTCCTGCCTCCCAGCGTCGACGGTGGGGACCTCCGGGCGTTCAATCTGCGGCAGATGGACGACTCGAAGCGCCAGGCGGTGGCGGTCGCCTTGGAGAGGCTGGGCTACGACGCCGTCACCGGGAGCGGGGCGGAGGTGGTTCAAGTCGTCCCCGGCTCTCCGGCTGCCGGAGCACTGGCCGCGGGTGACGTCATCGTCGGCTTCGACGGGGACGTGGTCCCCACCCACCGCGATCTGATCCGGCTCTTGGGCAGGCGACAACCGGGAGCCAGCGTCGATGTCGTCATCCGATCGGGGGGGGCCGAGGAGCGCACCGCGGCCGTGACCCTTGCCGCCGACCCCGAGGAAGCGGGGCGGGCGTTCCTGGGGGCCACGCTGCGCACCCGTGACTTCCGCTTCGACTTCCCCTTCGAGGTCGACATTTCCTCTGACCGCATCGGCGGTCCCTCGGCCGGTCTGGCCTTCACCCTGGAGGTGCTCGACCTCCTCAGCGCGGGAGAGCTGACCGGCGGTCAGCGGGTGGCGGCCACCGGCACCATCGAGCTCGACGGCTCGGTCGGCGAGGTCGGGGGGGTCGCCCAGAAGACGGCGGCGGTGAAGGGGGCCGGCATCGGGCTCTTCCTGGTGCCTCGGGGCGAGCTCGACGAGGCCACCCGCCTGGCCGGCGACCGGCTGAGGGTCGAGCCGGTCGACACCCTCGACGACGCCCTGGCCGTCCTCGTCAGCCAAGGGGGAGATCCGTTGCCCCCTGGACCGTCCTAGGAGAGGTTCGTGGGAATGGGCTTGAGTCCAGCGCTCATGGTGCCGATAAGAACAGCGATGCTCGGACCACTCGGGAACAGTCGAGGGGTGCGCCGCTCGGTGGCGCTGACAGGTAGATGAGCATCGTCACCGGCCAACTCGGGTTCGCCGCCGAGTTCGTCCTGTTCCTCACTGCCGTCGCCGGGGTGGGTGTGGTGGCCCGGGCCCACCTCCTGTCCAAGGAGCGTCGAGGCCAGGTCCTGCTCGGTCTCGGCTTCACCGCCCTCGGGGTCGCCGCATTCCTGCACGGTTCGCTGCTGGAACCCGACGGTGGCGACGTAGCCGTGGTCATCCCCCGGCTGGTGGGCCTTCTGCTGCTGGCCGCCGGGTCCTACCGCAGCCCTGATGCTGCTCCCCGGCTGGTGCTGGTGCTGGGGCTGGGCCTGGCCCTGCTGGCCGTGGCCGAGGCCGTGACCATCTTCAGTCCCTTCACCGACGCCGGACCTCTCGCCGACACGGCCCGGGTGCTGGGCGCTCTGGGGCTGGCAGCGGCGATGCTGACGGCCAGCCAGCGTTCGATCTCGGCGCGGGTGGCGGCCAGCGCCACCGCCACCATCCTCCTGGTTGTGCTGGCAGTCTCGGTGGCGTTGTCAGCGGTGGTGGTCGACAGTGTGAAGGAGGAGGCTCTCCTGCGCATCGGCGCCCGCGCCCGCGCCGAGTCCGACGAGGTCGAGCGGGCCGCCAATGACGCCATCCTCAGCGCCAAGCTGGGGGCATTGGTCTTCTCCTCGTCCCGTCAGAACGAGGACATCGCCCGTCTCATCACCCTGGCCGAGGACCCGGCCTCTGAGCAGGGGGCGCAGGCGGCCAACCAGGTCCGAGCTGAGTTGGGGACCATCGCCGACAACCTGCTGTTCGAAGGGGCCATCCTGGCCTACGTCAACGACGACGGCGTGGTGGTGGGCGGTGTCGATCGGCCCAGCCTCCAAGTGGACATCTCCGGGTCGCGGGTGGTGCGCGAGACGCTGGCTGCCCAGCAGGGGGAACGGGGAGCGCCGGCCGTCCTCGGGGGCGAGGCGTTGGCGGCGGCAGCGTCCCCGGTGCGGGTGACCGTCAGAGGCCAGTCGGTGTTCGTCGGCGTGGTGTTCGCCGCTGAGCCCTTCGACGAAGGTTACGTCGCCCTGCGCAAGCAGAACGATCCGAGCCTTAGCCTGGCCCTGGTCGGACGTGACGGCGTGCTCGCCGGCCCCGGCCCGCAACCTCCCGCGGCCACCCTCATCGCCGCTGCCAACGGAGTGCTGGATGGCGCCGAACCCACCCGCAGGGTGGTCGACGACCTGTTCGTCGCCGCCCAGGCGGTGACCGCCGGGGGCGAGCCGGCCTTCGCCATCGTGGTGTCGGCGCCGACCACTCTGGTAGCCCAGACCCGCCAACGGCTGTTCCAGACACTCTTCCTGGTGGCCCTGGGAGCGGCCCTGATCGCCCTGCTGCTGGCTTCGCTGGTGGGCGAGCGCATCGGCGCCGGCCTGCGACGCCTTACCCAGACGGCGGGGGAGATCCGCGCCGGCAACCTCGACGTCCGAGCGGGTCTGCACCGGGGCGACGAGCTGGGGACCCTGGGGGAGGCCTTCGACTCCATGGCCGTGGCCCTCGGGGGCATGACCGGCGAGCTCCGGGAGGCGGCCGTCGACGAGGCCCGGCTGCGCAGCCGCCTCGAGGCGGTGGTCGCAGGCATGGGGGAGGCTCTGATGGCCGTGGACCCCACGGGCTCGGTCACCGACTTCAACGCCGCCGCCGAGGAGCTGTTCGATCTCCCCGCCGCTGACGTCTGCGGTAGTCCGGTGGCCACACTTCGACTCTTCGGTCCCCAGGGCGACGACCTCACCACCCGGGTGGCGGCGCCTCGCCTGGAGCCGTGGAGCACCACCGGGATGGTCGTGCGACGTGATGCCACCGAGGTGCCGGTGGCGGTGTCGTGCGGGGCCGTGCGGGGCCCGGGCGGGGAGATCGCCGGCGGGGTGGTGGTCCTTCGAGACCTCCGACCCGAACGAGAGGTCGAACGTATGAAGACCGAGTTCCTGGCCAACATCAGCCACGAGTGGAAGACCCCGCTCACGCCCATCAAGGCCTACGCCGCCATGCTGTCGAGCCGGAGCTTCCCAGAGGATCGGACCCGGGAGTTCGCCTCTGAGATCCTCCTCGGTGCCGGGCAGCTCGAGCGGGTCATCACCCGCCTGGTCAACTTCGCCACGGTCGCCGCCGGTCGCCTCGAGCTGCGTGCTGAGGCTCTCTCGCCCCGGGAGCTGTTCTCGGCCGCCGAGGAGCGGTGGAAGGGCCGTCTGGGGGACGGCCACACCTTGGTGCGCCGGGTGGCCAGAGCCACCCCTGACGTCCAGGGTGACCGGCGCTACCTCGACCAGATGATCGACGAGCTGATCGACAACGCCGTGAAGTACTCGCCCGAAGGCGGTCAGGTGGTGGTGGCGGCCCGGGCCGGCAGCTCCGGTGGCCACAACTCGCCGCCGTCGGTCGAGCTGTCGGTGAGCGATGCCGGGGTGGGCATCCCTCCCGATCGCCTGGACACCATCTTCGGCGACTTCTCCCAGGGCGACGGCTCGTCGACCCGCCAGTTCGGGGGTCTGGGGCTGGGCCTGGCCCTGGTCCGCCACATCGCCGAGGCCCATGGCGGAGCGCTGGTGTGCCGTTCCCAGCCGGGCGTCGGCTCGACGTTCACCCTGATGCTGCCGACGGCCAGCACCAGCGTCGCTCGAGTCGGGGTGGCTCGGTCGTTCCGGCTGGTTCGATGAGTGGATCGCAGAAGATCCGCTTCCTGGCCATCCTCGACGTCTTCGTGCTCATGGTCGGCTTGATCTCTGCGGTGGCCGGTCGTGACGAGGAGCGCTCACCACCGGGAGCCGAGCTGGAGCTGCGGGGGGCCGCTGAGCTCGGCGGGCGTGGGGGTCGTCTGGTGGCGTCGGGCCACTACGACCTGGATGTCGGCGAGGTGGTGGCCATGCGCAGCGGCGAGGCCGTGCTGGCGCTGGGCGATGCCGGTTCCCTGGAGCTCCGGGCGGGAACCCAGGACGGCGAGGGGTCTCGGGTGGAGGTGGGGCAGGTCCCGACGCTGCTCGCCGGTGACGCGCTGGTCCTCGCCGGTGGGCGGGAGCAGTCCGTGGTGGCTGGCGGCGCCCGCCTCTCGCTCAGGGATGGGGCAGCCCGCATCTCCCGGTCGATCGGGACGACTCTCGCCGTCTACCGGGGCCAGGCTGTGCTCACCGCCGGCGGTCGTCAACTTCAGGGCGGCGTGCCGCCCCTGCGCCAGGTCGTGGTGTCCGACACCGGGATGCTGCCGGCGACGGCCAGGCCGCTGAGCTTCGCCGCCGTCCCCGATCCCTGGGACCGGCGCTTCCTCGGTGACGTCATCGATCTCCAGTTCACCCTCGAGGCTCGGGCCAGTGGGTTCACCTCCACGTTGCGTGGCGACTTCACCCCCGACATCTTCTTCTACGGGGCCGTGCTGCCCGGGCTGCTCCAACAGCCGGCGTTCGACCAGGTGCTGCTCGACGAGCAGTCTCGCCCTCCGGGTGAGACCCTGGTCGGCGCCGCCATCGCCCTGGTCGGCGAGGGCACCACCTTCGCCGACCGTTGGGACCGGGCCTTCGCTCTCCGGGAGGCCGGGGCGGGCTGGGGGATCGTCGCCTTCGACCAAGGGTCGCAGCGGGTCCCCTTGCTGGCCGCCCTGGACGGGGCCTTCGAGCGCTCGCCCCTGCTGTTCGGTCCTCCCTCTCGGGGTCCGATCTTCCGCCCTGTCCTCCCGGCCCCGGCGCCGGCCCCGGCGCCGCTGCGAGCCCGTCCGGCGGAGCCGTCGCCCGTGCCCGGCCCTCGCCCGGTGGTGCCGGCCCCGGCGCCTATCACCAGCCCATCTCCACCCGGCGTCCCGGCGCCGCCGACGCCGGCGCCCGACGGTGGACCGTCGCTGCTGGAACCGGTGGTCGATCCCGTGGTCAACCTGCTCGGCGGGGTCCTCAACGGCCTCAAGGGCCTGACCGGGGGGCTCTTGTAGCCCAGCTCCGGGTTGGCGGGGTCCGCCACCCGAGCCCACGTTGCTCCTACCATTGGGCTGTGGACGAGTTGGGAATCGGGGCCGAGGAGGTAGCCAGCAAGGAGTTCCCGGTGGGGTTCCGGGGCTTCGCCCAGCACGACGTGCGTGCGTTCCTGGCCCAGGTCGCCGCCGAGCTGGCGGCGGCGAGGGAGCGGGAGCGCCTTCAGCGTGAGCGCCTGGAGGCAGCCGAGGCTCGAGCTGCCACCCACAAGCTCACCGACGAGGAGGTCGAGGACGCGCTGGGCCACGAGGCCGGCAGGGTGCTCCAAGCGGCTCGAGAGGCGGCCAGCGAGATCCGGGCCCGGGCCGAGGAACAGGTGGCCCGGCTGGTGCGCGAGGCCAGCGGGGAAGGTGCCCGGGCCCAGCAGGAGGCGGAGGCGCTGTTGGCCCGGCGCAGCCAGGAAGCCGAGAAGGTGGCCGACGAGATCCGAGCCGAGGCCCAAACCGGGGCCGAGGGGGAGATCGAACGGTCCAAGGCCCAGGGCCGGGAGATGGTGGCGGAAGCCCAGGCCGTGCGAGAACGGGTGTTGAAGGACCTGGCCCGGCGCCGTCGGCTGGCCCATCAGCAGCTAGAGCAGCTGCGAGCGGGTCGGGAGCGCCTCCTCGAGGCCTACCGGGTGGTGCGGTCCACACTGGACGAGGCCACCAGGGAGCTCTCGGTGGCCGAGGTGGAGGCCCGGGCGGCGGCAGAGAAGGCGTCGCTGCGAGTGGGCGGGCAGGCCGAGACCACGGTCGACGAGCTCGAAGCCGAGTTGACCGCAGCCCGTGACCTCGGGCTGACCCTGGCGTCCCCCTCCTCCCCGTCGTCCGCCGGCCGCTCCTCGCGGGGCTCGTCGAACGGTGGAACGTCAGTCCTGGCGCCCGCTGGTGGTCCGTCCTCGGTCCCGTCACCGCCCCCACCCGGCGACACGGGCTACGACGGCGGGCGTCCAGACGGGGGCCACACCGACGTCACCGCCCGGGCCGACGAGGCGGTCGGGGCCGTGTCCCCATCGGCGTCACAAGCGGGGGGCCCGACTGACATGCCTTCTGACCCGTTCCTCTACGCCCTGCTCGACGACGTGCTCCCCGAGGTGCTCTCTGAAGAGGCGGAGACTGACCTGGTAGTGGCACAGGGGGAGCCGCCTGACCTGCCTCTGCCCGAGGTGACACTGCCCGAGGTGACAGTGGCCGAGGAGACAGTGCCCGAGGTGACACTGCCCGAGGTGACAGTGCCCGAGGTGACACTGCCCGAGGTGGCAGTGCCCGAGGTGGCAGCCTCGCAAGCCGAACCCCCGTCGGCCCCGCCCCAGGAGACCCCGTCCGAGCTGGCCGGAACGTCACCATCTCCGGCCCTGCCGGAGGGCGCCCGCTCCGCCCCGGGATCGGGAACAGGTGGGGTGGAGGAGCTGTTCGCCCGCCTGCGGGCCGAACGAGCGCTGAGCGTATCCCAAGCCCAGGCGGCGCTGGCGGTGTCGCCGGTGCCCGATGGCTCGGGTACCCATGTCAGTGATGACGCCGGGACCGCGCCCGCCGACTCGGTTACTGCTCCTGTCGAACCGTCTGGCACGGTGGGCCGAGGGCCTGCTCGGGACGACGAAGCGGTGCTCCAAGGGCGCGACGCCGACATCGAGCTGGTGGAACGGACGTTGGTGAGAGCGCTCAAGCGATCCTTGGCCGACGAGCAGAACGAGGTCCTCGACACCCTCCGTCGCCACCGCGGTCCCGCTGCGCTGACCGACCTCCTGCCCGATCGCAGCGACCACGTCGGCCGCTACGTGGCCGTCGCCGCTCCCGAGCTTGGTGCCGCCGCTGCTCGGGCGGCAGGCTCCGCAGCTGCACCGTCGTCGGCCGGTCCTCCTGGCCGGGACGAGTCGCCCATGGGGCCGTCCATCGAGCCTCCGTCCATCGAGCCTCCGTCCATCGATGACCTCGCTGCTGGTGTGGCCAGCGAGGTGGTCGACGACCTCCGAGCCCGACTCGAGCGAGCGCTGGAGGGCGCCGATGGTGATCACGCCCTCCTGGTCGAGGGCATCTCCGCTGCCTATCGGGAGTGGAGGACGAGCCGGGTGGAGCCGCTGGCCCGCCACAATGTCGCTGCCGCCCACACCCGAGGCCGTTTCTCCGCTGCGCCAGAGGGGCTGCTGCGGTGGGTGGTCGACGACGAGGAGGGGCCCTGCCCCGACTGCGACGACAACGCCCTGGCCGGCGCCACCATGAAGGGGGAGCCGTTCCCGACCGGCCAGCAGCATCCACCTGCCCATCTTGGGTGCCGGTGCACCATCGCCGTCGAGGCCTGACGAGCAGCACAGGGCGATAGCCGCTCGACAACCGCCAACCAATAGGCTCCGGCGATGCGCACTCGTGGCGACCTGCCTCGTCCTCGCCGGATCGGCTTGGCTTCGAAGGGGCGGGTGTGGCTGGTGGTCCTCGGCGTCGCCCTGTTCGTCCTGTTGACGTCGCTGCGAGGCATCGCCGGCTTCTACACCGACTACCTGTGGTTCGACTCGCTGAACTTCGCCGGGGTCTTCACCGGGGTGCTGGGGGCCAAGATCGTCCTGGGCGCGGTGTTCAGCCTGGTCTTCTTCGCCGTGCTGCTGGTCAACCTCTTCATCGCCGACCGCCTCGGCCCCCGCTTCCGCCCTCCCGGGCCCGAGGAGGAGGTCATCGCCCGCTACCACGAAGTGATCGGCGACCGCACAGGTGCGGTGCGGGTGGGCGTGTCCGCCGTGTTCGCCCTCATCGCCGGGGCCGGTGTCTCCGGGCACTGGAACGACTGGATCCTCTTCACCAACGCCCGCGAGTTCGGCGTCACCGACCCTTTGTTCAACGCCGACGTCGGTTTCTACGTCTTCCGGCTGCCGTTCCTCACCTTCCTGGTCGACTGGGCGTTCGCGGCGATGGTCATCGTCTTCATCGTCGCCGCCGTCGCCCACTACCTCAACGGCGGCATCCGCTTCCAGGGCACGGCCCAGCGGGTCAGCCTCCAGGTCAAGGCCCACCTCTCAGTCCTGCTCGGGCTGCTGGCGCTCCTGCGGGCTGCCGCCTACTGGCTGCAGCGCTATGAGCTCACGCTGTCGAAGCGAGGAACGGTACAGGGCGCGACCTACACCGACGTCAACGCCCAGCTGCCAGCACTCGAGCTCCTCATGCTCATCTCCCTGGCCGCCTTCGTCCTGCTCATCCTCAACATCCGCCGTCGGGGCTGGATCCTGCCGGCGCTGGCGGTGGGATCGTGGGCGCTGGCGGCCGTGGCCGTCGGAGGGATCTACCCGGCCTTCGTGCAGCGCTTCCAGGTGGAGCCGGCCGAGTCCTCCAAGGAGGCCCCTTACATCGACCGCAACATCAAGGCCACCCGCGCTGCGCTCAAGCTGGACAAGGTCGACGACACACCGTTCGCCGCTGACGACGCCCTCGACGGCGCCGGGCTGCAGGACAACGCCGAGACGGTGCGCAACATCCGGCTATGGGATCCATCCGAGATGGAAGCCGTCTACCAGAAGCTCCAGGAGGTACGGCCCCAATACCGGATCCTCGATGTCGACGTCGATCGCTACCAGCTCGACGGGCAGACGACCCAGGTCGGCCTTTCGGCACGCGAGCTGCACCGAGAGGAGGTGCCCCAGACGTCCTGGGAGGCGCGCCAGCTCACCTACACCCACGGCTATGGGGCTGTGGTCGCCCCCTCCAACTCCAAGAGCGCCGACGGCAGGCCGGATCTGGTGGTCTCCGACATCCCCGTGCAGGGTGACGCCAACCTCAACCTCGACAAGGAGCCGGGCATCTACGTGGGCGAAGGCCTCACCGGCTACGTGGTCGTCGACACGGCCCGCCAGGAGATCGACTTCCAGGGCGAGAAGGGCACCCAGTTCACCAAGTACGACGGAAGGGACGGGGTCAACGTCGGCTCCTACCTCCGCCGCGCCGCCTACGCCCTCCGCTTCGGCGACATCAACCCCCTGATCTCCAGCAGCCTGCGCAACGATTCGAAGATCCTCTACGTCCGCGACGTCAAGGAGCGGGTGCAGACCCTGGCCCCCTTCCTGTCCTTCGATGCCGATCCCTACCCGGTCATCCTCGACGGTCAGCTCAGCTACATCGTCGACGCCTACACCAGCTCTGACCGCTACCCCTACGCACAAGATGCGGACACCGGGCGCCTTCCCGACGGCAGCGGCCTTGGTCATCGGTTCAACTACGTGCGCAACTCGGTGAAGGCGGTGGTCGACGCCTACGACGGCAACGTCACGTTCTACGTGGTCGATCCCAGCGATCCCATCGTCGGCGCCTACCAGAAAGCCTTCCCCGGGCTCTTCACCGATGGCGGCAAGGCCAGTCCCGAGCTTCAGGCCCACTTCCGCTACCCCGAGGACCTGTTCCGGACCCAGACCACGATGTGGGGGCGCTACCACATCGATAGCCCGGACGACTTCTACAACAACATCGATGCCTGGAACGTGGCCCAGGAGCCACCGTCGGGTAGCGCGGCGATGGTCGACCAACAGGTCGACCCTGCGACTGGCGCCCCCGTAGGCCCCGCTCGCGAGGCCCGCATCGATCCCTACTACCTGTTGATGCGACCCCCCGGGGACGAGAAGCTCAGCTTCGTGATGCTGCGGCCGTTCGTCCCGGTCTCCACCGACGACCGACAGCGACTCATGACCGCCTTCATGGTGGCCAAGAGCGATCCGGACAACTACGGAGAGCTCCAGACCTTCGTCATGCCGTCGGGAAACCTTCCCGACGGTCCTGCCATCGTCGGCGCCGACATGCAGCAGGACGAGGTGGTCTCGCGCTTCCAGACCCTGCTCGGCCAGAGCGGGTCCGAGGTCCTCTACGGGAACCTGGTGGTCGTGCCCATCGAGCAGTCCCTTCTGTACGTGCGTCCGTTCTACGTCCAGGCCGCCAGCACCCAGATACCTGAGCTGCGCAAGGTCATCGTGTCGTTCAACGGGCAGGTCGTCATCGAGGACACCTTGCGCCAGGCCTTGGTGAAGGTCTTCGGCCAGGCTCCGGAGACTTTGGAGGAGGCCGTCCCTCCGGGGACTGCGCCTCCGTCGACGGCGCCCCCGGATGCCGGCACGCCGCCAGGCGGCGAGGCACCCCCGGCGACGGACCTGCCCCCCCCCAGCGACGACGTCGCCGGGCTGCTGGCCCAGGCACAGTCCGCCTTCGACCAGGCGGAGGCCGCACTGCAAGCCGGTGACCTGGGCACCTACCAGGAGCAGGTGAACGCCGGACGAGGTCTCGTGGCTCAGGCCCGCCAGCTCGCCGATCCCTCGGCGGTGACGAGCCTGCCGCCTGCCACGACGACGGTGCCACCGGCGACGACCACCGCGCCACCGGCGACGACCGCTCCGCCACAACAGGGGACGGCTTGATCCGACCGGGCCAGAGGCGGGTGGTTTGGACGCCGGCGCCTTGGCCGGTATCCTCGTGAATACGCCGCGGGGTGGAGCAGTCTGGTAGCTCGTCGGGCTCATAACCCGAAGGTCGTAGGTTCAAATCCTACCCCCGCCACCAAAGGAAGTGCAGGTCAGCAACGTAGAGCCCTCTGAGGCCTCGCCGTGGCTCGGGAAGATTCGGAATCTTCGCATCAGAAGGGGTTTCCGGTCTCCGGGAGCCTCTTCACTGCTTCGTGGAGGTGGTCATTTGTCACTGATTTGTCACTCCGAGGTTCGGAATCGGTTCCGGGGGCGAGTCGTCGACCTCGAGAAGGTCCGTGTCGAGCGACTCGCCATGGAGATCGCCGACCAACTCGTGGCCGGGCAAGGAAGTGTCCTGCACCTGACTGACGGCCTCGGGGACGTGGATCGCTGGCGACGAGCCGCCCGCCGTGCCGGAAGGATTCTGAGCGTCCCGGTCAGGACCGGCGTCTCTTCCGACGGCACACGGGTGTGGGCGGTCGACGAGTCGTAGCTGCTCGGTGGCGTCACGGCGAGAGCGTCGCCCAACGCTGGCCCCTCCCAGGGTAGAAGTCGGTCCGAGCGGGATGACGAGAATCCTCGGTACGCAGGAGTCGGGGTTTCCGATTCTCCTCACGAGGAGGGGTGAGGAAGAGCCCAAAGAGACTGCATGACCTTCACCACCTACAGGCGTCGCTCCTCCTCGACTTTGGCGATGCGGCGACCACGGTAGCTGCCCGCTTTCGGCCCCCGCGACACGTTGACGACGTCGAAGGTCGACGGCTACCTAATGTCGGGCGCCGACCCGAGGGCCGCAGGCATTCTTGGCGAGACCTATCGAAGGCCGTTGGTGGGGGTGAACCTGCTACCCGCCGGGAGCGAGCCCAAATGCGTAGCCTGTTTCGAGGGATGAAGGCAGACGGCGAGCATCCGCTCGTCGAGCAGTCGGCGCGAGGCCTCGGCGTTCGCGCCGGTGGCGGCAACGCGGACGTCTATCCGGACGATGACGAGAAGGTGCATCCTGGAGACGGCATGAGCGTCACCGTGGTTGCGGAGATGCGGTTCGGTGCCGAGGTTGCCAACTGGGGCGCGCATCGACGCGGCGTGCTCGACCGACTCATCGGTCGCTCCGGGTGTCGTGCCGCCCCTCGATGAGGTGACCGCCGCCTACGTCGACCTGCGCACTTGGGCGGTCCGCAGCGGTCACGGCCTCGGCGCAAAGGACCACGAGGCCGACCGGTGGGTCGCCGCAGTCGCCATGGCGGCCAAGCTTCCGCTTGCCACCGAGGACTCTATCTTCGACGGGGTGGCAGGGCTCACCCGAGCAGATCCTGAAACCGGACGCATGCCAGCAGAGGGTCAGGCACTCCTCGACTGGATGCTTGCAAATGAGAAGGTATGGCGACTCGAGTCTCTCGACGACGCGAGGCAGACGTGACGACCGCCGACCCCCGCTACGTCGCCGCCCGCAAGGTCCTTCTCGATGCCCTCGTGGCACTCGCCCCGCACGGCAAGGCGGTCATCGTCGCCGGAGCACAGGCGATCTACCTTCACACCGGCGCCAACGACATCGGCGTCGCCCCGTACACCACCGACGGCGACCTCGCGCTCGACCCCAGCATCCTCGGCGACGAAACCAGAACTCGAAGCCACCATGCGGGCAGCCGGGTTCGAGATCCCACCACAACCGAAGGGTCAACCCGGCATCTGGACCGCATTCGTGACCATCGACGGCGAACCGATCATCGTCCCCGTCGACCTCATCGTCCCCGATGCAGTCGCCCCGCCCGGTGGTCGTCGCAGCGCCCGCATCACACCACACGGACCGCAGGCCGCTCGCAAGGTCGAGGGTCTCGAAGCTGCACTCGTCGACCACGCGCCGATGACCATCACATCTCTTGACCCCACCGACGAACGCACCATCACCGTCGAAGTGGCCGGCCTCGCAGCGATGCTGGACGCCAAGAGTACAAGATCCGCGACCGCCTCGTTGACAACAGGATGGATCGGCTCAGCGACAAGGACGCAGCCGACGTGTACCGGATCATGCAGACGGCCTCGCCGACCGAACTCGGCGCCACGCCTGGCGACCTGCGGCGTCATCCCGTCGCTGGTGGCGTCGCTGTGGGCGCAATGACGCTCCTGGACGACCTGTTCGGCACACGGCGCGGCCAGGCCATTCCCATGGCTCAGCGCGCCCTCGCCCTCGCCATCGACCCAGACCAGATCACCACGGTCTGCATCGCTTTCACGGCTGCACTCATCGACGCCGCAAGCTGACAACCTCCATGGGTATCGCCGCTCACCAGTGGGCCATGGGTCGAATCTCAGCCTGCAAGCACCGTGCTTGACGAGGTCGGTGACCAGCCGTTCGGCATCGCCCCGGCGGGGTCCGGCCGGTATCCACCGTCGGCGCTCCTTGCCGGTCGTCGGGTCGATCCCCTCGTAGACGACCGCGTAGTACTGCTTGCTCTTCTTGACCGTGTAGCCGCGCATGGCTGCTCTTCCAGGATTGATGGAGGGACACCGGAGGCCACGGGAGCCGGGGGACCGGAGACACTCTCCCCGGCGGCAACACCAGAAAGAGTACCCAACCTCGTCGGGTTGTGCGTGGCACGACCCTGGTTCAGCTGGCGAGCAGTTCGGACAGGTCAGAATCGGTGAGGGTTACCGGTGGGTCTCCTTATTCGTGATCCGGGCAGGAACGCATCGAAGATCACGCCGGTGGCCCACTCAGTGGTGGACCCTCACCTACCTACGCCACGCCCGGGATGTCCCCCCTCCGTTTGCTTCCTGATGAGTTCGACTGAGCCGCAGCTGCCCTGATCTGGGAGCGAGTACTGCGCTTCTGCGACGAGCGGGACTGACCGCTGTTGCAGTCACATTCGGATATCGGTATATGTTCTGTCATGGCTCCGGCGACGACGACGACTGATGCTTTTACCGCCATCGCCGACACCCGCCGGAGGGACATCCTCCTTGCACTGGCAGGGGGCGAGGCGGCGGTGGGCGAGATCGTGGACCGACTACGGTTGTCGCAACCGCAGGTGTCGAAGCACCTGTCGGTGCTGCGCACCGTCGGCCTCGTCCGGTGCCGGACAGACGGCCGGCGCCGTCTGTACCGGGTGCACGGCCCCGCGCTACATCCAGTGCGTGACTGGATGCAGACATTTGCCGCGCACTGCAACGAACGGCTCGGCGACCTGCTCGTCGAACTCCAACAAGAGGAGAATCAATGACCACCCGTCAGCGATGCGACAGGGGAAGGAACGGGGATGGACTGGAAGCTTGAGCTGGTGATCGTGCCAGTAGCCGACCTCGACCGCGCCAAGGCCTTCTACACGGAGAAGGTCGGCTTTGATGTGCTTGTCGACCACCAAGCCGGGGAGGACTTTCGTGTCGTGCAGCTGACACCGCCTGGTTCGGCGTGTTCGATTGCGCTCATGAAGAACGCCGAAGCGGCGGGATCGGTTGAGGGGTTGCACCTCGTGGTGTCCGACATCGAGGCGGCGCGGGCCCACCTGGTCGACCGCGCCGTCAAGATCGACGAGCCATTCCACATGGGCCCTTCGGGACAGGCACCCGGGTTTGACCCGCAGCGCCAGTCGTACAACTCGTTTCTCCCGTTCCACGACCCTGACGGCAACGGCTGGCTGGTGCAGGAGGTCCGATGACTACGGCGGCGCGACACGGGACGGCAGTCCGGCCCTGTAACCCGAGAGCCGGACGGGGTCAGAACTCGGCTGGCACGGCACATACCTTGAGGTCGACGCGCCGCACAAACTTGCGTCGAAGGAGGTCTTCGAGGGCCATCCTGAAGCCGCAGCGAGAAGCACGCTCACGTTCACCGAGCGCGATGGCACCACCGTTTGCGCCATCTCCGTGCTGCACGCCAGCAAAGTGATACGAGATGGGCACATCGCTTCGGGAATCGAGGCAGGCCTTCAGTATTCGCACAGATGAGAGAACCTGTCTCACGGTGTCCGCGAGGGCCTCGGTCAGTTGCCGACGTAGGCCGCGAGGTGCCCGCCGGTGAGGGTGGAGCGGGCAGCGACGAGGTCGGCGGGTGTGCCCTCGAAGACGATCCGACCGCCGTCGTGGCCGGCGCCGGGGCCGAGGTCGATGATCCAGTCGGCGTGCGCCATGACCGCCTGGTGGTGCGCGATGACGATGACCGATTTGCCGGAGTCGATGAGCCGGTCGAGCAGGCCGAGCAGTCGCTCGACGTCGGCGAGGTGCAGGCCGGTGGTCGGCTCGTCGAGGACGTAGACGCTGCCCTTCTCGGCCATGTGGATGGCCAGCTTGAGCCGCTGCCGCTCGCCGCCGGACAGCGTCGTGAGCGGCTGGCCGAGGCTGAGGTAGCCGAGGCCGACATCGGCGAGCCGGTCGAGGATGGCGTGCGCGGCCGGCGTGTGCGCCTCGCCGGCGCCGAAGAACTCCTCGGCCTCGGTCATCGCCATCGCGAGCACCTCGCTGATGTTGCGGCCGCCGAGGTGGTACTCCAGCACCGATGCCTGGAATCGCTTCCCCTCGCACTCCTCACAGGTGGTGGCGACTCCGGCCATCATCGCCAGGTCGGTATAGATGACGCCGGCGCCGTTGCAGGCGGGGCAGGCACCCTCGGAGTTGGCGCTGAACAAAGCCGGCTTCACGCCGTTGGCCTTCGCGAACGCTTTGCGGATCGGGTCGAGCATTCCGGTGTAGGTCGCCGGGTTGCTACGCCGCGAGCCCTTGATCGCGGTCTGGTCGACCGACACCACCCCGTCCTGGCCCGACAC
>JBPCJK010000009.1:0-10404 GCA_051005375.1 Acidimicrobiales bacterium
AGGCGCCGGCCCACCCCGGCGTGGAGGCACGCCTCGGCGTTGTGGAACTGGTCGGCGCCCTGGGGCACCACCAAGAGAGGCAGGCCCCGGCCCAGGGCGGGCAGGATCGAGGTGCCTCCCTGGGTCACCATCACGTCGAGATGGGCCAGCAGCAGCGACAGTGGGACGTAGCCCTCGAGGTGGACGTTGTCGGGCTGGTGCCCAAGGCCGGCGGGGTCGGCGCCGTGGCCCAGGGTGGCGATGACGTTGACGGCCTCGTCCCCGAGGCCGGTGAGGATGGCCCTGAACCGGCCTGGATCTCGGTTGAACACCGTTCCCAGGGTCACGTAGACGGTGGGCCGATGGGGGAGCTCGCTCACCCAGGACGGGAGATCGGCGTCACCTTCGGCGGTGTCTGAGTCCTCGGTGTTGCGGATGGGGTGAGCGACGGGGATGTCGTCGATGCCCGGTGCCTGGAGGCTGGGCGGGCAGGCGTCGAGGTGGAGGTAGCGGTAAAGCCCACCGAGGGGGCCGAGGTCGACCCCCCAACTCCGGCACAGGGCGGCCAGCGTCTCACCGGCACGGCAGACCATGGCCCGGGGGCGCAGGAGCACGATGCTGTGGCTGGCCCAGGGGATGCCGGCGATGGCGGCGGCGACAGGAGCGGCCAGCTCCGCCTCGTCGTGGACCATGAGGTCGGGCTTCCACTGGCGCACGACCGGCACCAGGTCGCCAGCCCGGGCGGGGGCGGCCACACCGGCCAGCATGCGGGGGACGAACTCCTCGAAACGGCGGGTCCCGGGGGGGAGGGCGTGAAGCCGGGGGTAGGCGAGGCGAGCCGCCTCCAGTTGGTCGGACAGGCTCAGTCCGGCCGGGAAGGCGGTGAAGCCGGCGGAACGGACCCGGTGGCAGAAGGACTCGGCGGTGGCGAAGGCCACCTCATGGCCGGCCCGGGTCAGGGCTCGGGCCACGGGCACGAGGGGGTTGAAGTGCCCGAAGCCGGGGAGGCACGTGCACAGGACCTTCACCGAACGCCGACGGGCAGCTCCGAGAGCCGCAGGTGGGGGTGGGTGCTCGCCATCGAGAGCACGTCCTCCAGCCCTCGGGCCAGGACATCCACCGTCGTGGCATCGTAGAAGTCGACCTTGTAGTTGCACTCAGCCCACAGCTGATTGCCGTCGTCCAGGAAGGTGACGCTGAGGGGCGGGAGCTGGCCCCGGAAGAACAACGAGTCGGGGCCCTTGTCCGGTCCCGGGCGCTCGATGACGGCGAAGCCAGGCGCCCACTCGTCGTGGGCGGCGTGGAAGTACTGGATCTCGATGGGCAACACGGCCATGAGGTCGACGGCGCTCACCTGGGTGGGAAAGTCGGGAAGCAGGGCGTCGCGCACCCGCATGAAGGGCACGTCCTGGTTGTCGAACAGGCCGAGGACGCTGTCGCGAGCTCGGGCCATGACCTCGCCGAAGGACGGGTCACCCGAGAGGTCGGTGCGGATCCGCCCCACACCGGCGAAGAAACCGATCACCCCTTCGAGCTCGGGCCGGTTCCTCCCGCTCAGCGTGGTGCTCAGCACCACGTCGGTGGTGCCACCCATGCGGCTGGCCACTGCCTGGAGGGCGGCGACGCAGGCCACGAAGACGCTGGCACGGGAGGTGCGCTCCAGGCCATGCACGGCGCGGTACACCTCGGGGGGCACCGCCAGGGTGGGGCAGACGATTCGCCGGCTCAGCTCGGTCGGGACCCTGTCGAAGGGGACGGCCGGCCCCAGGGGCATGCCGTCGAGCTTCTCCCTCCAGTAAGCGAGCTGGGCGTCGAGCCGGTCGTCGGTGAGCCGCTGTCGCTGCCAGACGGCGAAGTCGGCGTACTGCACGGGAACTGGGCGCAGCGCCGGTTGGCGCCCGTGCACGAAGGCGTCATAGACGGCCGCCAGTTCGCTGAGGAAGATGTAGGCCGACGTGCCGTCCGACACCAGGTGGTCAAAAGTCACGGTCACCAGGCTGGTCTCCTCGCCGAGGAGGAAGAGGTGGGCCCGGAAGAGAGGAGCACGGTCAACGTCGAACGGTCTGGCGTCCTCCTCCCGGACGCGGTGGGCCAGCTCTCGGGCCTCCTCGTCGGCCGGTGTGGCCCGGAGGTCGGTCACCGCCAGCTCGATGGGCACCGATGCCGCCACCGACTGCCATGGCCCCTCCTGGTCGCCGGAAAAGCTCGTGCGCAAGATGTCGTGGCGCTGGGCCAGCAAGGCGAGGGTCCGGCGCAGTATGCCCTCGTCGACCGGCCCGGACATGCGGTGCTCGGCGGTGACGTTGTAGAGCCCCCGAGGGGTGGCCTGAGCCTCGAGGCGCCACATCTGCACCTGGGGCAGCGACAACGGGAGCCGCTGGCCTGGCTCTCGCTCCTCGTGGGCCAGCGGGGGAGTGGCGGCGACCCCCGGCCCGAGCGGCCGCTCGGCGTCGATCCGGGCGGCCAGGGTGGCGACGGTGGGAGCCTCGAAGATCGCTCGCAGGGGAACGTCCTGGCCGAGCACCTCGCGCACCTGGGCAATGGCTTGGGTGGCCAGCAACGAGTGGCCGCCCAGGTCGAAGAAGTCGTCGTCCACCCCGAGCTCCCCGATCCCGAGGACCTCTCCCCAGATGGCGGCGACGGCCTTTTCGGTCGGGGACCGGGGGGCAGTGGGGGCGCCATCTCGACGCGACGACACCGGGGCGGGCAGCGCCCGGCGGTCGAGCTTCCCGTTGGGGGTCAGGGGCAGGGCGTCGAGAACGACGTACTCGGTGGGGACCATGTAGGCGGGCAGTCGCTGGGCGGCGTGATGGCGAAGCTGGGCGGAGCTGAGTGCTGGGCCGTCGCCGGTGCCCACGATGTAGGCCACCAGCCGCTTGTCGCCGGGGCGGTCCTCCCTGGCCATCACCGCCACCCCGGCCACCGCCGGGTGGACCGCCAGGGCGGCCTCCACCTCACCACACTCGATGCGGAAGCCCCGAACCTTGACCTGATCATCGACCCGGCCCACGAACTCGAGGTCGCCGTCGGGCCGGCTCCTGGCCAGGTCCCCGGTTCGGTACAGACGGGCGTGGGGTGACGGGGCGAAGGGATCGGCGATGAAGCGCTCAGCGGTGAGATCGGGCCGGTTGAGGTAACCCCGGGCCAGGGCGGGCCCGCCAATGTGCAGCTCGGCGGTCACGCCGGTCGGCACCGGTTGCCCGAGCCCGTCGAGGAGGCGGACGGTGGCATGGGGGAGGGGCCGGCCGATGGGGGGGTCCTGCCCTTCGAGCTCATCGGTGGCGCCCCCGCCCGAGGGCGGTGCCGGTTCGTACACCGTGGCCATGACGGCGGCTTCGGTCGGCCCGTAGGCGTTGATCCACCGCACCCGGTCACCACCGACGCCCTGCCACGTGCGGTAGACGGCACCGAGCGCCCGATCGCCCCCGACCACGACCAGGCGAACGGCCGCCGGCACGGAGAGGTTTCGGGCCGCCAGGTCGGCCACCCACTCGTGCCAGTAGGCGGTGGGGAGGTTGAGCATGGTCACGCCCTGGTGGTCCAGCCACTCCACCCACGGGCGACCGAGGATGGGGAGGTCGTCGGGGCGGAGCACCACCGTGGCACCACTGGCCCAGGTCGGAAACAGCTCCTCCACGCTCACGTCGAAGCTTATGGAGCAGAACTGCAGGACCCGGTCACCCGCACCCAGCTGGTACAGGCCGATGGCCGATCGGTGGTGATGGACCAGTGCCCCGTGCTCGAGCATGACGCCCTTGGGCTGACCGGTCGAGCCGGAGGTGTAGAGGAGGTAGGCGAGGTCATGGGAGGAGAGCTGGCGAGGAGGCGGGGCGGACCGCCTCGCAGTCCCCGCACTCCGGTCGGGACCGAGGTGGACCACCTTCGTTCCGGATGCTGGGAGACTCCCGGCCAGCGACTCCTCCGTCACCAGGACGGGGGCGGCCGAGTCTTCCAGCATGAAGGTCAGGCGGGCCGGGGGATAGGCGGGGTCGAGCGGCAGGCAGGCGCCCCCTGCCTTGAGGATTCCCAGCAGGCCGACGGCCATGTCCAGCGAGCGACCCATGCTGATGGCGACCGGCACCTCCGGTCTGATCCCGAGCCCTTGCAGGTGGTGGGCAAGCCGGTTGGCGCGGGCGTCCAGCTCGGCATAGGTGAGCCGGCGCCCGCCGTCGACCACCGCCACCGCCTCTGGTGTGCGGGCCACCTGGGCCTCGACCAGGTCGGGGATGGTCTCACCGGTCAACGCCTTCGCCGTGTTCCTGCGATCATCCTCAGAGCGGCAGCTCCATGAGGTCGGTTCCGGCCAGGATCTCTCCGTCGAAGTCACCGGCCGCCCCCTTGATCCAGTGCTCGTCCGAGATCTGGTCGTCGCCGGGAATGAAGTGGGTGAGCACGAGGCGGCGCACGCCCGCCTCGGCGGCGACCTTGCCGACTTCGCTCAGGGGCGTGTGCGAGGTGGTGAGGTGGCGCTGGCGCTGGCGGGACTCCCAGGTGTCGTCCTCGGCCCGCCATTCGTCGAACGTCGTATCGTCGAAGACCTCGTGGACCAGGACGTCGGCGCCCCGGGCGAGGGTGACCAGGTTGGCGCACGGCCTGGTGTCGCCCGAGATCACGATCGAACCCCGCGCCGTGTCGAAGCGGTAGGCGAACGCCGGGAACACCGGGGCGTGCTGGACGAGGATGGCAGAGACGCGGACGTCGTCGTCCTCCATGACCAGGAGGGGTTCCATCGGGGGAGCGACGCGTTCGGGAGGCACGGCACCGACGTCGCGAGGGATGACGATCTCGTGGGGGACCATGATGGCGGTGAGGTCCGACCGGCCCGCTTCTCGCATCCGGATGTTCACGTCGTAGGCGTTGCCCTTGATCTGAGCCTCGGTGAGGGCGATGAGGCCAGGCGTGGGGTTGGCGGGAGCGACCACCGGGATCCCTGGGTCGCCCAGGCGCTCGGGAGGCAGGGCGGCAACTCCTCCGGCGGGCCCGGGCCCGTAGACGGGCACGGGAGGGCTCCACTGGAGGATGGGCCAGCCGAGCAGGAAGAGGTTGAAGTAGTCGCAGACGTGATCGGAGTGGAGATGGGTGAGGTAGACGTGGTGGAGGCTCGACAGCAACCTGGCCCGCCGCAGTTGGCGGGTCACCCCGCTACCGCAGTCGATGACGTGCACCCGTTGCCCGACGACAACCGCCTGGGAGATGCCTGAGCGCCAAGGGGAGGGCAGCGGCCCGCCGGCGGTGCCCAGGAGCACGAGTCTGGTAGGGGTGGTCATAGCGTCGGCTGCACTCTACTGTCGAGCAACTGATGACTGTTGCCGACCGGCTGTGGCCAGGGGAGTAGGAGTGAGGTTACTCTTCACATGCCTGCCTGGTCACGGGCACTTCCTGCCGATGCTCCCCCTGGCGCAGGCCACGGTCGAGGCCGGTCACGAGGTTGCCTTCGCCACCGCTGCCGACTTCTGCCCCCGCATCGAGCAGGCCGGCTTCTCCACCTTTCCCGCCGGGCTTAGCCTCTCCGCGCAGCTCGACGAGGCGGGACGGCGCTATCCCGAGGCCAACCTCCCTCCCGGGAAGCACAGGTTCGAGACCTTCGTGCCCCAGATGCTGGCGGGTGTGGCCGCCCCGCCCCGAATGGCCGAGCTGGCGCCGGTGATCGACGAATGGCAGCCTCATCTCCTGGTCCATGACGAAACCGAGCTCGCCGGCCCTCTCGCCGCCGCCCACGCCGGTGTCCCCTGGGCCGATCACAGCGTGGGGATCCTCCGGCCACTGGCCATGGCCGAGTTGGCCGGGCGCACCCTCGCCCCCCTCGCCGAGCAGTGGGGGGTCGACCTCGGGCGCTTCGCCGGGCTCTTCCGCTACCTGTACCTCGACGTCTGTCCCCCGAGACTCCAGCGGGACGAGATCGGCCAGATCCGGGTCTCCCATGCGCTGCGCAACCTCGGCACCGAGACTGGGCCCACCGACACCCTGCCCCCGGTGCTGGCGTCGCTCCCTTCGCAACCGACCGTCTACGTCAGCTTGGGCACCATCTTCAACCGGGCCTCGGACCTGTTCCGGATCATCCTCGAGGGCATGGTCGGCGAGCCCGTGAACGTGGTGGTGACCGTGGGCCCCGACAACGATCCCGCCGCCCTCGGGCCGCAACCCGACAACGTGCGGGTCGAGCGCTACGTCCCCCAGGCGCTGCTCCTGCCCCATTGCCATGCGGTGGTCAACCAAGGGGGCACCGCCATCCTCGACATCCTCGGCGCCGGCCTGCCCATCTTGGTGCTGCCCCAGGGGGCAAACCAGTTCCACAACGCCGAGGCCCTGGTCAACAGCGGTGTCGCTCGTGCCCTGCTGCCCGGCGAGGTCACCCCCGCGGCGGTGCGAGATGGGCTGCACGCCCTGCTGAGCGAGACCCGCCACCGGCAGGCGGCATCGGCCATCGCCGCCGAGCTGGCGGCCATGCCCGGCCCTGAACTGGTCGTGGGCCTGCTGGAGCGCCTGGCTCGGGACCGAGCTCCCTTGGCCCGGCCGTGAGGCTCCCTCCCAGCGACGCCCTGTCATTGGCCGACCTGGGCGCCGACGACGTCCCCGCGGTGCACACCGAGTTGCCTGGGCCGCGCTCGGCCACGCTGTGGGCCAGGGACGCCGCCCACCACGCCAGCAACTCCTCGCCCGCCGCCCAGTGGCTGCGCCTGGTCCTGCGCGACGGCCATGGTGCCCTGGTGCGAGACGTCGACGGCAACGTCTTCCTCGACTTCTCCTCGGGTGCGGCGGTGGCCAACCTGGGCCACTGCCCCGCCCCGGTGGTGGAGGCGCTGCGCTCCGAGGCCGGGCGCCTGCTCCACTACTTCGACTTCGCCACACCCGCCCGGTCGGTGTTCTTCGAAGCCCTGGCCGCCACCTTGCCTGCTGGCTTGCAAACGTTCCAGATGTACAGCACCGGCAGCGAGGCGGTGGAGGCGGCGCTGCGGCTGGCCAAGTCCTACACCAAGGGCCACGAGGTGATCTCCTTCCACCACGCCTGGCACGGGCGCACGCTCGGTTCCATGGCGCTCATGGGCGGGTTTCCCCTCAAGCACGGCTACGGTCCCTTCGCCCCCGGCGCCTACCACAGCCTCAACGCCTACTGCTACCGGTGCCCGCTCGGATTGAGCCCGGAGAGCTGCGAAGTGGCCTGCGCCCAGTTCGTCGACCGCGTCTATGAGCAGTCGACCACCCGTGATCTGGCCGCCGTGATCATCGAACCGGTGCAGGGCGTGGGCGGCGTGATCCCCCAGCCGCCGGAGTTCCTGGCCCACCTGCGTCGGTTCTGCGACCGCACCGGGGCCCTGCTCATCTTCGACGAGATCCTCACCGGGATGGGCCGCACCGGGACGATGTGGGCCTTCGAGGAGTCCGGCGTGGTCCCCGACATCCTCCTCGCCGGCAAGGGCCTGGCCTCCGGGTACCCCATCTCCCTGATCGCCTCCCGGCGAGAGGTCCTCGACACCCTGCCCTTCGGGGCACCGGGAGCGGGAGCGTCCACCTTCGCTAGCGGCAACTTGGCGTGTGCCGCCGCCGCCGCCACCCTGGAGATGTTCGTGGACGGCACCGTCCTCGACAACGCCCGCAGGGTGGGAGCGACCCTGGCATCTGGGTTGGCCGAGCTCAAGAACCGTCACCCGCTGATAGGCGACGTCAGGGGCAGGGGGATGCTCCTCGGCGTGGAGCTGGTCACCGACCAGGACTCCAAGGAGCGGGTGGCACCGGCGGTGGCTCGCCGGCTCCTGGTGGCGCTGGCCAGGCGCGGCGTGTTGACCGCCGGCGCCGGGCCGGTGTTGCGCATCACCCCTCCGCTGGTGCTGACCGACGCCATGGCCGGCACCGGCCTGGCCGCCCTCGACGCTGCCCTCACCGAAGTCGAGGACGAGGAGGGAAGATGACGTTCCGAGCCGTCCACCACGTCGGTGTCACTGTGGTTGACATCGGGCGTTCGATCTCATTTTGGGAGGAACTGCTCGGGGTCCAGGCTCGCGACCGGCGGCTCCTCGACGGTCCCCAGGTGGGGACCATGGTCGGCTACCCCGGCGTCCGAATCGAATCGTGCTGGCTTGACCTCCCCGGAGGGGTGGCCCTCGAGCTGTTGCAGTACCAGGATTGCGCCGAGGCGCCCTACGATCCCGGCACCGCCCATCCCGGCAACGTGCACGTCTGCTTCCTCGTCGAGGACCTCGACGCTGGTCGCGGCCGGGCCCTTGCCTGTGGGGCCACGGCGGTGAGCGACGAGCCCATCGAGGTCGCCGCCGGCCCGCGGGCCGGAACCCGCCTGGCCTACGTACGGGGTCCCGACGGCGTGACCATCGAGTTTGTCCAACCGCCCCGCGCACCCGGCACCCGGTGAGGCTGCCCCGCACTCCGGTCGTCGACCTCGGGAACTGGGTCGGCCAGCAAGTGCGGGCGTGCGGCTGGGTCGACGGGATCGGCGTCACCGGCGCCGGCAGGGAGGGTTTCGTCCTCAGGGACCGCACCGCCACGGTGCCGGTGGTGGTTCCGGGAGTGGTCGACGGTTTGGCCCTGGAGGCGGCGGTGGAGGTGGTGGGCACGGTGGTGGCGGGGGACAGCGGCGCGGGGTCGGGAGTGGCCGGCGTGGAGGTGAGCGCCGAGGAGGTAAGTGTGCTCGGTCGCGTGCTGGGGGAGCTCCCGGTGGACGAGCACGCCCCGTTGGCGGCACGGCTCGACTGGCGGTTCCTCGATCTCCGGCTCCCTCGCAACTTGCTGGTGTTCCAGGTCCAGACCACCGCCGAGCGGGCCATGCGCCAGTTCTGGGCATCGGAGGGGTTCCTCGAGCTGCACTCACCCCGCCTCAGGCCCGACCCCAACCCCGCCGGCCACGAGCTGTTCACCCTCACCTACTTCGGCCAACCGGCCTACCTGGCCAAGTCCCCCCAGCACTCCAAGCAGATGGCGATGGCGGCCGGATTCGAGCGGGTCTTCGAGATCGGCCCGGTGTTCAGGGCAAATCCCTACTCGACGCCTCGCCACGACACCGAGTTCACCAGCGTCGACGTGGAACTGTCCTGGATCGGCTCCCACCACGACGTGATGGCCTTCGAGGAGCGTTGGCTGCGCCATGTCGTCGCCGCCGTGGCCGACGAGCACGGCGCGGAGATCGCCTCCCGGTTCGGGACGAAAGTGGTGGTGCCGGAGATCCCGTTCCCGAAGATCACCTTCGAGGACGCTCGAGCCGTGCTCGACATGGAGCGCCCCGAGCTGGCCCAGCCGCCGGGAGACCTCGACCCCGCGGGGGAGCGGGCGCTGGGTGAGCACGTGGCTCGCCGGCACGGCCACCAGCTGGTGTTCGTCACCGACTACCCGGCGGCCAGGAGGGCCTTTTACCACATGCGCACGGAGGACGGGTCCGACCATGCTCGCGACTTCGACCTGTTGTACTCGGGGATGGAGGTCACCACCGGCGCCCAGCGGGAGCACCGCTACGACCGGCTGGTGGCCCAGGCGCAGGCCCGGGGGATCCCCCTCGATCCCATCCGCTCCTACCTCGAGTGCTTCCGCTTCGGTTGCCCACCTCACGGCGGCTTCGGGCTCGGCCTGACCCGGATGCTGATGGCGGTGCTCGGTGTCGACGACGTCCGGGAGGTCACCTTTTGCCACCGAGGCCCCGACCGGCTCCGCCCCTGATCAGGCGCGGCTCACGGTTGCACCTGAGCGACCGGTCACCCGAGCTCAAGAACCGGAGCCTGGCGAGCTGGCGGGAGTTGCTCGTCTCCCTGGGCTGACGTCGGCGCCTTGTTCTTGCCGCCCGAAGGCGCTACGCCCTCGACGGTGGGATCACTGCTTTGGCAGCTGGGATCGGCGAAGTCGATGAACCCGTCCTGGTCGTTGTCGAGATCGTCGTAGCAGGTGAAGCCAAAGTCCAGGCCTTCTGGCTCGGGCGGGATCGGGGGACCACTCCCTCGGAAGGTGACGCACACGGGGTTGTAGAAGCCGCTGCCCCAGATGTTGGCCCTCCAGACGTTGGCGTCGCAGCTGGGCAGGAAGGTCGCCGGGTCCCGGTTGAGGTCGTGGAGGTCGAACGAGCGGTTGAACGGACTGGCGAGTGCGGCGTTGTCGGCGGCGTCGTTGTCGAGGATCCGGTTCTCCCGGGCACCGCTGCCGAGCTGGATGCCGTCGCCGCCATTGCCGTGGACCTCGTTGCCCTGCACCAGGACCCGGGTGTAGGGCACCGTCGCACGAGGGCCGAGCTGGATGCCGATGCCGTTTCCGGCGGCGTTGGTCAATCCGTTGCTCTCCACCAGGTTGCGCAGGATCTTGGCGTTGGTGTTGTTGATGTTGGCGATGCCCGCCGAGGCGTTGGCCCGCACGACGTTGTCGAAGGTGGCCGTGCCAGTAATGGTCTCCCCGTCGAAGGTGC
The DNA here is from genome assembly GCA_051005375.1 of Acidimicrobiales bacterium. GTDB lineage: Bacteria > Actinomycetota > Acidimicrobiia > Acidimicrobiales > CADCSY01 > JADDRA01. The sequence continues at coordinate 10,373 of JBPCJK010000009.1, forward strand.
CGGTGAAGGAGTTGACGATGATGCCCTGGCCG
>JBPCJK010000010.1:0-9280 GCA_051005375.1 Acidimicrobiales bacterium
AACTGGCGAGGACGTCCGCTGACGAGCCTTCGCACCATCATCGAGCTGATCTCCGCCACCTCCACGACCACGGGGCTCACCGTCCAGGCCGGCTACGACCCGAACTGGTACCCCAAGGGCGTCAAGATCACCGATGCCCAACTGGCTGCGGTTCCGCTCGCACCCCACGACTTCCATGGCGAGTGGAACTACACCCTCGCCGCTCAACCAATCTCGGCGTGAGCCCTTAGATCGGCGAGGTGCCGGTTGGCGGCGACGGCCGCACATTGGATGGCGACCATGTAGGCCCCGAAGAGGACGCCGCTGACGACGCCGCGGGCGACTGACCGGTCCCCGACGCCCTGGGCGAGCCCGTACACGGTGCCCGACACCACTCCCGAGGCGATTGCCCACCGCCCGCGGCGCCTACCTGGCATACCCCCATCTCCTCGGCTGGTCGTGTCCGTCGGCTGGTCGTGTCCGTCGGCTGGTCGTGTCCTGTCGGCTGGTCGTGTCTCGGCTGCTCGACGCCACAGAGACGGCCGGGGGACGACACTGCCCACGGCTCACCTGCCGGCGGCGGCGGGATCGACCAGCCAAACCACCCGCCCGGCCCGAACTCGGGCGGCTGGCAGGTCGTCGCCCCGGCACAGGCTGGCCCACGCATCGGCCTTGCCGGCGCCGCTGACGGTGAACACGGCCAGGCGGGCCCGGGCGACGGCGGGGAAGGTGAACGTCAGGCGGGGATGGGGGTGGGCGTCGTCGCCGTTGGCCACCACCAGGCGGTCGTCGACCTCCAGCGCCGCCGTGCCCGGGAACAGCGAGGCGGTGTGGCCGTCGTCCCCCAGGCCCAGGTGAACCAGGTCGATAGCGGGGAGCTCGGCCACCACCCGGTCGTAGGCCTCGGCCGCGGCCTCCAGGGTCGTCCCCGCCTGGCGCATGGAGTGGACCTCCGCCGGGGCCACCTGGTCGATCAGGGCGTGGCGGGCCATGCCCTCGTTGGAGTCGGGCGAGTCGACCGGGACCCAGCGCTCGTCGCCGAACAGCACGCGCACGGCCCTCCAGGCGAAGTCGGGGACGGCAGCCAGCGCCTGGTAGCAACGTCGGGCGGTGGCGCCGCCGGAGAGGGCGATGGCGCCAGGGCGCTCCATGGACACGAGGCTGGCGAAGGTGAGGGCAACGTCGTCGGTGACGTGGACCTCACCCACGGGCGGTGCGCCGTCGGTCATTGCCCGATTCCTACCCAGCCGGCTGGCGGAGCACGAATTCGGCCATGCCCGGAACCGTGAAGGCGATGCTCCCCCGGTCGGGGGTGAAGAGGAGGCCTTTGGCCACGAGCTGTCTCTGGCCACCGAGAGGTCGCTCGGCCGCCGCCCCAGTCGTCGGGCCACCTCACTGGTCGGACTGGCCTCATCACCTCCCTCGGCGACACCCCGGAGATAGGCCCGCTGGGCCGGCGTCGCCCGCTCCCACCGGCTCCCGAAGAAGCCGACGTCGAGTCCCCGCTGCGCCGCCTCCACCCCCAGCCGGGCGTCGATGGCAGTGATCGGACTGGTAACCGCCGAGTCCCATGTCGAACGGCCGTAGACCTGCAGGAAATAGGGGTAGCCATTGGATGCGCGGACGGCGACATCGAGCGCCTCGTCCTCCCATGACACGCCCAGCGCCTCGGCTGGCCGGTTCAGCGCCATGGCGGCGGCGTCGGCCCCCAGAGCACCGATGCTGGCGTATTCTAACAGCCGCTCGGCGTAGGGCTTCGCCGCCGTCAGGGCTGCCGGCAGGCTGGGCAGGCCGGCGCCGACGACGAGGACTGGGAGACTCCGTTGGCTGACCTCATGGCCGGCCCCGGCAATGGCGGCCAGCTCCCCCTGCGCCAGGTCCTGCGTCTCGTCCACCAACAGCAGCACGCCGGTGCCGATCTCGGCGGCGCTATCACCGAGATCGAGGAGCAGCTCGGTGAGGTCGAGCTCCAGGTCTCCCGTGTCGGCCCGGCCTGCGGCGGCGTCGACATCGATGCCGAGGGCGAGGCTCCCGTCGGGAACGATGCGAAGGGAGAACGCCTTGAAGGTGGCCAGGGCCCGGCGCAAGCGCTCGCCCGTCCCGTAGCGGCCCGTGGCCGAACGCAGTCCCAAGTGGAGGGCCTGGGCGGCCATGGCAAGGCTGCGTCCACCGCCGGCCTCGATCTTGCCGACCACCCAACCTCGCTGCTCCGCCTCGCTGCGGTACTCGTTCACGACTCCACGCAGCCCGATGAGCATCAACCCCGGTCGCCGTGCACTTCTGGCACCTCCGTTCTTCGGGCAACCAGCGTCGCTGAGCGATGCCCAGCGCCCGGAGAAGGCACAGGTGGGGTGGTTCTACCCGGACCCGCCCGTGGCCGGGTCGTGCCAGCCGCCGAAGGGCGCTGCCAGCTCGGCGGCCTCCGCCGGGCCCAGCGCGCCCGGCTCGTAGGCATGGACCGGGCCGGGGCGCTCGAGCACCGGCTGGACCACCCGCCACGCCTCCATGACACCGTCGATGCGGGCGAAACGGCGGGCATCGCCTTCCATGGCGTCCTCCAACAGGCGCTCGTAGGCGCCTTGGCGGGGGCCGAAGACCCGGTCGAAGGACACGTCGAGCTCGACCTGGCGGGTCTCCAGCTCGTCGCCTGGCGCCTTGGCCGACAGGTGCAAAGTGACCCCCTCGTCGCCCCCGAGGCGGAAGACGAACAGGTCGGGCTCGGGCTGGTCGTCGCCCGAGGGGGAGAACAGCATCCGGGGCGGGGCGTGGAAGCGCACCACGCACTCGGTGGTGTCGGTGGCCAGGCGCTTTCCCGAACGCACCAGGAAGGGGACCCCGGCCCAGCGCCAGGAGTCGATCTCCAGGCGCATGGCCACGTAGGTCTCCACCTCGGAGCCCGGCGCCACCCCCGCTTCGTCGCGGTAGCCCCGGTACTGGCCCCGCACCACGTGGCCGGGATCGAGGGGCCTCATGGCTCGCAGCACCTTGACCTTCTCGTCCCGCAGGGCGTCAGCGTCGGCCGCCACCGGGGGCTCCATGGCCACCAGGGTGACGACTTGGAGGAGGTGGTTCTGGACCACGTCGCGCAGGGCGCCGACGTCCTCGTAGAACGAGCCCCGGCCTTCGATGCCGAAGGACTCGGCCAGGGTGACCTGGACGCTGTGGACATAGCGCCGGTTCCACACCGGCTCGAGCAGGGAGTTGGCGAAGCGGAACACCAGCAGGTTCTCCACCGACTCCTTGCCCAGGAAGTGGTCGATGCGGTACACCCTCTCCTCGGGGAACGCCGACGCAACGCAGTTGGCCAGCTCGGCCGCTGACACCACGTCGCGCCCGAAGGGCTTCTCCACCACCAGACGGGACCGCCGGTTGAGGCCCACCCGGGCCAGGCCGGAGATGACGTCGTCGAACAGCTCTGGGGGGATGGCCAGGTAGATCAGCGGGCAGTCGAAGCCTGAGAGCAGGCCGGCCAGGTCGCCGTAGACCTCGTCCTGTCGGTAGTCGCCCTGCACGTAGTGCAACCGACCGGCCAGTGAGGCGAAGATCTCGTCGTCGACGCCGCTCCCCCAGCGATTGACGGCTTCACGGGCGTAGGCGGCCAGGCGTTCGTCGTCCCAGTCAGAGGAGGCAACACCGATCACAGGGATGCCCTCGAGCAGGCCCCGGGCGGCCATGCGGTAGACGGCGGGTAGCAGCTTCTTGCGAGCGAGGTCGCCGCTGGCCCCGAACAGGACCAGGGCGTCGGCGTCGGCCACGGGAGCTCAGGCCTCCCGGACCTGGGCCTCGCCCCCGGCCTTGCTCGGGCGCTGCTCCACCGACTCGACGGTGTGGCCGCCGAACTGCTGGCGCAGGGCGGCCACCGCCTTCATGGCCGGCGAGTCGAGCTGGCGGGACGAGAAGCGGGCGAACAGGGCGGCGGAGATGACCGGCAGGGGGACGGCCAGGCGCACCGCCTCGTTCACCGTCCAGCGGCCCTCGCCCGAGTCATGGGCCCGCCCGGCGATGGACTCCAGTCCGGGGTCGGCGGCCAGGGCCAGGACCAACAGGTCGAGCAGCCACGAGCGCACCACGCTGCCGTGGCGCCACGCCCCCACTGCGGCATCCACGTCGATGTCGATGTCGGCGGCGGCCAGGAGCTCGTAGCCCTCGGCGTAGGCGTGCATGAGGCCGTACTCGATCCCGTTGTGGACCATCTTGGTGAAGTGCCCGGCGCCGACGGGGCCGACGTGGGCGAAGCCGCCTTCGGGGGGCTTGAGGGCGTCGAAGACGGGCTGGAGGGTGGCGACGTGCTCGTCGGCCCCGCCCACCATGAGGCAGTAGCCCTCCTCCAGGCCCCACACCCCGCCGCTGACCCCGGCGTCGATGAAGCCGACGCCCTTGGCCGCCAGGTCCTGGGCGTGGCGGATGGAGTCGTGGTAGTTGGAGTTGCCCCCGTCGACGACGATGTCGCCTTCGCCCAGTAGGTCGGCCAAGGTGGCGATGGTGGCCTCGGTGGGATCCCCGGAGGGGACCATGGTCCACACCGCTCTCGGCGTCTCCCCCAGTGCCTCGACCAGCTCGGCCATGGTGGCCACCTTGGACACTTCGCGGTTGCGGTCGTAGCCCACCACGTGGTGACCCGCCGCCTCGATACGGGTGGACATGTTGGCCCCCATGCGGCCCAGCCCCACCATACCCAGCTTCATCTGGTCACGGCCAGGAGGTCGTCGAGTGATACCCGGCCGGCACGCAGGCCTTTGGCCTGCAGGGCCAGGAGGTCGCCGGCGGCCTGGGCGTGCTTGAGCTTGGAGAACCCGAAGGCCTTGCCGGGGATGACCACGTCGGTCGGGTCGTCGCCCACCACCTGGATGAACACGCCTGTGGGGGGGCCGCCCTTGTGGAGCTGCCCGGTGGAGTGCAAGAAGCGGGGGCCGATCCCCAATGTGGTGGCCACCTTCAAGCGGTCGCGCAGCTTCATCCTCGCCGCCTGGAGCCGGCCGAGGAGGTCCTCGTCGCCGAGGTCGATGTAGGCCTGGACGGCGAGGTAGTCACCCGAGCCGACCTGGTCGAGCAGGTCGGCGAGGGGGACATCGGGGATGTGGGGCAACCCGTGGTCGAGCACGGCGCTGGTGGCCGCCTTGGCGGCGGCGACGTCGGGCTGGTCGAAGGGGTTGATGCCGAGGGCGGCGCCGGCCAGGGCCACCGCCTCCTCCCACAGCACGACCAGGCCACCGAGGTCGAGGGGGTCGTGGTAGGCCAGCTCGATGATGGGGTGTTCGGCGGCCAGGTCGTCCAGAGCGGGCCGGTAGCCGGTGAACACGAACAGCCGGTCGCCGCCGTAGTCCTGGGGACGACCCAGGAACTCGCCGGCCACGGGCACGATGCCGGTGCCCTCCTTGCCGGTCGACTCGGCTACGAGCTGCTCCAGCCACAGTCCGAAGGTGCCGATCTCATACGGCAGGATCAGCGTAAGCTTGTCCCTGCCCTGGAGCGCCCCGGCGGCGATGGCGGCGCCCAGGCGCAGGGCTGGGTGCTCGCCGCCGGGCAAAGCTGGTTCGGCGATGGCGGCGCCCGCAGCTGCCCCCCGGGCCAGCAGCCCTTCGATGTCGACGCCGAGGAGGGCGGCAGGCACCAGGCCGAAGTACGACAGCGCCGAGTAGCGACCGCCGATGTCGGGGCGGTTCTCGTACACCCTCCGGAAGCCTCGTTGGTGGGCCAGGTCGGCCAACTCGGTGCCGGGGTCGGTGATGGCCATGAAGCGGGACGGGTCGCCGCCGGTCAGCTCCCAGAAGTGGGCCAGCTGACTCGTGGTCTCCAGCGTGGTACCCGACTTGGAGGCGGCGATGAACAGGCAGGCGCCGAGGTCGAAGTCGGTCGTGACCCGGGTGATGGCGGCGGGGTCGGTGGTGTCGAGGACGTGCAGGTCGAGGCACCCGGGCTTGGGCCCGAAGGTCCGCCACAGCACCTCGGGGAACAGGCTGGAGCCGCCCATGCCCAACAGCACGGCGTGGCGCAAGCCCTCGGCGGCAGCCTCGGCGGCCATAGCCTCCAGCTCACCGACCTGGGATTGCATCTCGCCCACCACGGCCAGCCAGCCCAGCCGGTCGGCGACCTCGGTGGGATCGTCCTGCCAGAGGGTGTGGTCGCCGACCCGCATGCGCTCGATGGCCTGGCGCTTGACCAGGTCGTCGACGGCGACGGCGACGGCATCGGTGATGGGCCCCAGTCGCTCCCGGGTGATGACCTTGGTCTGTACTGCCATCGCCCGCACCCTCCCCAGTCGAACCAGTTCGCACCCTAGCAACGGCGTCCTTAGGCAAAGAGGTGGCGATGGCCGCCGGGTGACTATTCGAGCTGAGGTGCCCCTCGGTATGCGGGGAGCGTCCGAAGGCGGAACCATCAGTTGCGCAGGTGCTCCTGACGCCAGCACATGGCAGTCCAGGCTCGCTGGTCGAGGTCCGTGATCGAGAGCGGCGGGCGCTCGCGGGTGCCAGCAGGAGCAACCGGCGGCAGCGGGACCGCAGGCACGTCGGGCGGCGCGCCGAGCGCGCAAAGGGCGACTCGCCGGATGGCCTGCCCGTCGATCCCCGTCCGGCCGAGAAGGCTGCGGAATCCCCGCCACAACATCTCTGAGTAACGACGAGGGATGTCGTTCTCCGGCACGACATCAGCATGCCATCGACCCAGCCGAAGGTCGCTGGTCGCTCAGTCGCCCTCTGCCGCCTCCCGGGCGGCGGCGGCGGCGAGGTCGGCGGTGCGTTCGATGTCGTCGCGGCCATGGGCCAGGCTGGGGAACAGCGCCTCGTAGGGACCGGGGGCGAAGGCCACCCCCCGGTCGAGCATGGCCCGGAAGAAACGCCGGTACAGCCCGTTGGCAACCGCCGCCCGGGCCCCGTCGTAGTCGGTGACCGGTGAGTCGGTGAAGAAGAGCCCCATCAGCGGGCCCACCCGGGGCACCTCCACGGGCAGGCCGGCGGTGGCGATCACGTCGGCCAACATGGTGGCCAGCTCGGCCGCCCGGCCCTCGAGCATGGTGTAGGCGCCGGCGTCGAGCCGGCCCAGCACGGCCAGGCCGGCGGCGGTGGCCAGGGGGTTCCCCGACAGGGTGCCGGCCTGGTACACCGGACCCAGCGGGGCCAGGTGCTCCATCAGGTGGCGCCGGCCCCCGAAGGCGCCCAGCGGCAGCCCGCCCCCGATGACCTTGCCGAAGCACCACAGGTCGGGTTGCACGCCGAAGCGCTCGCTCGCCCCCCCGTGGCCCAGGCGGAAGCCGGTGATGACCTCGTCGAAGCACAGCAGGGCACCGGCCCGGTCACAGGCCTGGCGCAAGCCGGGGAGGAACCCCTCGGCCGGGGCCACCACGCCCATGTTGGCCGCCACCGGCTCGACCAACACCACGGCCACGTCGTCGCCCACCTCGGGGACCTGGTTGTAGGGGGCGACCACGGTGTCGGCCACCGCCCCGGCGGTGACCCCGGCGGAGTCGGCCAAGCCGGCGTCGGCCACGCCGCTCCCGCCGGCAGCCAGGAGGGCGTCGCTGTGGCCGTGGTAGCAGCCGGCGAACTTGATCACCGTGGAGCGCCCGGTGGCCCCCCGGCCCAGACGCACCGCCGACATGGCCGCCTCGGTGCCGCTGGAGACCAGCCGGACGGATTCCAACCCCGGCACCCGCCGACACAGCTCCTCGGCCAGTAGCACCTCGCCCTCGGTGGGTGCGCCGTAGGTCGTGCCCCGCAGGGCGGCGGACCGCACCGCTTCCACCACCTCGGGATGGGCATGGCCGAGGATGGACGCCCCGTAGCTCTGCACGTAGTCGAGGTAGCGTCGGCCCTCGACGTCCCACACATGGGCGCCCTCGCCCCGGGCCACGAAGTACGGGGTGCCTCCCACGGCCCCGAAGGCCCGTACCGGGGAGCTCACCCCGCCGGGCGTGACCGCCTGGGCCCGGGCGAACAGCGAGGCGTTGGTCGGGGTCGAGCTCACTGGGGCATGTGTGCTCACAAGAGCTCGGCGACCTCTCGGGCGAAGTAGGTGACGATGACGTCGGCGCCGGCCCGCTTGAGCGCACCCAGTTGCTCCAGGGCGACGGAGGGACCGTCGATCCATCCCCGCTCGGCAGCAGCCTTGACCATGGCGTACTCCCCCGACACGTGGTAGGCGGCCACGGGGACATCGACGAGGCGGCGCACGGCGGCGATCACGTCGACGTAGGCCATGGCCGGCTTGACCATCACCAGGTCGGCGCCCTCCTCGACGTCAAGCACCACCTCGGCCCACGCCTCTCGCGCGTTGCGAGGGTCCTGCTGGTAGGCCCGGCGGTCACCTCCTCCGGCGATGGACACGTCGACGGCGTCCCGGAAGGGCCCGTAGAGCGCCGAGGCGTACTTGGCGGCGTAGGCGAGGATGGCCACCTGATGGTGTCCGGCGGCCTCCAGGGCGGCCCGCACGGAGGCGACCTGGCCGTCCATCATCCCGCTGGGGGCGACCACATCGGCGCCGGCGTCGGCCTGGGCCAGCGCCACCCTGGCGTAACGCTCCAGCGTGGCGTCGTTGTCGACGCTGCCATCGACGGCCAGCACCCCACAGTGGCCGTGGTCGGTGTACTCGTCCAGGCACAGGTCGGCCATGAGGACGACCTCGTCGCCCACCTCGTGGCGCAGGTCACCCAGGGCCACCTGGACGATGCCCCCGGGATCCCACGCCGGGCTGCCCTCGCCGTCCTTGGCCTCAGGGATGCCGAAGAGCATCACGCCCGGCACACCGAGATCGGCTAGGGACGCCACCTCCTTGCGCAGCGACTCCCGGGTGTGCTGGACCACGCCGGGGAGGGACGCCACCGGGCGAGGCTCGTCGATCCCCTCCCGCACGAACAGCGGAGCCACCAGGTCGTCGACCGACAGCCGGCTCTCGGCCACCATGCGCCGAAGCGCCGGCGTCCGTCGCAACCGCCGCATCCTCCGGGCAGGAAAGCTCACCGCAGCCACACTACGAGGCTCGCTGGCTGTCTCATGCCGGCGGTACGCTGCCCCGAACACACTCTAAGCCAGGTTGCGCTTCCTCGTTGTAACCGAAGAGACGAAGGGGCATCATGTCCTCGGATGAACGTTCACGTCATGAGCTGTACAACCGGTTAGAACAGGTCCTCGGCGCCGAACACGCCACCACGCTGATGGACCACCTCCCCGGGCCGTGGGCCGACCTGGCCACCAAGGCCGACCTCGGAGCCACTCGGGCCGACCTCGGAGCCACTCGGGCCGACCTCGGAGCCACTCGGGCCGACCTCGGAGCCACTCGGGCCGACCTCGGAGCCACTCGGGCCGAC
>JBPCJK010000011.1:0-9682 GCA_051005375.1 Acidimicrobiales bacterium
CTGACCGAGGAGGACCAGCGGCGACTGGCCAACCTGGGCAACAACCCGCCTCGCCAGCCCAGCGGCAAGATCATGACCGGCTCGGTACACATCATGCGCCTGGCCGACCTGGCCAACACCGACGGGGCCAACACCGACGGGCAGGGCAGCGCCACTCCCTCCGGCAACGGCAGCACCACGGCCACGACCGACATCCGGGAGACCGCCCCCCAAGCTTGAGCTACTTCCCCTGAGTGGGCTCTCGACCATCTCGTCGGCCCTGCGTCTCTCAGGCCACCGACGGGTAGGAGCGACTCCATGTCATTGAGCCGCAGAGTTGCCCGACCGATGTTGGCCGCCATGTTCATCGCCGGGGGGCTGGACGCCCTCCAGCGACCGGAGCCCAAGGCACCCAAGGCGGAGAAGATCGCGCCTGCCCTGGCCCGACCCCTCGGCCTGCCCGAGGACAGCGTCACCCTGGTCAAGATCAACGGAGGGGTCCAACTGTGCGCCGGCGCTCTCCTGGCCGTAGGCTGGTTCCCCCGCCTCGCCGCCGCCGCGCTCGCCGCCTCGCTGGTACCGACCACGTGGGCCGGCCATCGCTTCTGGGAGGAGGACGACCAGCAGGCCCGAGTGGGCCAGCGCATCCACTTCCTCAAGAACGTGGGCATGCTGGGTGGCCTGATCCTGGCGGCGATCGACACCGAGGGCCGGCCCTCGCTCCGTTGGCGAGCGGGCAAGGCGGTGCACCGAGCCGGCCAGGCCCTGCCCAGCCACGGTGACTGAGCGCCCCGCGCCCGGTGTCCGGGCCACATGGCACAATGGCCAGGCTGGCGAGGGTGCGACGCTTCCCCCGGCGGCGGAACGACAACCGAGGAGACGGTGGCTGACCACAGGATGGTCGGAAAGCAGGGAAGGGTGACCGGGCGTATCACGCCGGGCCACCTCGGTGAGGTGATGGTCCCCGTCCGAGGCGGCACCGAGGCGTTCCACGCTTACGCCGCCGACGCCGGTGACGTCCTCGTCCCCGGCTGTCCGATCGTGGTGGTCGAGTACTACCCGCCCCGCACGGTGGTCGTCACCCCCCTGTAGCGCCGGAGAGCACTGCGTGCCACCACCATGACCCCCTTCCTCGTCATCCTCGGTGTCGTTGCTGCCGTCCTCGTCTTCCTGCTGGTCCTGTTCCGCCTCATGTGGCGGGTGGCGGAGCCGAACGAGGCGCTGATCATTTCCGGCCTGCGAGACCGGGAGACACCCGACGGCGTCTCGGAGTCGCTCGGCTTCAAGATCGTCACCGGCAAGGGCACGCTCGTGCTCCCCGGCATCCAGACCGTGCGCCGGCTGTCACTCGACCTGCGCGAGGCCGAGTTGGCCATCGACTGCGTGACCCACCAGGGCATACCCCTCGGGATCCGTGGGGTGGTCATCTACAAGGTGGGCGATGACTACGCGTCCATCGCCAACGCCGCCCGGCGCTTCCTCGACCAGCAGGCCCACATGGACCAGCGGGTCCACAACGTCTTCGCCGGTCACCTGCGGGCCATCGTGGGCAACATGACGGTGGAGGAGATGATCCGCGACCGCGAGAAGCTCACGCAGCTCACCAGGGAGTCCTCCGGCACGGAGATGGAGAAGCTCGGCCTCATCGTCGACTCCCTGCAGGTGCAGGAGATCGAGGACCCGACGGGTTACATCAAGAACCTGGGCCGTCCCCACGCCGCCGCCGTCGAGAGCCAGGCCCGAATCGCCCAGGCGGCGGCCGACCGCGAGGCCACCGAGCGCGAACAGGAGGCCGACGCCCTCAAGGCCGAAGCCCGGCGGGCCAGCTCGGTGAAGCAGGCGGGCTACCAGGCCGAGGTCGACGAAGCCGGTGCCCGCTCCCGCCAGGCCGGGCCCCTCTCGGAGGCCACCGCCCACCAAGAGGTCGTCGTCCAGGAGACCAAGGTGGCCGAGCTGGAGGCCCACCGGGAGGAGCAGCGCCTGCAAGCGACGGTGCGCAAGCCCGCCGACGCCCAAGCTTACCACCAGACCACCCTGGCCCGGGCCGACCGCGATGCCCGGATCTCCGCCGCCGAGGCCAAGGCCAAGGAGGTGGAGCTCCAGGCGGTGGCCAACGCCGAGCGGGTCAAGATCGAGGCCCAGGCCGAAGCCGACCGAGTGCGCCTCGCCGCCGGCGCCGAGGCCGAGCACGTCAGGGTCGACGCCGGGGCCCACGCCGAGTCGACCCGCGCCCTCGGAGAGGCCGAGGCCGCCGCCACCACCGCCAAGGGCACGGCCGAGGGTGACGCCGTCCGGGCCCGGGGGATGGCCGAGGCCGAGGCCATCAAGGCCCGGGCCGAAGCCCTGGCCGAGAACCAGGACGCGGTCATCGGCCAGCAGCTGGCCCAACAGTGGCCGGCCATCGTCGAGGCGGCGGCCAAGCCGTTCGGCGACATCGACCAGCTCATCGTCCTCAACGGCGCCACCGGGCTCTCCGAGGCCCTGGCCCAGGCCATGGCGCAGGGGGCCACCGGCCTGCAGTTGGTCCGCAACCTCCTCAGTCAAGGTCAGGGCGATCCCCCGCGTGTCGCCCCCGACGGCAAGCGCAACGGCCGAGATGCCGGCGCCGGCTCGCTCGAGAAGCCAGCACCAGGCTCGAGGAGCGGATAGGCAGCCCTCAGCGCTCCTCTTCCGCCTGCTCGAGGATCTCGTGCAGCCTGAGGATCTCGTTGGTGCTGACCACGCCGACGAACCCGCCGACGCCGTCGGTCACCGCCAACAGGTCGACGTCGGCTCGCTCCATGGACTCCATGGCTTCCCGGACGGCCCACGACGGGAGGGCGGTGGGCAAGTCGCTGCGCATCACCTCGTCCACCCTGGTCGTGGGCCACTGCTCCTGGGGAACGGCCTGGAGCTGGTCGAGGGCGACCATGCCCAGGTAGCGAGCGCCGTCGACCACCGCCGCCGTCCGCCGACGGGTGCCGAGCAGGTGGACGGAGAAGAACTCGGCCAGGGTGGCGTCGGGAGGCACGGTCAGCACGTCGGTGCGCAGCACTGACGACAGCGGCAGGGAGAAGCGGCGATCGAGGTGGCCGGCTCGCTCGGCCACCTGGTAGGCCGAGACCAATTGGTGACCCGTGAACAGCTGGGCGGTGACGGCGGCGATGAGCCCGGGAACGACGAAGCCAGGGCGACCGGTCGACTCGGCCACGAACATCACCGCGGCCAGCGGGACCCGGTACCCGGCGCCCAGGAAGGCGGCAACGCCGATCAGGGGGAAGAAGTTGCTCCCTGTCGCTGCGGTGCGGAAGAACCCGCCCAAGGCCCGGCCGACGAGGGCGCCCTCGATGACCAGAGGGATGAAGATCCCGCCGACACCGCCGCCGGCGACGGTGAGGAGGGTGGCCAGCGCCCGCATGAGCAGCAGTGCGAGGACCAGCACGACCGAGCGTCCGGGGTCGAAGGCCCAGCGCAAGGCGTCGTAGCCGGCGCCCAGGGTGAGACCGTCCCCGAAGAGGGCGAACGAGGCGGCAGCCAGGCCACTGAGGCCAGCGCCGGCCACCAACGCCGCTCGAACCGGGTGGAGCCGGGCTGCCAGCCGCTTGGCCCAGAGCAAGGCCATGGTGAACATGCGGGCGCCGACGCCGCACACCACCCCGAGCAGGGCGGCACCACCCAGGTCCTTTAAGTTGAACGGTGGCGTGCCCTTTACGGCGAGGATTGGCGTGGTGCCGGCGAAGCTCACGAAGGTCAGGTAGCTGACGGCCGAAGCCATGGCCGCGGGCAGGAGCATGCGCCGGGCCAGGTCGTCTTGATAGGGGACCTCCAGGGGCGAAGACCAGCCCGGTGGCAGGAGCCTTGAAGATGGCGGAGACCCCCGCGGCGGCACCGCTGACCAGCAGGACCTTGGCGTCCTCCCGAGAGAACAGGCGGCTCAGCCTGCGCTGCACGCCAGAGCCGATGGCCGCTCCCAGGTAGATCGCCGGCCCCTCGTAGCCCAGTGCCCCTCCCAAGCCGAGGGTGGCCACACTGGCGGCCATCCGCCCCAGCACCGGGCGCTCGTCGAGCCGGCGCCCCTGGTCGTGGAAGTTCTTGATGTACTCGTCCGACGTCGACGCCGAGGCTCGGCTACCGACGAAGCGCAAGGCCAGGGCAGCCAGCACCAAGCCGACCAGAGGGGCCAGCACCTGGATGAGGGTCGGCGCGCGACGCACCAGGTCGAAGAGCTGCTCCCTGGTGACCCACTCGAAGAGGGCCACCGCGGCGCCGGTGACCAACCCGGTGACGGCCGAGAGGAGCAGCACCTGGCGGCTGCGGCGTCCCAGCGCCGCCAGCTGCTCCCGACGCTGGGCCAGCTTCGCCCTGATCGGGCGGGAACGGGGCTCGCGGGGATCCTCCACCGAGAGAACCTGCACCAATGCCGCCGTACACCCCGATGCCGCCCTCCCCCGGGCATGGGCCAACATGGCCCGGTGCGCACCCTCTCGGTCGATGTCTGTGGCCTGAGCCACCAGTTCTCCACCCGGGAGGGACCGCTCACCGTCCTCGACCAGCTCGACCTGGCCATCGGTGGGGCTGGATACGTGACCCTCACCGGCCAGTCCGGCGCCGGCAAGTCCACCCTGCTGGCCCTCCTCGGTGGCCTGGAGCCGCCCCAGGAGGGCAGGCTGGTGGTCGACGGACACGACCTCACCGGGCTGTCGGGCGACGAGCTGGCTGCTTTCCGCCGGGAGACGGTGGGCTTCGTCTTCCAGCACTTCGGGCTGTTGGAGACCCTTTCGGCGGCGGAGAACGTGGAGCTGGCGTGCACCTTGGCGGGCATGGCGGGGCGGGCTCGCCGAGCCCGCGCCGCCGAGCTGCTCGACGCCGTGGGCCTGGGCAACCGGGCCGCACACCGTCCGTCGGAGCTGAGCGGCGGCGAACGCCAGCGGGTGGCCATCGCCCGGGCGCTGGCCAACCAGCCCCGGGTGGTGTTGGCGGACGAGCCCACCGGCAACCTCGACGACGACAGTGCCACCTTGGTGATCCAGCTCCTGGAGACGCTGCCGGCCGAGCACGGGTGCACGCTCATCGTGGTCACCCACAACCGGGCGTTGGCGCTGCGGGCCAAGAGGCTCCTGGCCCTCGTCGGGGGGAGTCTGCGGGAGGCGACGCCGCGGTGAGCGACCGGCTGCCGCCCGGAGCGCACTCGAGGTGAGCTGGCGCGATGCCATCGCCTTCGCCGCCAAGGGCGTTCGCCGCCGCCCCGGCCGAGCCGTGCTAACCGTGCTGGCGGTGGCGCTGGCCGCGGCCCTGCTCACGGCCTTGCTCACCATCGCCGGGACGGCCGAGACCAGGGTGCTCGACCAGTTGGCCAAGGGCGGGCCCCTGGCCGGGATCAAGGTGGCCGCTGCCGAACCTGACCCTGGCCAGGTGGATCAGGACAACGCCAAACCGGGAGATCCGCGCGACCTCGACGATGCTGCCCTCGGGCGCATCGCCGCCCTCCCCGACGTAGGCAAGGTGCTGCCGGTGGTGACGGCCCGGATGTTCGTCGCCGCTCCCACCGAGACGCCTGCCGGTACGCCGATCGACCCGTTCCTGGAGAACGTCGTCGGGGTCGACCTGTCGTCGGCCGCCTCCCTGCCGGTGACGGTGCTGGCTGGCCGCCTGCCCCTGCCAGGCTCCCTGACCGAGGTGGCGGTCACCCAGGGCTACCTGGAGCGCCTCGAGCTGAAGCGCACCGACGCCGCCAAGGTCCTCGGCAGCGAGATCGAGATGGCGCCGGGGCGCCTGTACCCCCAGGCCGACCAGGTCCGCATCCGGGGACGGTGGATGCGACTGCAGGTGGTGGGGGTGGTCGCCCAGGAGGCGGCGTCGGGCTCGTTCCTCGTCCCTCTGGAGCAGACCCGCGTGGCCCGCGACTGGAGCCTGGCCGGAGTCGACGGCGGCGTGGCCCTCGAGGTGCCGTCGTCGCCCTACACCGGGCTGTTCGTGGTGGCCAAAGGGATCGACAACGTCAGCCGGGTCCGGGCCCAGATCACCGCCATCGGGTACTCCACCAGCGCTCCCGAGAACCTCATCGCCTCGGTCCGGCGCTACCTGCGGGTGGTCGAGATCGTGCTCAGCTCGGTGGGCGCCATCGCCCTGGTCATCGCTGCCCTCGGCATCACCAACGCCCTGTTGGCCGCCGTGCGGGAGCGCCGCAGGGAGATCGGCGTGCTCAAGGCCATAGGCGCACGAGACCGGGATGTACTTCGGGTCTTCCTGGTGGAGGCGTCGGTGCTGGGGCTTCTCGGCGGCCTCGTCGGCACCGCCCTGGGCTGGATGGTGGCCCGTGTGGTGGGAGGGGTGGTCAACGGCTACCTGGCCGACCAGGGCCTGGTCGGAGTGCGTCTCGGCATACCGGTGCTGGTGGTCGCCGGCGGTGTCGTCGGCTCCACGCTGCTGTCCCTGCTCGGGGGCACCCTGCCCGCACTGCGGGCTGCCCACCTCCCGGCACGAGAGGCGATCGGGGGGTGAAGCAGCGCTGGAGCCTGGCGGCATGCCTGGTCACCGTCGTCGTCACCGCCTGCTCGGGCGGGTCCGGGCCGACGGCGGGACCGATGACGGGCACGGCCGTCGCCCCCGGGGACGTGGGCGACCGGGTCGCCTTCGTCACCCTCGGAGGCGACGAGACCCTCGGCCAGGGCCTGGACGACAGCCTGCGACAGTCCTGGCCCCAGCTGCTCTTCCGCCAAGCCCTCCCCCAGCGCACGGTCCACGTCAACCTGGCTGCACCCGACGCCACGGTGGCCGAGGCCCTCGACAACCAGTTGCCAGCGGCGCTGGAGCTGCAGCCCACGCTGGCCGCGGTGTGGCTGACCGGTGCCGACGTGGCGGCTGGCACGCCGGTGCGGGACTACGAGCGCAACCTCGACCTTATCGTCCGCCAACTGCAGGCAACCGCCCGGGTGGTGGTGGCGACGGGACCGACGGTCCCCGGCGCACCCCGGTCCGTTGACCCCTACAACGCCGCCGTGCGGCGAGTGGCCGAGGGCAGTGGCGCCGACCTCGTCGATCTGTCGGCCCTGGATACCCGCCTCGACGAGCCCGCCTCGGCCCGGGTGGCCGAGCTGTTCGGCCGGGTGGTGACGGGCGGGAGCTAGCCTCCGGGAGGAGCCAGGGGCGTGGTGAAGCTGAAGCCCTTCGCCTTTAGCTGCTGGATGATCGGACGCAGGGCGGCCACCGTCTGCGAGCGGTCGCCGCCCCCGTCGTGGAGGAGGATGACCGATCCGGGGCGAGCTGCTCCGACGACCTTGGCCACCAGCGCGTCGGCGGGGGGCTTGGTGTAGTCGCGACTGTCGACGCTCCAGTGCAGCACCCGCATGCCACCCCGATGAGCGACATCGATCACCAACGGTCCCAGGCTGCCCCCAGGTGGACGGTAGAAGGACGGCGGCGCGCCGAGGAGGGACTGAAGGAGCTGGGCGCCGCCGTCGATCTCCTCGACCACCTTGTCGGGGTCGGCACGGTCAAGTCCGATGACGTGGTTCTCGGTGTGGTCACACATTGCGTTTCCGGCGTCCCGCTCGGCCACGACGAGGTCGGGGCGCTTGGCTCCAACGGAGCCAACCACGCAGAACGTGGCCTTGACCCCTTCGGAGCGCAGGATGTCGAGGATCTGGGGAGTCCAGACCGGGTGGGGCCCATCGTCGAACGTGAGCGCCACCACGTTGCCGAGCTCAGGACGAGGTGGGCGGACCTCAACCACCGGGGTGTGGGAGACGACCTCCCCGCTCACCGTCCCATAGACCTGGTCCTCGGTCCCGCCCGCTCCCGGATACGTCAGGTAGAACTCCACATCCGGCAGGGCAGGAGGGGGAACCGGAACCTCGTGGCGGTCGGTCGGCTCGAACGCATCGGAGACCGGCATAACCTCGACGCGCGCCCCGTCCTCGATCTTGGTGAGCGACGACGCCGGGGCCTGGTCGACGAGGACTCCGGCCGGCGCAAAGTGGGCGTCGAGCACCTTCCCGCTGACGACTGCGAGCAGGGCTCCGTCCTCGGACTGGAGATGGGCAGCGAGCACCGCCGATGCCACCGTCGGCTGCGATCGCAACATCCGCACCGGTCGCCCGTCGACCACCACGGTCATGGTGCTGGCCTGGTCGGGCAGGGCCCCGAGGAGCCCCGCCCCCACGACCAGCACCGTGACCGCCAGACGGGGCCTGACCCGGCGCTGGGCACGCTGACCTGTCGCTGTCGCCGTTCGGCAGACGGCGCGGGCAAGGGCGTGCACCGCCGCCCGCTGGTAGCCCGTCGTGGGTTGCCGCCTGCCGGGTTCCCGTCGGGTCGGCTCCCGTCGGGCCAGCCCGCGCCGACCGGGCAGTGGTCGGGCGGGCTCCAGTTCGGCGGGTTCCCCTCCGGGGGCAACTTCGAACCCGGCGCCGGGAGACGGGTCGGGCCAGACGACAGCGCGGTCGCGGACCCGGTTGGCACGCACCCAGGGCTGGCCTTCGATGTCGCCGGGAACCAGCGTGCGGGGCCGGCCGATCTCACCCTCAGCCGAAACCTGGAACCCCCGGGGGGCCGACACCTCGATCTCGGTGCTGGCGATCTCCCTGCCGTCGGTTGGACCGCGGGCCAGGACGCCGCCGTCGAGCACCACCACGACCCAGCCCCCACCTGGCCGTCGAATGGCGGTGAAGGTGGCGTCAGGCGAGGAGAGGACGGCATCCCCCAGCCGCAGCTCGTACCCACCGAGCCCGTGCTCCCCTGGCACGGCGCGATGCCAGCTCCTCCCCTGGTGTTGGCGGACGACGACGGAGGGGCCGGCGTCAGAGCGCACACTCCCGATGATCTCGCATCGGCCACCGTCGTCGACGCGGGTGACCGACCCCCCGGAGTGGACGCGCGCCGCGACCGTCCCGGGCATGGCCATGAGCTCCTCGCTCGCGATCGGGTGCCGGCTGACCTGGCCGTCCACCATTCCAGCGCCCCCGGTCACCTGCTTCACATCCCTTACGCTGCCATACCGACCAGGTCGGGCCGTGGCATTGACCGCCCGACTCCTGGGTGCGCCCCTTCAGCGTCTGTGCGCTGCCTGGATCGGCCGACGGGAACGGTGCGACGGTCAGCTGTTGACCACAGCGATGGCGAAGCCGTCGTAGCCTTTGCTGCCCACGGTCTGGACCGCTGTGGCGCTCACCCGGGGCTCGGATGCGAGCAGCTCGTGAAGGCGGCGGGTCCCCTGGATGTTGGGATCGTCGCTGGTGGCGTCGATCACCGCCCCGTTGCGGACGACGTTGTCGACGATGATCACCGTCCCCGGATGGGACAGCTCGAGCGCCCAGGCGAAGTACTCGGGGTTGCCGGACTTGTCGGCGTCGATGAAGACAAGGTCGAACGGGCCGAGACCCTCGGACGCCAGCTGGGGCAGCGTGTCGACGGCTTGGCCGGGTCGCACCTCGACGACGTCGGCCAGACCGGCGTGGGCGATGTTGGAACGGGCGACATCGGCGTGCTTGGGATCAGCCTCCAGGGTGATCAGGCGGCCGTCGCCAGGAAGGGACCGGGCCAGCCAGATGGTGCTGTAGCCACCCAACGTGCCGATCTCCAGGATGGTGCGCGCCCGGCAGAGCCGGGCCAGGAGCGCCAACAGCTTGCCCTGGTTGGGTGCCACCTGGATGGGCGGCAGGCCGGCGGGGGGGAGGGGGGGGAGGGCCGGGGGGCGAAACAAGGGGCGAGCGGACACAGCAAGGGT
>JBPCJK010000012.1:0-15773 GCA_051005375.1 Acidimicrobiales bacterium
GCCGGGCGGCCGATCTCGTCGAACTCGGGCAGCGGCCCGAGGCCGTTGAGGAACAACAGGGTGGCCGACGCCGCTTCCAGGTAGTTGTCGCCGATGGGCGAGCACCCGGGGATGTTGACCACGGGTACACCGAAGGCGGAGCGGTAGTCCTTGCCCAGGTAGTCCATCATCCCCATGGAGTTGGTCACGTTGCCCTTGGCGGCGGGGATGCCGCCCCAGGTGGCGCAGGTGCCGATGGCGATGATGGCGGCGGCGCCAGGGGCCAGGCGGTCGAGCCACTCCAGGCTGCTGATCTGGCGGCCCGTCTGGGGGTCGTCACCCAGGCCCATCCAGTAGCCGCCGGTGGCGCTGGCCACCGACTCGTCCATGATCGAGCCCTCCCACGTGATGACGTAGGGAGCGTCGAGCTCACCGCGCTCGGCCATGAACAGGTTGTGCACCCACTCAGGCCCGGACTCGGTGGAGACCACCGTGTGGACGAGCTCGACTCGGGGCAGGCCGGGGATGATCCCGGCCAGCAGGTGCTCCACCCGGGGGTGGGTGCCACCGGTGACCGCCACCGTGCAGCCGTCGCAGGAACCGCCCACCATCCAGATCAGGTAGATCTTCTTGAGCGGGCCGATCTGGAGCACGTCGTCAGGCTCTTCGAGCACCCGGCTGCGGATGCCGATGGGGGAGAACGGGTCGAACGGGTCGTAGCCGTCGATCAGGTCGACCGTGCCCAGCCCGGGCGTCAGCTCCTGCTTCCAGGCGCCGGTTTGCGAGCCCTCGGGCGTGTTCCCCGCCTGGCGAGCCTCGACGCCTCCGCCAGAGCGCCCCTCGGTGCCCTCGGTGTCGCGGTCGCGGCCTCGGGTGCTGGTCGTTGGGCGCTCGCTGGTGCCCCCGGACGCCCGTAGCGGCTCCCTGCGGGCCCGCTCCCCTCGAGATCCTCTGCCTTCGGTCACATTCCCCTCCCGTGGCTAGCCGAGGTGCTGGCTCCGCCGTAACGGCAGGATCGCAGCCCTCAGGTCTGGTAGATGTAGCTTACATCTAATCGGGAACCCCGTCAGGAGAAGTTTTCCGCCCGTTCACGTCCTGCTGCCTGGTCCCGCCCGAGGGCCCCGGACCCGGGCAAGTTTGCCGTGTTGCGCCGTGGTGGTGGGTGTAGTCTACATCCACCGGCCGTTCACGTAGCGACCGCCAACCACCGCCGTCCCGATGCCACCCAGGAGGAGCACATGGACGATCTCCACTCTCCCAAGTCTGACGCTCTGCGGGCGCTCTACTGGCGCAGCGAGATCCTCCAGGTCATGTTCTGGCTCAAGGGGGAGGGCTTCGGCGACTTGGTCGACGCCCCCATGGTCGAGCAGTTCCTCGGCGTCGAAGCCGACATCGGCATCACCTACCTCGCCCGGCTGGTCGACGAGGGATACCTCATCCGCGACGGCGAGTGGTTCTCCTTGTCCGACCGGGGCCACCAGGAGGGCGCCATGGAGTTCGCCGCTTCGTTCAGTGACCTCACCCGGCCCACCCACGGCGAGTGCAGCGACGATTGCTGGTGCCACAACTCCGCCGACGAGGCCTCGGCCTGCGCCGCCCAGCGGGCGCACGAGCACTGATGGCCAAGACGGCGCGCAACGACTGCGAGGGGCTCTCCCGCTCCTACGTCCGTCCCTGCCTCCTTCTGCTCCTGGCCGAGGGCCCGTCCCATGGCTACGAGCTGTTGGAGCAGGTGCGTCGGGTCGGCGTGCGCAACGCTGACGCCGGGGGCCTCTACCGGTCGCTGCGCTCCATGGAGCAGGGCGGGCTGGTGCGCTCGTGGTGGGAGCCGTCCCAGGCCGGGCCGGCTCGGCGCAGCTACGTCCTCACCGACGACGGCCGAGCCAGCCTGGACGGCTCGGTGGAGTGCCTGCGGGAGGTGCACCGGCTGCTGGCCGAGGTCCTCGTCCGGTACCAGGTCCTGCCCGAGGAAGTAGAAGTAGCGGCCGACGAGGCCGCTCCGGTCTCCTCATCGGTGGTGGCAAGGTGAGGGTCGCCCTGGCGGGCAAGGGTGGGGCGGGCAAGACCACCATCAGCGCCACGCTGTGCCGGCTGATGGCTCGCACCGGCGTCCCGGTGGTCGCCATCGACGGCGACAGCAACCCCAACCTGGCGCTCGCTCTCGGCATCGAGCGGGAGGCCAGCGCCGGCGCACCGTTCCTGCCCACCTCCTTGGTCTCCCGCCGCCTGGTGGGGGGCCCTTCGCTGACGGCGCCGGTCGAGGAGGTCGTGGAGCGCCACGGCATCGCCAGTCCCGACGGGGTGCGCCTGGTGCTGATGGGCGAGCCCGGCCACTCGTCCGAGGGCTGCCTGTGCTCGGCCCACGCCACCGTGAGCGCCCTGCTGGGCGACCTGGGCGAGCGACCCTCGACCATCACCCTTGTCGACATGGAGGCTTCTCCCGAGCACATGAGCCGGGGCACGACCCGCCACGCCGACCTGCTGGTGCTGGTCACCGAGCCCTACTACCGCTCCCTGGAGGCGGTCCGGCGCATCGCCCGACTGGCCGACGAGCTGCCCATCCCCCACGTCGGGGTGGTGGCCAACAAGGTCCGTTCCCCCATGGACGCCAAGGCGGTGGCCGAGTTCTGCGAGCGCCACGACCTGGAGCTGCTGGGCGAGGTGCCCTGGAGCGACGATGTCGTCCAGGCCGACCTGGCCGGCATCCCCCTGATCGAGGCCGTCCCCGAGGGGACGGCCGTCGCCGCCATCTCCCGCTTGGCGGCGCGGATCCTCGTCGAGGCCGGGCTGGCCGACGGGGCCGCAGAAGCAATGCCGCTCAGCGCTGCGGGGGTCGGCTCCGCCGACATCCGCAGCACCATCAACCCATCGCCGAACCTCGGGTTCGGCGACCAAAGGAGCTGACATGTGTCTTGGGATCCCTGGCCAGGTGGTGGAGATCATCGACTTCGCCGAGCACCGGGCCGTCGCCGAGGTCGATGGTGTCCGCCGCGAGATCAACGTGGGCCTGGTGATGGACGAGGACGGCGGCATCTCGGTGGGTGAGTGGGTGCTCATCCACGTCGGCTTCGCCATGGCCAAGATCGACGAGGAGGAGGCGGCCAGCACCTTGTCGTTCATCAAGGAGCTGGGCAGCGTCTACGACGACGAGATCGACCAGTTCCGGGAGGCCACACCGCTGTGACCCTTACCCGTCCCCACCTCGCCGCCGACGCCGGTGCCGACGTCGGGACGGAGGGCGACGCGGGCTTGCTCGACGCTGGGCTGTTCAACGATCTGGCTCGGGCCTCGCTGGCCCTGGCCCGGCGCTTCGCTGCCGGAGGGACGCTGTGGTGCGTGGCACCGGGGTCGGCCTTCCACGCCCACCACGTCGCCGTGGAGTTCGTCCACCCGGTGATCATGGGCAAGCGTGCCCTACCTGCGGTGGTCGTCCCCGCCGGGGCCGACCCGGTCGCTACCCTGCGGGCCACCGTCCGGTCCGGCGACATGGTGGTCGCCATCGCCGGTGCCGCCAGTGCCGAGGTGGCCGAGGCCATGCGCCGAGGCCCGGCCTGGGGCGTGGAGACCGTCTGGATCGGCGCCGGGCCCCGCCCTGGCGACGGCGCCGCCGACCACGTCCTGTGGCTGGCAGCCGACGACCCCCTGGTCGCCTCCGAGCAGTTCGTCCGGGTCTACCACCTGCTGTGGGAGCTCACCCACGTCTGCTTCGAGCACACCGGGCTGCTGCACCCCGAGCGCTGCGAGGAGGAGGTGTGCATCACCTGCTCCGACGAGGGACGGACGGCCGAGGTCATCACCGTCGAGGAAGGCGCAGAAGCGCTGGTGCGCACGGCCGAGGGCCGGGAGCGGATCGACACAACCCTCATCGAGGTGCCTCGGCCAGGCGACCTGGTGCTGGTCCACGCCGGCTCCGCCATCGCTTCACTGGAGGACGACCGGCGATGAGCACACCGGAGACGACCGCCTTCCTCTACCCCTTCATCGAGGGCGACGAGCGCGACGCTCCCTCCCTGCTCGCCGATCTGGCCACCTCAGCAGAGGCAAAGTGGGCCCAGAGCGAGGGCCTGCGCCGCCAGACCCTGACCCTCGTCGAGGACCAGCTGGCCACCGTGGCCGCGGCCATGGCCCGACGCTTCGAGGCGGGCGGCCAACTGTTCGCCTTCGGCAACGGCGGCAGCGCCACCGACGCCGACGACGTGGCCCAGCTCTTCACCAAGCCGCCGTGGGGCGAGCCGCTCCCGGCCCGCTCGCTGGTCAGCGACCAGGCCGTGATCACCGCGTTGTCCAACGACATCGGCTTCGACGTGGTGTTCTCCCGTCAGCTGGAGGCCCACGGTCGCCCCGACGACATCGCCGTCGGCCTGTCCACCAGCGGCAACTCCGAGAACCTGATGGTGGCCTTCCGCCAAGCGGCCAAGGGGGGCATGCTCACCGTGGGCCTGGCCGGCTACGACGGCGGCCAGATGGGCACCTGCGGTGACCTGGCCCACTGCCTGGTGGTGCGCTCCGACAGCGTGCACCGCATCCAAGAGACCCAATCCGCCGTGGCCCACGCCCTGTGGGCCGCCGTCCAGTCCGAGCTCAGGGACCGGGTCCCGGGGCCACAAGCACACCTAGCCGAGGGGTCCACATGAGGTTCGTCGACGAGTACCGCGACCCGGCCGCCGCCCGCCGGGTGGTCGAGGAGATCGAGGCCGTCTCCGACGGTCGTCACCGCAAGTTCATGGAGGTGTGCGGGGGCCACACCCACACCATCTACAAGCACGGGATCGAGAACGTCCTGCCCGAGAACATCGAGCTGGTCCACGGGCCGGGGTGCCCGGTGTGCGTCATCCCCATGGGCCGGGTCGACGATGCAATCGCCCTGGCCGAGCACCCGGGGGTGATCTTCACCAGCTTCGGCGACATGATGCGGGTGCCCGGGAGCAACGGGAACCTGCTGGAGGCCAAGGCCCGGGGCGCCGACGTGCGCATGGTCTACTCCCCCCTCGACGCCCTGCGCATCGCCATGGCCAACCCCGATCGCCAGGTGGTGTTCTTCGCCATCGGCTTCGAGACGACCGCCCCCTCCACGGCGGTGACGTTGCTCAAGGCCCGCGCTGCGGGGACGACCAACTTCAGCGTGTTCTCCAACCACGTCACCATCGTCCCCCCCCTCAAGGCCATCCTCGAGTCCCCCGACCTGCGCCTCGACGGCTTCATCGGCCCCGGCCACGTGAGCACCGTCATCGGCAACCGCCCCTACCGCTTCGTGCCAGCCCAGTACGGCAAGCCGCTGGTGACCTCTGGCTTCGAGCCCCTCGACATCCTCCAGGGCGTCCTCATGCTGCTGCGCCAGCTTCGCGACGGTCGCTGCGAGGTGGAGAACCAGTACACCCGGGCGGTGCGCGACGAGGGCAACGTCCGTGCCCTGGAGGTGCTGGCCGAGGTCTTCGAGCTGCGTCCCCACTTCGAGTGGCGGGGGCTCGGGTTCATCTCCCACTCCGGCCTCAAGCTGAGCAAGGCGTTCGCCGACTGGGACGCCGAGCTGCGCTACATGGTGCCCGGCATCAGGGTGGCCGACCCCAAGGCGTGCCAGTGTGGCGAGGTGCTCAAGGGCGTCATCAAGCCCTGGGAGTGCAAGGTGTTCGGCACCGCCTGCACCCCGGAGACGCCCATCGGGACCTGCATGGTGTCCTCCGAGGGCGCCTGCGCCGCCTACTACAACTACGGCCGCTTCACCCGGGCGGCGGCGGCGTCGGCCCGCATCCCCGTCCACTCGGCCTAGGCCGGGATGGACCCCGCAGGCAACGGGTCCAGGCCCGACGGCGACGAGCCCGTCTCGGCCGAGGAGGCGGTGCTGCGGCGCATCGAGGCCTTCCGGCGAAAGGCGCCCCGCCTGCGGGACGACTTCATCAACTCCGCCCACGGAGCGGGGGGCAAGGCGTCGGCCTCACTCATCGACGCCGTGTTCCTCCAGGCCTTTGCCAACGACGCTCTGGCCCCGCTCACCGACGGCGCCGTGCTCACGCTGCCATCCGGCGAGCGGGTGGCCTTCAGCACCGACTCCTCGGTGGTCAACCCGCTGCGCTTCCCGGGGGGCTCCATCGGCCATCTGGCCATCCACGGCACCGTCAACGACGTGGCCATGATGGGTGCAGTGCCCGCCTGGGTGTCAGCCGCCTTCATCCTCGAGGACGGCTTTGCCGTGGCCGAGCTGCGGGCCATCGTGGCCGACATGGCCGAGGCGGCGGCAGCGGCCGGGGTCAAGGTGGTCACCGGCGACACCAAGGTGGTCAGCAAGGGGGCCGCCGACGGCCTCTACATCGCCACCGCAGGCATGGGCGTGATCCCCGCCGAGGTCCACCTCGATGCCCGCTCGGTGCGCCCCGGCGACCAGGTGCTGGTCTCAGGCACCATCGGCGACCACGGCGTGGCCGTCATGCTGGCTCGGGGTGAGCTCGGCATCGAGGCCGACATCGAGTCCGACACCGCCCCCCTCGGCGGCCTGGTGCAGGCCCTGCTGGCCGCCGCCCCCGACACCCGCTGGCTGCGCGACCCGACGCGGGGCGGGGTGGCCACGGTGTGCAACGAGCTGGCCCGCGACGCCGAGGTGGCGGTCATCCTCAACGAGGCTGACCTTCCTGTGCGCCCGGCGGTCAACGGCGCCTGTGAGATCCTCGGCATCGATCCGCTGTACGTGGCCAATGAGGGCAAGCTGATCGCGGTGGTGCCGCCCGAACAGGCCGACGCCGCCCTGGCCGCACTGCGAGGCCATCCTCTCGGGCCCGACGCCGCCCTCATCGGTGAGATCCGCGACGACCCGCCGGGCATGGTGGTGATCAACACTGGGTTCGGGGGCAACCGCATAGTCGACATGCTGGCCGGCGACCCCCTCCCCCGCATCTGCTGAGGTGTCACCCTTCCCCCCACGTTCTGGCCTGCAGAACGGGCGGAAAACCGCGGCGTTTCACAGGCCAGATCGTTCGGGCAGGGAGCGGCGGCTCCTGCGGGTGACCGGCACGGTCCAGGGGGTCGGGTTCCGGCCCTTCGTCTATCGACTCGCCGTCGAGCTGGGCCTGGCTGGCCAGGTCTCAAACGACAGCGAAGGCGTCCTGGTCGATGTCGAGGGCGGGATCGCCGCCCTCGACGAGCTGGCCCGGCGGCTGGTGGACGAGGCGCCGCCCCTGGCCCGTGTGACCGGCGTGATGTCGTCCCCCTCGGCTCCCACAGGCCATGACGGGCGCTTCCGCATCGTGGAGAGCCGGTCTGGACCGGCGCCGGCGGTGGCAGTCAGCGTCGACGTGGCTACCTGCGTCGACTGCCTGGCCGAGATCGACGACCCCTCCGATCGCCGCTTCGGCTACCCGTTCACCAACTGCACCAACTGTGGGCCCCGCTACACCATCATCTGCTCCGTCCCCTACGACCGGCCGACCACGACGATGGCGGGCTTCGCCATGTGCGCCGCCTGCGAGGCCGAGTACCACGATCCGGCCGACCGCCGCTTCCACGCCCAGCCCAACGCCTGCCCGGTGTGTGGTCCCCACCTCAGCCTGCTGGCCAACGATGGCCGGCTGATGGCGGAGCGGGCCGATGCCCTAGACGGAGCGATCGACGCCCTTCTCGCCGGGAAGGTCGTGGCGGTCAAGGGCCTGGGCGGCTACCACATGGCCGCCGACGCCGGCAACGCCGATGCCGTGGGCGAGCTGCGCCGACGCAAGCACCGTGACGACAAGCCCTTCGCCGTCATGGTGGCCGACATGGCCTCGGCCCGCTCCCTGTGCCGGCTCAGCCATCCGGCCGAGGCGGCCCTGGCCTCCCCCCGCCGACCGGTGGTCCTTGCCCCCCGCCTCGACGGCTCCGACGCTGCACCCGACCGTTCTGGCGTCAATGAGTGTCGGAATCCGCAACTGGCTGATGCCAGAACGGCGGAGGTAGCCGTCGGGGTGGCCCCGGGGCTGCCCGAGCTGGGGCTGATGCTGCCCTACACGCCGCTGCACCACCTGTTGCTGGCCAGGGTGGGACGGCCGCTGGTGATGACCAGCGGCAACGCCAGCGACGAACCCATCGCCCACACCGACGACGACGCCACAGCCCGCCTGGGCCCCATGGTCGACGCCATCCTCACCCACAACCGGCCCATCCACATCCGCTGCGACGACTCCGTGGTCCGCACCCGGCCAGGCGGGCGCACCCAGATGGTGCGCCGGTCCCGGGGCTACGCCCCTGAGCCCGTCGCCCTGCCCGCACGGGCCGGCCGCCATGTGCTGGCGGTAGGAGCCGAGCTCAAGAGCACCATCGCCGTGGCCAAGGACACCAGCGTGGTGGCCAGCCACCACATCGGCGACCTCAGCCACCTGGCCGCCTACCGCTCGTTCCTCCAGGCCGTCGACCACCTGTGCCACCTGGCCGGGGTGACTCCCGAGGTGGTGGCCCACGACCTGCACCCGGAGTACCTCTCGACCAAGTTCGCACTGGAGCTCGGCCTGCCGACGCTCGGGGTCCAGCACCACCACGCCCACATCGCCTCCTGCCTGGTGGAACACGGCCACACTGATCCGGTGCTGGGACTGGCCTTCGACGGGCTGGGCCTGGGCGACTGCGGGACCTTGTGGGGTGGGGAGCTCCTCATCGCCGACCTACAACGCTTCCGGCGGGTGGGCCACCTCCGGCCCGTCCCGCTTCCAGGTGGCGACAGGGCCAACCAGGAGCCTTGGCGCATGGCCATGGCCTGGGCCCATGCCGCCCTCGGTCCGGCCGGAGCCGAGCGCTTCGGCCGAGCGGTGGACCCCCGCTGGGCCGCCGTGCTCGCCCTCATCGAGCATCCTGACACCCCTGCCACCACCAGCGGGGGGCGGCTCTTCGATGCAGCGGCAGCGCTGCTCGGGCTGCGCCAGCGCACCACCTACGAGGGCCAGGCGCCCATCGAGCTGGAGGCCTGCGCCGCCTCAGTCCCCCTCCTCAGTGGCCCACGTTACGACGTGGGCGTCGAGCGAGAGGGCGACATGGCGGTCCTCGATCCGGCACCGCTGATCGCCCGGGTCATCGACGAGCGCGACGCCGGCACCGCCGTCCCCGTGATCGCCGCCGCCTTTCACGACAGCCTCGGACAGGCGACGGCCGAGCTGGCCTCCGAGCTGGCCCGCAAGCACGGGCTCGACACCGTGGCGCTGAGCGGGGGGGTGTTCCAGAACACCCGCCTCACCGAGGTGGTGGTCCGCACCTGCCAGGAGGCGGGGCTGAGCGTGTTGGTCCACGAGCACATCCCTCCCAACGACGGAGGGATCAGCATCGGCCAGGCCGCCATCGCCGCCCTCGCGCCCTGAATCTGGCTTTGTCACCGCGATCACCGCGTTCTGGCCCCAGAAACGCGTGGATTTGATCTCGCTGCAGGGGCCAGAACGGTGGCGATCAGCCGGTGGGGGCGATGACCTGGCGATCGAGCCTACGGGAGCACCAGGTGGAGGTCACCGAACTCGTGGCCGTGGTAGCCCCCGGCGTGGGCGGCGGCGTAGCTGCGTTCCAGCAGGGACCGTCCCGCCACCGCCTCCAGCAGCTGGAGGTGGGAGGCGGCCGGTTCGTGCCATCCCGTGATGAGGCCGTCCACCGCCCGCACGCCGCGCTCTGGGGTGACCACCAGCTCGGTCCAGCCCTCGGCCGGGTGGACGGTGCCGTCGCTGTCGGCCGCGCTCTCCAGGGCCCGGGTGACGGTGGTGCCCACGGCGATCACCCGTCGACCCCGGTCGTGGGCGACGTTGACGAGGGCCGCCGTCTCCACCGGCACCCGGTAGCGCTCCGGGTAAGGCGGTTCGCCCGCCTCCTGGGAGGACACGCCGGTGTGCAGGACCACGGGGGTGACCACCACGCCCCGGGCCACCAGGGCGGTGACCACCTCGGGGGTGAAGGCCCGCCCGGCGCTCGGCATCTCGGCGCTGCCGGGATGCAGGGAGAAGATCGTCTGGTACGCGGCCAGCGGCCAGGCCCGTTCCGCACAGCCGTAGCGGATGGGCCGCCCCACCGCTGCCAGGTAGACCGGCGTGGGAGCGGGGAGCTGGACGACGGCGACCCACAGCCGCGCCGGAACCGGCGCCCCGACGGGGAAGGGGGCCAAGAGCTCCACCCCGCCCCCGGCCGGGAGGGTGATGACCCTCCCGGGGCGGCCATCCGTCGACGCCACGCTGCCCTCCCGGCACGGCCGTCGCAGCTCGACCACCCACAACCCGCCCGGCAGCTCGGTCGACAGGTGGACCAGCAGGTCCTCACCACCACCACCACCACCACCGCAAGGCACCGCCGCCGGGAGGGTGGCCGAGGTGTTGACCACCACCACGTCACCGGCCTGCAGGTGCTCGGCCAGGCGCCCGAAGGTGGTGTCGACGAGCCGCTCGCCGCCACGCCACCCCACCAGCAGCCTGACCTGGTCGCGCCGACCTCCAGCCGCTTCCACCGGTCCAGCGGTGAGGAACTCACCCGCACCGCCAGCGGAGGCCGGTGGCGTCTCCCCCCACGCGACCGTTCTGGCCTCACCAGACCGTCGAGAACCGGGTTCCCCTGGGGCGAGAAGCGGAGAGCTCACGACGCCTCCGGGGCCAACGACCTGGCCAGGTAGCGGCCGCTCGGGAGGTCGCCCTCGAGCAGCACCCGCAGCCCGGGGACGCTCTCCTCGGGTTTCGGCCGGTCGGAGATGTCCTCGCCGGGGAAGGCCTCGGCCTGCATGCGGGTGCGCATGTCGCCGGGATCGACCCGGTAGACCCTCAGCTCGGGGTGCTCGGCGGCCAACACCGCCGCCACCTGCTCCAGGGCGGCCTTGGACGAGCCGTAGCCGCCCCAACCGGGGTAGGCCTCGACCCCGGCGTCGGAGGTCACGGCCAGGATCCGGGCGCCGGCTCGGAGCCGGGGAAGGGCTAGTTGAGTCAGGCGCAACGGGGCGAAGACGTTGACGGCATAGACGTGCTCGAGGACGTCCAGGGGGTAGCGGGCCAGCTCAGGTTGGGGGCTGGGGCCGAGCACGCTGGCGTTGTGGACGAGGGCGTCGAGGCCGCCCAGCCCGTCGACTGCGGCCATGAGAGCCAGGCGGTGGTCCTCGTCGGCCACGTCACCGGCCACCGGGCGCACGGTGGTGCACTCGGCCAGCTCGTCGGCGGCGGCAACGAGGGCGTCGGGTTCCCGAGCGTCGATGACGAGGGCCCAGCCCGTCGCCGCCAGGTCACGAGCCAGAGCCAGGCCGAGACCGTGGGAGGCGCCGGTGACCAGGGCAACGCTGGTATGGGTCATGACCGCCACGGTACGAGCCTCACCCCGAGGCGACGCCGGTCGAGAGTCGGGTTTGACCTCCGCCGTTCGATCTACGCCGGAGGTCCCGGTTCCTCCTCGGACACCCCGTGGCGCACGGCCCACAGCGCCGCCTGGGTGCGATCGGCCAGGTGGAGCTTGGCCAGGATGTTGCTCACGTGCGTCTTCACCGTCTTGTCGGCGACGAACAGCGTCGCCGCCAGTTGACGGTTCGACAGGCCCCGGCCCAGCAACCGCAGCACCTCGAGCTCCCTCGGGGTGAGGACCTCGGCGTTCACAACCGGTGAGCCGTGGGCCACCTCGGCCATCACCCGGCCCACCACCGCTCGGTCGAGGAGTGACTCCCCCCGGTGCACGGAGCGCACCGCCGCCTCCAGTTCGGCAGGAGCGACATCTTTGAGCAGGTAACCGGCGGCGCCGGCCTGGACGGCAGGGATGAGCTGGTCCTCGGAGGAGAAGCTGGTAAGGACCAGGATCCGGACCTCCGCCTGCTCCGCCCGCAGGCGTCGGATGGCGGCCACGCCTCCCATCCCGGGCATGACCACGTCCATGAGGACCACGTCGGGCCGGAGGCGGGCGGCCGCGGCGACCGCTGCCTCCCCGTCGCCCGCTTCTCCCACCACCTCGATGCCCTGACGGGACGACAGGAAGGAACGCAGCCCCTGGCGCACCACAGGGTGGTCGTCGACCACCAGGACCCTGATGGCGTCACCTACCTCAGCCACGGGGGACCTCCACCCGCACCACCGTGCCTGAGCCCGGCGCCGAGGTGATGGCCAGGGTTCCTCCCATGGCCTGGGCCCGCTCCCGCATGGAGGTCAGCCCCAGCCGCCGCGCCCGGATGGCGCGGGTGTCGGGTTCGAAGCCGACGCCGTCGTCGGCGATGGCGACAGAGACCCGGTCCGCGCCCAGATCGATGGCGACGTCGATTCGGCGAGCCCCGGCGTGGCGGATGGCGTTGTTGAGCGCTTCCTGCAGTATCCGGAACAACGCCGTCTCGGTGACCTGGCCCACGCCCCCACCGCCGGTGACCGCCAGCACCGCCTCCAGTCCGTGGGTCCGCTCGACCAGCGCGAGCTGCTTGCGCAGCGTCGCCACCAGGCCATCAGTGCCGAGGGCCGGCGGGCGCAGCTCGAAGACCAGCGAGCGGAGCTCGGTCATCGCCACTTGGACCAGCTCTCGAGCCCTCGCCAGCTCCGCCTCGGCTGCCTGCGGGTCGGATCGAACCAGGGCGCCGATGGTGTCCACGGTGAGCGACAGGCTGAAGAGGGTCTGCACGGTGGCATCGTGCAGCTCGCGGGCCAGGCGGTTTCGCTCCTCGACGATGCTCAGCTCCCGGCTGGCC
The DNA here is from genome assembly GCA_051005375.1 of Acidimicrobiales bacterium. Taxonomy (GTDB): domain Bacteria; phylum Actinomycetota; class Acidimicrobiia; order Acidimicrobiales; family CADCSY01; genus JADDRA01. The sequence continues at coordinate 12,599 of JBPCJK010000012.1, forward strand.
TCGTACAGGCGGGCCTGCTCCATGGCCACGGCGGCGTGGGCGGCGAGCACGGTGATCACCCGCTCGTCGGCCTCGTCGAAGCGGGGCCCATCCACCTTGTCGGCCAGGTACAGGGCCCCGATGACGTCCCCCTTGAACACTATGGGCACTCCCAGGAACGACCGCATGGAGGGGTGGGCGTCGGGCCACCAGGTGAAACGGGGATCGGCGGACACGTCGTCGGTCCGGTAGGGCGAGGTCGAGGCCAACAGCGACCCGAGCAGCCCGTGGGTGCGGGGAAGGGGGCCGATGGCCTCGATCAGCTCGTCGCTCATCCCGGCGGTGATGAAGCGGCTGAAGCCCGTCCCCTCCTCGTCGGGGACGCCGAGAGCGGTGTAGCGGGCTCCGGCCAGCTCCCGGGCCGCCGTCACCAGCCGGACCAGCACCGCTTCCACCGACCGTTCGCCGGCCACCCCCAGGATGGCATCGCTGACCGCCGCCAAGGTGGCCTCGGGGGCGCCGTCGGGTTCCACCATGGGGCGCCATCATGGCCCCTCGTCCTCCCAGACCGGCTTCCCGTGTCGAAAATGGGTCGGGATTGGCCCCGGATCCGCCACACGGGAGCCGGTGGGACGGCCTGCTACCCCTCGTCCTGACCCATCGCCTCCAGGTAGGCGTCGGCTTCCTCGGCGCTGCGGCCCTCGTCCACCAGGCGCTGGTGGAGGAAGGCCCGCATCTCCTCCTCGCTCGGTTCCCGGCCCCCGAAGTGCTCCTCGGCGGCATGGACGATCTCGAGGAAAGTCCCCTGGAGCTGTTCCATCGCCGCCTCTTCCCCCGTGTCCCCTCCGGGCTCGGGCTCGGGCTCGGGCTCCACCACACCGAGGAGCTTCCCCGCCGAATCGGTCACGAGCACCGGTTCGTCGGCCCCGGCCAGGGACGACAGGGGCACGCTGGGCCGTACCGTGGAGGGGATCACCGCCATCAAGGAGGCGACCGCCGCCCCTTGGTCCGCTCCCTGAAGGGCCGCCAGCCCCACCAGGCCGACCACCACCTGCTCTTCGTTGACCACCACCGACCGCGCCGCACCCGTGGCCTGCAGTCGCTCCGCCACCGCCGACGCATCGTCATCAGGCCCGCACATCGCCGCCTCGGCCAAGGCGCCCCCGGCGAAGGGGCCCTCCTCACCCTCCACGGCAAGGCCGTAGGCCATCCAGTCGGACTTGCCGTCCACGTAGTCGAAGACCTGGTCGAAGCCGTAGCTCTCGAGCAGCCACGCTGCCCGGGGACTGAGGTCTCATTGGGTGTCGAAGCAGTACAGGATCACCGGCCGGTGGCGGGGAAGCTCCGTCGCCCGCTCCTCAGTTAGCTCCCAGGCCGGGAGGTGGACGGCGGCGGGGAGGTGGGCAGCCCGGTACTGAGCCGCCTCCAGGACCTCGACCAGCACGGCTCCCTCATCGAGCATCCGCTGTACCTGGTGACGATCGACGCTGACCGGCATCCTGCCTCCTCGTGTTGGCGTGAGACAACCCTTACCCGCCGGCGCCTCGAGGAAAGATCGGCTCCACACCGAGCCGCACCCGTCCGGCCCGCTTAGCAGATCTGGCACCAGATCTCAGTAGGAACCTTTCGCCTATACCGCATCACTACAGCAGCTTCGTCTCTAGCCTTTCCGCACTATCGACGGCTTCACTTTCTCCGTAGAGTCGACCTCGAAGTGTCCTGCACGTGCAGAGCACGAAGTGAAGGAGGAACGACATTGGCCTATTGGTGGATCGGCAACCTTCTCTTGGTGGCGGTGGTGGTCCCGGTGGTGATACTTCTCGCCAACCGGGTGCTCCGCCCCACGATGGAGATCAAGAACTACGCCGACGACGTGCTCGATCACGGCGTCAAGCTCACCGGGACACTGGACTGCGTCCCTGTCCTGGCCACGACCTGCGAGCTAACCGCCGCCGCCCGGCTCAACGTGACTCGCTACGGGCTGGCCCTGGCCCGCATGCTGGAGGCCAAGGGCATCAATGACCGAGGCGGGAACGACCAACGAGGAAGGCTGAGGGCACGATGATAGGAGCAGCGACAATCGTCACATTGATCGGTGTCTTTCTCATAGTTGCGGCACTGGCCCTCTACCTAACCATCATCGCTCTCACGTTGCGTGGTGTCAGCTTCACACTGGGCACCGTTCTGATCGGCGTACGAGCTATCGTGAATCAGACCAACCCGGTGCCGATCTACGTCGGCACCATCCTCAGCGACGTCGTGGCGATCGACCAGGCCGCCAACCAACTGCTCTCCTGGGGCAAGCCGACCGTGGGCACCGGCGCCGACCGTCCCATGCTGAGCCGATGAGGTTCCGAAGGGGCGCCCGTGCCGCGGAGGGCTCGACTGACCCCGGCACGGACTTGACTGACCCCGAAATGGAAGAGGAGAGGCCCGAGGCCACCGCTGGTCGACGGCGCCCGCTTCGGGCCCGGGTTGCCCAGGGTGCTCCGACTGGTGAGCCCGAACCGGAGGAGGTCGATCCTCCGGCCGCCGCCAGCGGCGACGCCGTCGATCACGATGAGGCCAGCCACGATGAGGCCAGACCTCCCCTGAAGCGGCGGATCCGGGCAATGTTGGATGACCAGGTGGCTACCCCGAGATCCAAGGAGGAGATGGAGCACCAGGCCGCCCTCGATCTTCGAGAGTCGATGAGCCCGGCGATGCAGCAACTTGTCCTCAACGTACCCGGCTCCTCCACGGCCGAGGAGGCGGGGGCGACCCTGGCCCATCAGTCCGCCATCGAGCTGGAGAAGCCGGTGGCGGTCTCGCCCGACAGCGTGGTCGACCTGCGCAACACCCCGTCGATGGGCGCCTACCCCTCCCGGGACAAGCTCTCCAACCGGGTGTTGCGACTTGCCGACCGGCACTGGGCCAAGGACAAGCCACGGGCCTCGAAGGAGATCATGGCGGAGAAGACCGCCATCGCCGAACAGGAGTGGACCCGCAAACCGGCAGGCACCCAGCGCTGCTTCGCCATGCAGGGACCGCAGCGCTGTCGGGGGGTCTTCGCCTACCTTGCCGCCGATCGTGACGACGGATCGCTCGTCCGCTGTCCCATGTGCCAGGCCGGCCACGTCTGGGACCCCTCCAGCGAGACGTGGTCGCTCATCGACGGTGCCGAGCTGCCACCGACGACACCCCGCAGGGACGCCCT
>JBPCJK010000013.1:0-8785 GCA_051005375.1 Acidimicrobiales bacterium
CCCCACTCCCAGCCTGGCTCGGTCAGCCACCCGGCCTCCGGTCATCGTGGCCGGTGGTATCGGCGTGGGGATAGCTATGGTCGCCGGCCTGCCCCTGCTCGGCGTCGTTGGCGTCGGGGCCCTGGCCTACGTGGCCGGGGCGGCGGTCTCCCTGGCCCGGCGCCGGCGGCCGAGGCGAACGGAACGGATCGACCCCTTCACCGTGGGCGAGACGTGGCGGCGGTACTTGCGAGGTGCGCTGAACGCCCAGGCCCGCTACGACCGGGCCGTCGGAAGCGTCGCCCCCGGGCCGCTGCGCGATCGGCTGGAGGAGATCGGCCGTCGAGTCGACCAGGGTGTCCGGGAGTGCTGGCGCGTCGCCCAGCGGGGCGACGCCCTCGACGACGCCGTGGCCGCTCTCACCGCGCCCCTACCTCGCGACCGGCTGGAGGCGGCACACCATGGCTCCGACAGTGACGACAGTGACGGCAGTGACGGCAGTGACGGCGCCGATGCCGTCGTGCGGTCGTTGCAGGCCCAGGTGGACACGGCCGAGCGGTTGACGGCGGTGGCGGCCGGGGCCAAGCAGCGGCTGGCCATGCTGGTGGCTCGTCTGGACGAGGCGGTGGCCGCCGCCGTGGAGCTGTCGGTGCAGCTCGGGAGCAGCGCCGACGGCGGGCAGCTGGGGAGCGACGTCGAGAACCTGGTGGAGGACCTGGCGGCGCTGCGCTCAGCCCTGGAGGAGACCGAGGCCATCGGCGAATAGGCTCAGGTCATGGTCAAACTCCTAAAGCGAGCCTGGCACTACGCCACCGCCGCCCTCACCGGCAGGTTTGACGAGGTGGCTGACCCCAAGGTCCAGCTCGAGCAGGCCATCGCCGACAGCCAGGACCAGCACCGTCGGCTCAAGGAGCAGGCAGCCAACGTCATCGCCAACCAGAAGCAGACCGAGCTGCGGCTCAACCGCACCATGGACGAGCTTGAGAAGGTCAACCGCTCGGCCCGTCAGGCCGTGGTCATGGCGGCCGAGGCCGAGGAGGCGGGTGACGCCAAGAAGCTGGGCGAGTACACCTCGGCGGCAGAGTCCTTCGCCAACCGCCTCATTGCCCTGGAGGGCGACGTGGAGAGCCTCAAGGAGCTCCACCTGCAGGCGGCCCAGGCCGCCGACCAGGCCAAGGCGGCGGTAGCCCAGAACGGCGCTGCCCTCCAGGACAAGCTGTCACAGCGCCAGAAGCTGCTGTCCCAGCTCGACCAGACCAAGATGCAAGAGCAGGTGAACACGGCCATGGCCTCCCTGGGGGAAGCGGTGGGGGGTGAGGTCCCCTCCCTGTCCCAGGTCCGCGACAAGATCGAGGCCCGCTACGCCAAGGCTCGGGGCATGGCCGAGCTGAGCGGGGAGTCGGTGGAGACCCGCATGCTCGAAGTCGAGCAGGCGGCCATGCACAGCGAAGCCCGTAGCCGCCTGGCCGAGATCCGCTCCCAGCTGGGCATCGAGGCCCCCAAGGCTGCCCCCCAGGTCGAGGCCCCCAAGCCCGGCGCTGAGGGCGGCCCCGCCTGACCTGCCGGTCGTCACCAGCAACCGCGCCGGGGCTGCCCCCCGGGCGACCACTCAGCGCCCCTGCTCAGGGAATGGCAGACGACCGCTCGACCTCGGCGGCCAAGCGGTCGGCGTGGTGTTCGGCGAGCTCGTGGGTGGGCGCCTCCACCATGACCCTCACCACCGCCTCGGTGCCGCTGAGGCGCAACAGCACCCGGCCGCAGTCGCCCAGCTCGGCCTGGACCGCCGCCACCTGCGCGGTCAACCGCTCGGAAATGGCGCTCTGGCGGCGCTCCACGGTGACGGCTCGCAGCACCTGGGGCAGGCGGGTCATCGCCGCTGCGGCCAGGTCGGCCAGGGGGCGGCGCGACCGGGCGACCAGATCGGCCACCATCAGGCCGGTGAGCAGCCCATCGCCGGTGGTGGCCAGGTCGTGGAGAATGACGTGGCCCGACTGCTCGCCACCCAGCGACCAACCCCCCCGTTCGAGGGCGGCGAGCACATGCCGGTCGCCCACCGGCGTCTCCACCACGGTGATGCCCTGGCCGCCCATGGCTCGGCGGAACCCGAGGTTGGTCATCACCGTGACCACCACGGTGTCGTCCCGGAGCTTGCCCCGGGCCTTGAGGTCGAGGGCCAGCATGGCGATGACCTGGTCGCCATCGACCAGGCGGCCACGGTGGTCGACGGCGATGACCCGGTCGGCGTCGCCGTCGAGCGCCAGTCCGAGATCGGCCCCGGCGTCGACCACGGCCTGGCACAGCGCCTCGGGGTGGGTCGACCCACTGGCGTGGTTGATGTTGGTACCGGTGGGCTCAGCGTGGAGCACCGCCACGGCGGCTCCGGCCCGCTCCAGCCCCTGGGGGGCGACGACCGAGGCCGCCCCGTGGGCAGCATCCACCACGATCGACAGGCCGTTGAGCCGACGCCCTTCCAGCGAGGTGAGCAGGGCATCGACGTAGCCCGGCCCGACGTCGTGGCGGTCGGTGACGGTCCCGAGAGCCGTCCCCCCCGACCGGGGCGAGCGCTGGCCCGCAGCCTGGAGATCCAGCTCGGCCTCGAGCTCGGCTTCGAGCTCGGCCTCCACCTCGTCGGACAGCTTGCGCCCTCCTCGGGCGAAGAACTTGATGCCGTTGTCGGAGAAGACGTTGTGGGAGGCCGAGATCATCACTCCCACCACGTCCTCGGCCGCTGACACCCAGGCCACAGCCGGGGTGGGGACGACGCCCAAGCGCTCGACGTTGGCGCCCTCGGCAGCCAGCCCCGCAGCCAGGGCGGACTCCAGCAGGAGACCCGAGCGCCGGGTGTCGCGCCCGATGACGACACGCTCGAGGGGACCGGTGCGCAGGACTCGAGCGGCGGCCCGTCCCAGAGCGACGGCGAGCTCGGGGGTCAGATCGGCGTCGCTGCCCCGGATGCCGTCGGTGCCGAAGCGAAGCGGCGCCCTCACTGCCTCAGCGCCATGACGATCAGCGCCATGGTGATCAGCGCTTGGAGTACTGCGGCGCCTTCCGGGCCTTCTTCAACCCGTACTTCTTGCTTTCCTTCTCCCGGGCATCGCGCATCAAGAAGCCGGCCCGCTTCAGGGTGGCCCGCAGGTCGGGATCGAGGGCGATCAGAGCTCGGGCTATCCCGAGGCGCAGGGCCCCGGCCTGGCCGGTGATCCCGCCTCCGTCCATCGTCACGTCGACATCGTAGACCTCGGCCGTGGTCGTCAATCGGAGGGGTTCGGTGACGATCATCCGATGGGTCTCTGAAGGGAAGTAGTTCTCGAGGGGCCGCCGGTTCACGGTGATGGTGCCCTCCCCATTGCGCACCCGAACCCGCGCCACCGCCCGCTTCCGGCGTCCGGTGGTCTGGATGAGGGGCTTGTCGGCCATATCGACTCCTGCTACTTGCTCGCCCGCACGGGTCCCCGCAGCTCACGGCGGGCGGCTGAGAGGTCGAGGGGGACGGGGTGCTGGGCGATGTGGGGGTGGACGGGACCGGCGTAAACCTTCAGCTTGCGCAGCATCGACCGTCCGAGCGGGTTTTTGGGGAGCATGCCCCGCACCGCTCGGCGGATGGCCTCTTCGGGTCTACGGGCCAGGAAGTCGGAGTACCGCGTGGTACGCAGGCCGCCGGGGTAGCCGCTGTGGCGATAGACCATCTTCTTGTCGGCCTTGTCGGACGACAGCACCACCTTGGCGGCGTTGATCACGATGACGTGGTCGCCGGTGTCGAGGTGGGGGGCGAAGATGGGCTTGTGCTTGCCCCGCAGGATCCGGGCGACCTCGGTGGCCAGACGCCCTAGCACCAGACCATCGGCGTCGACGACGTGCCAGGCGCGGGTGATGTCGGCGGCGGTGGTGGAGTACGTGCGCACAGAACCTCTCGATTGGACCGGGTGCTACGAGTCCGCCAGCTTACGGGTCAGAGCTGGAGAGCGGCAATTCTCACCGAACGCCTCCGTCACCGAGGTCTCGCCCTTTTGCATCAGCCATAGCGCACCTGGTGGAGGGACAAGCCGTGGGGAGGAGCCAGCTGGCCGGCCAGGGCCCGGTCGCGGGCGGCGATGATCGAGCGCATCTGCCCTGCCCGCTTGCGTCCCGAACCCGTCTCCTTCATGGTGCCCACCACCGCCCGCACCATCTGGTGGCAGAAGGAGCTGGCTTCGATCTCGAAGCGCAGTAGGCCGTCGCCAAGGTCGTGCCAGCGGGCGTCGAGCACCCGCCGGACCAGCGATGGTGCCTCCCGCCCCGGGTCGACGCGGGGGCGACGGCAGAACGAGGTGAAGTCGTGCTCGCCGATGAGCGGGTCGCAGGCCAGGCGCATGGCTCGCAGGTCGAGCTCGTCCTCCACCCACCAGCTGGTAGCGGCGAGGAAGGGGTCGGCCACCGGCCGGTTCAGCACCAGGTAGCGATAGCACCTGGCCCGGGCCGAGTGTCGGGCGTCGAAGCCGTCGTCCACTGCGCACGCCTCCCGGACCGCGATGCGAGGCGAGCACTGGCGGTTGACCGAGCGCTGCACCGCCACCAGGTCGAGGGCGTCGCCGGAGGTGTCGAACGACACCACCTGTCCCCAGGCGTGAACCCCGGCATCTGTTCGCCCCGCACACGTGAGCACGACCTCGTGGCCCAACACCCGGCCCAACGCCGCCGCCAACGTGCCCCCCACCGTCTCCACCCCGACGTTGGGGGCAAACCCAGAGAACCCCGACCCGTCATAGGCAACAACAAGCTTGACTCTCAAGGAGCAGCTCCCAGCCGGTCTTGGCCGCCGGCCACCCAAGCGCCGAAGGCACCCCTCTGGCTGGCGGCCCGGCGAGCGCAAGCTCGCCAAGGAAGGTGTTCAGGGCTAAGGACGATCCGGCTTTGCCGCTCGTCCGGAGCACAACCAAAACTCGTCACCGAACCTCCAGTTCTGCGACAAAGCGTTCCACGAACCCCATCCTCGGCATGGGGGGCTTGTCGCCGTGGCGGGGGCCGAGCTTGAGGATGCGGGTGTAGCCACCGTTGCGCTCGGCGTAGCGGGGACCGACGTCCTCGAACAGCTTGTGGGCCATGTCCTTGTCGCCGATGAACGACACCACCTGGCGGTGGCGGTGCACCCCGCCCTTCTTGGCCTTGGTGATGATCTTCTCGGCCACCGGGCGCAGGGCCTTGGCCTTGGCCTCGGTGGTGACGATGGCCTCAGCAGCGATGAGGCTGGCCACCAGGTTGGCGAACATGGCCTTCTGGTGGGCGCTGGAGCCGCCGAAGCGACGGCCCTTGGTGGGGGTGCCGGGCATCGTTACTCCTTGGTCCGCAGTGACAGGCCGCGCTCGTCCAGCTTCTCGGCCACCTCGTCGAGCGACTTCTGGCCGAAGTTGGTGATGGCCAAAAGCTCTTCCTCGGTCTTGTTGAGCAGCTCGCCCACGGTGTTGACCTGGGCCCGCTTCAAGCAGTTGCGGGGCCGCTCGGAGAGGTCGAGGTCCTCGATGGGCAGGTCGAGGTCGGGCGAGCCGCTGGAGGTGCGGCCCACATCGCCCAGCTCCAGGCCCTGGGCGACGTCGCTCATGTCGGCGACCAGGCCGACCAGGGAGCGCAGGGTCTGGCCGGCGGAGGCCAACGCCTCCCGGGGAGTGATGGAACCGTCGGTCTCGATGTCGAGCATGAGGCGGTCGAAGTTGGTCGACTGCTCCACCCGGGTGGGCTCCACGGCAAAGGTCACCCGGCGCACCGGCGAGAAGATGGCGTCGACGGGGATGATCCCTATGGTTGCGGCGGTGTTGGTCCGGTCGGCCGACACGTAGCCCCGGCCCTGTTCGATGGTGACGTCCATTGCCAACCGGCCCTTGGCGTTGAGGGTAGCCAGGTGCAGCTCGGGGTTGAGGACCTCGATGTCAGCCGTGGTCTGGATGTCGCCGGCCGTGGCCTCGCCCGGGCCCCCTACGTCGAGGCGCAGGGTCACGGGGTGGTCGACGAGGCTGGTGACCACCACGTCCTTCAAGTTGAGGATGATGTCGGTTACGTCCTCGTTGACCCCGGTGATGGTGGAGAACTCGTGCAGGGCGTCGTCGAGCTGGACCTGGGTCACCGCCGCACCCGGGATCGACGACAGCAGAGTCCGACGTAGGGCGTTGCCCAGGGTGTGGCCGAAACCGGGCTCGAGGGGGCTGACGGCGAACCGCTGACGGTTGTCCTGCGCTTGGGTGGCGGGCTCCACGGACGGGCGTTGGATGACCAGCATTGACCTCTCTCCTTGTGATCCGCTGGCTTGGGGCCCCGGGTCCGGATCAGACAGCCCGGTGGCTCCTCGTTGCGACGTGCTGGTGTGACGGTGCTGCTTGGGCTCCGTCGGTGGCTTCGGCCAGGTGCAGCCTTTGACTACCTACTGGCTTTGACTACTTGCTGTAGAGCTCGACGATGAGCTGCTCTCGCACGGGGACATCGATGTGCTCACGCAGCGGGATGTCACGCACCGTCACCGACGCCTCCTGGGCTGCCCCTTCAAGCCAGGGCGGGACAGCTCGGTCGAGGGTGTCAAGGTTGTGGCGGATGACGATCATAGCCTTGGCCCGCTCCCCCAGCTCCACCACGTCACCCTTGCGGGCGCTGTAGGAGGGGATGGTGACCCTCCGGCCGTTGACCTTCACATGGCCGTGGCGGACGAGCTGGCGGGACTGCGACCGACTCGCTCCCCACCCGGCCCGGAACACCACGTTGTCGAGGCGCTGCTCGAGCATCCGCAGCAGGTTCTCGCCGGTGACGCCCTTCTGGCGGTTGGCCTCCTGGTACAGGTTGCGGAACTGCTTCTCCATGAGCCCGTAGATGCGCCGGGCCTTCTGCTTCTCCCGGAGCTGGACCAGGTACTCGGAATCCTTGCGCCGAAGCTGGGTGCGCCCGTGCTCGCCTGGTGGGTACGGGCGCCGCTCTATGGGGCACTTCATAGTGTCGCACTTGGCGCCTTTGAGGAACAGCTTCATCTTCTCGCGCCGGCACAGCCGGCACACCGGCCCCGTGTAGCGAGCCATCAGACCCTCCTCCTCTTGGGCGGACGGCACCCGTTGTGGGGCATGGGGGTGACGTCCTTGATGCCGGAGACCTCGATGCCGACGCTCATGATCGACCGGATGGCGGTCTCCCGGCCCGAGCCGGGGCCCTTGACCAGGACGTCGACCCGGCGCACCCCGTGCTCCATGGCCCGCCGGGCGCACTGCTCGGCGGCCATCTGGGCGGCGAAGGGGGTCGACTTGCGGGAGCCCTTGAACCCGACGTTTCCCGCCGATGCCCAGGCCAGGACGTTGCCCTGCTGGTCGCTGATGCTCACGATGGTGTTGTTGAACGAGCTCTTGATGTGGGCGATCCCATAGGTCACGTTCTTGCGCTCGCGACGGCGGGGGCGGCGCCCTCCTGGCTTCGGTTTGGCCATGTCCTACTTCCTGACCTTCTTCTTGCCGGCCACGGTCTTCTTGGGTCCTTTGCGGGTCCGGGCGTTGGTGTGGGTGCGCTGGCCGTGGACCGGAAGGCCCCGGCGGTGGCGCAACCCCTGGTAGCAGCCGATCTCCATCTTGCGCTTGACGTCGGTGGACACCTCGCGGCGCAGGTCGCCCTCGACCCGCAAGTTCTGGTCGACCCAGGTACGGATCTGGGTCACCTCGTCGTCGGTCAGGTCGCGGACCCTGGTGTTGCGATCGACCCCCACCGCCTCGCACACCTGTCTGGCCCTGGTCGGGCCCACCCCAAAGATGTAGGTGAGCGATATCTCCAGGCGCTTCTCGCGGGGGATGTCGACTCCTGAGATCCTGGCCATTGGCTACCCCTGCCGCTGCTTGTGGCGAGGGTTGGTGCAGATGACGTGGACGCGGCCATGCCTGCGGATCACCTTGCACTTCTCGCACATCGTCTTGACGCTCGGTCGAACTTTCATCGGCGAACCTTCATCACTTGTACCGGTAGGTGATACGGCCCCGGGTGAGGTCGTAGGGCGTGAGCTCCACTTGGACGCGGTCCCCGGGGAGGATGCGGATGTAGTGCATCCGCATCTTGCCGGAGATGTGGGCGAGAACCTGGTGACCGTTGTCGAGCTCGACCCGGAACATGGCGTTCGGGAGCGGCTCGGTCACCTTTCCCTCCAGCACGATCGCGTCTTCCTTGGGCTTCGGCAGTGTGGACCCTTCCGAGGGTGGTCGAAATTGACACGCGATGGACGTCTACCGTGATCCGTTGCCGGAACGGAGGCGTCGAGACACGAATGCCGGTCGGCCATACTAGCTCGACCGTCCTCTGGTACCACAACCCGGCGTTCTGGCACCCAGATCGGGCTGATGAACGGACGCTGCAGATGCCAGATCGGTGTCCTTCCAGCTCCCTCCGTCAACGGGTGGGGAGGATCTTGGTCCCCGTCGTGGCCCCGGTCACGTACGCCTGCTTGGGTGAGCTCCCGGTCTCGGAGCTGTACAGGTTCTTGGGGTCGGCGAAGGCCCAGGCGTCGAAGTCGCCCTTGCGGTAGACCAGGAACGGTGTCGGGTAGTAGAGGTGCAGCAAGGGCAGGTCCTCGGCGACGATCTGCTGCATGCGGGCGAAGAGAGCCTTGCGCTGCGCCTCGTCGAAGGTCACCCGTTGGCGCTCGGCCAAGTCGTCGAACTCGGGGTTCATGTAGCCGTGGGCGCCGAAGAACAGCTGGGTGTCGGCCTTGGAGGAGTAGTTCTGGCGCATGAAGTCGGGGGCGCCGGCCACCCCGCCGCCAGGGTGGACCGCCATCTGGTAGTCCAGGCTGTTGAGCCGGCCGATGACCTGGAAGGTGTCG
>JBPCJK010000014.1:0-7686 GCA_051005375.1 Acidimicrobiales bacterium
GACACCACCAACCAGTCGCCGGCCCGCACGATGGGGGTGTAAGGGCCCACGGGGCCGGTCATGGCACTCACGTCCTTCCCGTCGGCCAGTCCTGGGGGCAATCCTGGCGCATCCACTCGGCGGCTGCCACCGCCGTGAACACGGCGTCGGACCCGTTCACCGGTGGGCCATCCCCGGACACGATCTCCACCTCCACCTCGGGCATCTCCGACGCTGTCAGGATGGCGAACGAGCGGATGGTCAAGTCGTGGGGGACACCAGCGGCGTCCACAGCGATGGCCTCGCGTCGGACCCATCCCAGCGCCATGTGGACGGCGCCGATGCAATACGAGCGCAGCACAACCTGGTCGAGGGGATCGCCACAGTCCACCCGCACTCGGATGGCACCCTCGTCGATCTCGGCGCTGGCCGTAGCCCCGGCCGGCGAGATGACTGTGACCGGCTGCCGGCCGGCGGCGGCCGTCAGCATGACCAGGGCCTCGGCCCATCCCGCCGCTCGTAACTGGGCGGAGGTGGGTGGACCGGCAACGTCCACCTCCTCCACGTCGAGCCCGGGGGCGGCGGCGGCGATGGCGGCAGCGATCCCGGGGGTCCGCACCACCCGCAGGACACCGGTCCCGTCTGCCCGGATGCCGGCGGCCATCGGCGGCCGCTTGGGCCCGAGGCGAACCACGTCCTCACGGGACAGCAGGACCCGAACGGGCCGTCCGTGCTCGTCGGCCAAGCGGCGGGCGACAGGAGCCACGGGTGAGGTCAGCTTGGACCCGAAGGCGCCGCCGTTGGCCAGCGGCGTGACCGGTGCACCTCCGGGCTCGCACCACGAGGCGTCGGTCTCCAGGTAGGCAGGCTCGACCCAGCTGGTGCGCAGGCGCAGGTCCCAGTGGCCGGGGGGGACGTCGAGGGGATGGCGCGCCTCGATGGTGGTGCGCCGGCCCTGGACCTTGCCCGCCGCCGCCCGGGCCTCGCTCAGGCTCTCTCCCACCGCCCAGCCGCCCGGCCGCCCACTGCCGTCGGGCACCGCCACCAGGGCGCCGTCGGGGGCGGTGTCGTCAGCGAAACCGCCCCCGCCGAGTACTACGTCGGGACCCACTCGCTGGCGCACCCCCCCTTCAATCGCCGCTCGGACCGACGCCGCATCCAAATCCCGCCCGGCGCTGACATCTCCTTCTGGCCTGCGTAACGACGCTGTTTTCGCCCCAGTCTGCAGGCCAGATCGAGACGGGGGGCCGGTCAAGGCCAACCGCCAGGCATCCACGATGGTGCGCCAGCCCGTGCAGCGACACAGGTGGGCGGCCAGGGCCCGCTCCACGGCCGCTGTGTCGTCGACCTCCACGCCTCTTGCGGCCAGGCCCGACAGGCGCACCACGATCCCGGGGGTGCAAAAGCCGCACTGGCTGGCACCGGTGGCCACAAAGGCGTCGGCCCAGCACGCCCGCTCGTCGGCGGGAAGCCCCTCCACTGTCGTCACCCGACGCCCTGCCAACCGCCGGGCCGGCGTGACGCAGGCCACCCTCGGAGCCCCGTCGACCAGCACCGTGCAGCAGCCGCACTGGCCCTGGGGGCTGCACCCGTCCTTGGCCGAACGCAGGCCCAGCCGGTAGCGCAGGACCTCGAGCAGCGAAGCGCCGTCGTCGGGCACCTCCACCGCTGCGCCGTCGACCTCGAAGGCGATGCTGGCAGCCACGGCCCCCAACCCTATTGTTGCCGCCGTGACCACTCGCAGCGGGCTGGTGATCTCCCGCCGAGGCCTGCTCCTGGCCGGCGCCGGGGGACTGCTCGTCGCCGCCTGCGGCCGAGGCGGGCCCAGCGACGCCGCCGGAACGGCGACCACGACCACGACGGCCGGCAGGCTGACCCTGGCCCCGGTCTTCTCCCCCCAGCAGCCGGCTGGGGTCGAGATCCGCCTGCCCCTGGCCCTGGCCGACACCGAGGGCGTGTTGGTCGACGACGTGCCCGACCGGTTGTCGGTGCGGACAGGCCTGGTACCCGACGGCGCCCTGGGCGAACCGGTCATGCTCGAGCGCCACGACCGGGGGATCCCCCGGGCCTACTTCCCCCTGGTCACCACCTTCGCTGCCCCCGGCAACTGGCGCATCGCCGCCGAGGCCGACGGACGCCCAGCCGAGATGGTCGTGGCCGCCATGGACCGGTCCCAGGTCCCGGCTGTGCCCGTGGTCGGTCAGCCTCTCATCTCGCTGCCGACCCCCACGGTCGACGACGCCCGGGGCGTCGAGCCCATCTGCACGGCCACGCCGCCGTGCCCGTTGCACGTCACCAGCCTCGACGCCGCCATCGGCGGTGCCGCCGATGGCAACAAGGCCATCGCCCTGCTCATCGCCACCCCGGGCCTGTGCCAGACCGCCATCTGCGGACCGGTCCTCGACCTCCTGGTCGCCCGCCAAGCCGAGTTCGCCGAGACCGTCACCATGATCCACGCCGAGGTCTACACCGACGACACCGCCAGAGATACCACCGAGACGGTCAACGCCTACGGTCTGGCCTGGGAGCCCTCGCTGTTCCTGGCCTTGCCCGACGGCACCATCACCAACCGACTCGACTACACCTACGACGAGAGGGAACTCGACCAAGCCCTGGCCGAGCTGGTGCAGTAGGGCCCGGTCAAGCCGGGCCGTGGGTCAGGAGAAGGACTGCCCGCACCCGCACGTCCGCTGGGCGTTGGGGTTGTTGATGGCGAAGCCCGCTCCCTGCAGCCCGTCCTTGTAGTCAAGGGTGGCGCCGTCGAGCAGCTTGGCGCTCCCAGGGTCGGTGACCACCCGCACGCCGGCCACGTCGTGCTTGATGTCGTCGCCGGCGATCTCGCCGTCGAAGTACATCTCGTAGCTGAACCCGGAGCAACCCCCGGGCCGGACGGCCACCCGCAGGGCCATCTCGTTGTTGCCCTCGGCCTCCAGAAGCTGCTTCACCTTTGTGGCTGCTGTCTCGCTGACGCTGATCATGCCGGCTCCTCCGTCTGTCCACGACACGGGATGTCCCTCATGATACCGGTTACGGCGACAATCCGCCGTGGTGGTACCGGTTACGGCGATAATCCGCCGTGGGTACCGGTTACGGCGAGACGGCGAGACGGCGAGACGGCGAGACGGCGAGAACCCGCCGTGGCTGTACCGCCCGGTCGTCAAACCCGTGCCAGCTCGACCCGGCACGGATGGCGGTCGAGCAGGGTGCGGAAGCGTTCCACGCTGGCCCCACCCACCGTCTCGACGAAGCCCTCGACCATGCCCCGGTGCAGGTTGCACACGATCTCGGGGTGGGCTTGGGCCAGTTCGGCGAACGGGCAGTGGGTGAAGGCCACGCTCACCGCCTCGCCGTCGTCGGCCACGGCAGGATCGAAGCCGAGCCGGGCCAGCTCGCCGGCCAACGCCTCCACACACGCCGGCATCGCCGGGCGGGCGGGGGCGGCGGGGGCGGCGGGAGCGGCGGGGGCGGCGCCTGGGGCGGCCTGATCGGCGGCAGGGGCGGCGCATGGGGCGGCCTGGTCGGGATTGGCACTGGCGGCGGGATCGGCGCCGATCGGGGCCGTCGCCCTGCCGTCCCTGTTGGGAGCGAGATCGGTCGCCGCCGAACGCCCCTGCTGGCGGCCCACCGCCGCCGCCTCCTCGGCGCCCACTCCCACTACCGCAGCCACGCCGGCGAGCATGCCGGCCAGCAAGGGCATCGGCGGGGGCTCCAGGCCCAGTGACGGGGCGTCGGGGGCCAGCGAGTACCGGTGCTGGGGGCGCCCGACGCCGCCGCGACCGTCGGTCTCCACCGCCAGTAGGCCGACATCGCGCATGCGCTCGAGGTGGGGCCGCACGGTGTTGGGGTGGAGCTCGAGCGACTCGGCCACCTCGGCCGTCGAGCGCGGGGCGGGGGCCCGGGCCAGCTCCAGGTAGATGGCGTAGCGGGTGTTGTCGCCGAGCGCCTTCAGCAGCGCCAACCTGGAGGTGCCGGGCTCGTGCATCGAAGTCGAGTTTACACGGGAAATCCCGTTAGAATGTGCCCGTGCCTCCGCCCATCACTGTCGCCCGTCCTTCGCCGGACGACGTCATGGAGCTCCTGCGGGGAGTGATCGACCCCGAGCTCGGGAGCAACATCGTCGAGCTGGGCATGGCCAGGAGCGCCAGTGTCGACGCCGACGGAGCGGTGAGCGTCACCGTCGCCCTGACCACCGCCGGGTGCCCGCTGCGGGCCCAGATCCAAAAGGACGTGCGATCCCGGATCGAGGGCGTGCCCGGTGTCACCAAGGTGCGCATCGAGTGGACCGAGATGACCCAGGAGCAGAAGTCGGCGGCCATGGCCCAGGCCCGCTGGCACGCTCGGGAGCGGGCGCCCGACACCGAGATCCCGGCCACCACCCGGGTGGTCACCATCGCCTCGGGCAAGGGGGGCGTGGGCAAGTCGTCGGTGACGGCCAACCTGGCGGTGGCCCTCGCCGCCCAGGGTTTCACCGTCGGCGTCATGGACGCCGACATCGGTGGGTACTCCGTGCCCCGCATGCTCGGCCTGGGCGGCCGCCTGGCCGGCGTGGAGGGCGAGAAAAAGATCATGCCCCACGAGAAGCGGGTGGGCGACGGGCTGTTGAAGGTCGTGTCCATGCGCTTCCTGGTCGAGGAGGAGGAGTCGGCGGTGATGTGGCGGGGCTTCATGCTCAACCGCGCCGTCCAGCACTTCGTGGAGGACGTGCGCTGGGGTGACATGACCTACCTCCTCATCGACATGCCGCCCGGCACCGGCGACGTGCAGATGGGCCTGGCCCGCATGCTGCCCCGGGCGGAGATGCTCATCGTCACCACCCCCGCCGTCGGTGCCCAGAAGGTGGCCGCCCGGGCCGCCGACATGGCCCGCAAGACCTACCTGCGCATCGCCGGGGTGATCGAGAACATGTCCAGCTTCACCTGCGACCACGGGCACGACTACGCCCTGTTCGGCACCGGCGGCGGACAGGCCCTGGCCCACGACATCGGCGCCCCCCTCCTGGGCCAGGTCCCCATCGAGGCCGCCGTCAGCACTGGGGGTGACTCCGGCGTGCCCGTCGCCCTCGGCGACGGCCCCGCCGCCGACGCCTTCCGAGCCATCGCCCGCCGGATCGTCGACGAGGCCATACCGCCGGTCGACATGGCCGGCTGCACCGCCCGCCTGCTCGACAACGTTGAAGCTGCCCTCGGCCCCAAGGGGACGTAGGGCCCGCCCTTGCTCTTGGGTTCTGGCCCCAGGAGTGGCTGCTGCGGCGACTACCTCTGCTGGAGCGGCTTGGGGCTCAGCTCTGGGCTCGTTGATCCAGCTGGTGACCGGCAGTAGCGGGGGCGTGGGCGCCTGACTGAGGCTGGAGGCCCTCGCCCAGGAGCCGGGCAATGTCCCTGGCGTTGCGCACGCCGTAGTCCTGGTAGCAGTTGTTCATCAGGACGTGGGTTTCCCCGGCCTGGTCGTCGAGCCGGCGGATGGGCTCGACCCACTCTCGCAGCTCGTCGTCGTCGTAGAGGTAGCGGAAGCGCTCGGCGGCGCTGATGTTGCGCTTGTGCCAGTTCTCGGCGTTGCGGCCGTGGAACCGTACGACGGCGATGCCGGCGGTGCACGCGGTCACGGGAGGAACCGAGGACTTGAAGCCCTGGGGCTCGTCCACGCACACGTAGCCCAGACCCAACCGCTCGAGCAGGGCCAGCGTCCGCTCCTGGTCACCATCGCCCATCCAGCTCCCGTGGCGGAGCTCCACCGCCAGCTGCACACCGGGGAGGCGGTCGGCCACCGCCTCCAGGTACGAGCGGTTGGCCTTCTTGGCGGTGAACCACGGCGGGAACTGCAGCATCACCGCCCCGAGCTTGCCGGCGTCGCGCAAGGGCGCCAGCCCGTCCCCGAAGTGCTCCCAGGCCCGGTCAACGATCCTCAGCCGACATCGAAGTACGTGGGTAAAAATCGCTCTCCTTGGTCAGCGTCGGGTCGGTCCACGACGACGTCCCCGCCAGGATGGTCACCGCTGACCGTCCCGATGCCTAGTCCTCTTTGGGCACCGAGTCGTCCATGACGTTGACCGCCCCTTCCGCATTGCCGTGGCCAATGGTCTCGTCGGAGTCGCTGATCTCGGTCACCGGACCCCGCCCACCGTCGTCGGCCACATCTTCGAGCTCCTGCTCGA
Source organism: Acidimicrobiales bacterium (assembly GCA_051005375.1). Taxonomy (GTDB): domain Bacteria; phylum Actinomycetota; class Acidimicrobiia; order Acidimicrobiales; family CADCSY01; genus JADDRA01. Next base: position 6,131 of record JBPCJK010000014.1, read on the forward strand.
ACTACGGGTCGTCGTAGCGGTCCTTGGCCCCGGGGGGGTCCTTCACGCTGGTGTCCAAGACGTTCTCGTTGGTGGGGTTGTCGATCATGACGCCGGGCTACCCGGTGCAAGGGCTGGCAAACCTCGCCTCAGGTTCGAGAGAGGAACCCCGGGCACATCACCACGCGGCTAGTCGGCCAGGCGCAGGGCCACCGCCGGCTTGATGCGGGACGCCTGCTGGGCGGGGGCGGCGGTGGCCAGGATGGAGGCGACGAAGGTGGCCGCCACCAGCACCGCCAATTGCGCCCAGGGCACGGAGAAGGCCAGGTCCTCGCCGAAGGTGTCGTTGCTCACGATCTGCCAGGCGGTGGCCATGGCCAGGACGGTGCCGATGAGGATGCCCTCGGCAGCCACGAAGGCCGACTCGACCACGAAGGCCCGCCGCACCGCCCCCGCCTCGTACCCGAGGGCCCGCAACACACCCACCTGGCGCCGGCGCTCTCGCACCGCCCGCACCATGACCACGCCCAGCCCGGCGATCCCCACCACCAGACCGAGGGCGAGGTAGCCCTGCATGAGCCGGAAGAACTGCGTCTGGGACGACAGGTTGGTGGACACCAGATCCCGGAAGGACTCGGCGTCAGCGCCGTTGGCCAGGTAGGCGGCGTCGAACTGGTCGGCCATGGCGCCGGCGTCGACGCCCTCCTCAGTGGCCACCAGCAGCCGGTTGACCACCACCCTCGGCCCGTAGAGGTCCCGCAGTGACGCTAGGGAGACAAAGGCGGCGTCGTTGGCGAAGGAGCTGTCGGCGATGGCGGCGATGCTCAGTTGGCGGGTCTGCCCCGACAGCGGGTCACGCAGGGTGATCTGCTGGCCGGGCTCGAGCGCCTTCTCCGGGGGGCCGCCCCCGTCCTGGAGGAAGAAGTCGCTGACGATGACCTTGGTGGGGTCGTCGAGCACGGCCCGGTAGGCGCTGTCGGCGTCGGGGAAGCCCCCCAGGTCGGCCAGCCCGGTCGGGCCCTGGTTGACGAACACCTCGTTGATGCCGGTCACGAACCAGTCCTCGAACTCCCCCCCGGTCATGGGCGTGGCGAAGGCGGCCTCGGCGTCGGCCAGTCCGGCCACGGCGACCACCCCCGGGCGGGCACCCACGTCGTCCACCGCCACCGGGTTGGCGCTGTTGGACGACACCTGGAGGTCGAAGCCGCCGGCGACGTCGGCGGTGAACTGGTCGATCTGGCTGGCGAAGAGGCTGCTCAGCACGGTGATGAACACCAGCGTGAAGACCACCAGGGAGTACATGGCCAGGATCATGCCGGTGCGGAAGCGGCGGGCCAGGGGGTATGCCAGGCCCAGGCGCATCGACATCGAGCGCCGGCCACCCAAACGCCGCAGGAGGGCGCCGATCGACTCCTGGTTCTGGGTGACCAGGGCCACGGCGCTGCCGACGAGGATGATCCCCTGGACCACGAAGATGGGGATGTCGGCGCCCTCAAAGGCATCTGGGAGCAGACCGAAGGCCATCACCCCCCAGGCCAGGGCGGCGACGGCGGCCACCGAGACCACGAGACGGCGGG
>JBPCJK010000015.1:0-2705 GCA_051005375.1 Acidimicrobiales bacterium
TGGTCCCCGACACCGTCGCAGCTCGCCAACGCCTGGAGGATCGACTGGTTGTAGCGGAGGTTGCGCACCGCTGGTCCTCGCTGGCCTCCTCGGATGAGAAAGGTGCCGTCCCGGGTCATCCCCGTCACCCGGGTCTGCTTGGCGTTGACGGTGCGTGTGTACCAGAAGCGGGTGATGAGCAGGCCCTGATCGACCCCGGCCAGGAGCTGGCCGACGCTGGACCGCCCTCGGCCAGCACCAGGTGCCCGGGCATCGGTTCCCACGGGTTGGGAGCAGCCAGGCCGTGTCCGGTGGAGGACACTCCGGCGGCGGCAGCGCTGGCTCGGTCGTGGACCAGCCCGGTGGCCACCCCCGACGAGACCAGCTCCACCACCGACTTGGGCGTCCCTTCGCCGTCGAAGGGGATCCCGAGGGCGCCGGGGCTCAAGGCATCGTCGGCGATGCTGACCAAGGGAGAGGCGACCGTCTGGCCCAGGCGTCCGCACAGGGCCGAGCGTCCCTCGGCGTAGGCCTTGGCTGAAAAGGCGGTGAACGCCAGGTACTCCAGCAACGTGGTCACCGCCGAGGGCAGCAACACCACCTCGTACTCGCCCGGGGCGGCGTCTTCGGGGTCGCCGGCGGCGGTACAGGTGGCGGCCGCCCGCCGGCCCACCTCGGCCGAATCGGTATCGTCGAGGGCCACGGCCGTGTCCTCGCCGTGCCCGCTGCTGCGCCCTCCCATCACCACCGTGCTGTCCGAGGCCCGGGTGGCCAGGGCGTGCAGGCGAGCCCCGGCCGTGGTGGACAGCGCCGCCTCGGTGGCGGTCGTCTCCACCGCCCCTGCTCCCTGCTGCCCAGGTTCCAGGCCCCCCAGGACCGTCGCCACCACCTGGGCCCTGGCTTCGGGGGTGACGGCGGCAGTGGCCTGGTCGAAGCGGCGACCTACGGCGGGAAGGGGAGCCGGCCCGGCCAGGCCCGGCCAGAAGGGATCGGGCGGGGTGAGGCGGGCCGCGGCCAGCGCCCGTGCCGCCGCCGCCGCCGCTCCCGCCGCGGTGGCGTCGTTGGTGGAGGCCACCCCCACCCGGCCGCCGGTGACCACCCGCACCGACAGCCGGGTGTCGTCGTTGGCCACGTGCTGGTGGACGGCGCTACGGGCGAAGCGGGCGAGCCCGCCCCAAGTGTGGGTGACTCTGGCCTCGACCTCGTCGGCTCCCGAGACCGCCAGGGCTACGTCGAGCAGGGCGTGGAGGTGGTCGCCCCCGAGCTCGCCCCTCATCCGCCCGACCCCACCTGCACGTCGCGGAAGCGGGCGGGGACGGCACCGTGGGCCACGTAGCCGATCTGGCCGGGCTGGCCTTTCCCGCAGTTGGGCAGGCCCCACGCCTTCCACAACCCTGGGCCGCCGAGGGCGTCCAGGGATGCCCAGAAGGAACGGGTCCGTCCCGCGTAGGTGGGGTTGCGCACCACCCGCCCGAGTCGGCCGTCACGGATCTCCCGGCCCCACTCGGTGCCGAACTGGAAGTCGACCCGGCGGTCGTCGATCGACCACGATCGGTTGGTCTCCAGGTAGATGCCCCGATCGACGCCGTCGAGCAGCTCGTCGAGCGAGCCCGCTTCGCCCGGCAGCAGTGACACGTTGGTCATGCGGATGAGCGGCAGGTGGGCCCATGACTGGGCCCGGACGGTGCCACCCGAGCGGCCCAACTCCAACTCGGCGGCGGTCTCCCGGGAGGAGAGGAAGGCCCGGAACACCCCCTCGGTGATGACCGGGGTGGAGGTGGCGGCCACTCCCTCGTCGTCGTAGCCGAAGCTGCCGAGGGCACCGGGGGTGGTGGCGTCGGCGACCACGTTGAGCAAGGGCGAGCCGTAGCGCAGGTGGCCGACGTCGCCGGGTTGGAGGAACGACGTGCCTGCGTACGCCGCCTCCATCCCCAGCACCCGGTCGAGCTCGACGGGATGGCCGATCGACTCGTGGACCTGGAGGGCCACCTGGCTCCCGTCGAGCACCACCGTGGTGGTCCCTGACGGGCACGGGTCCGCGGCCAGCAGCTCGACCGCCTCCTCGGCCACCCGAGGCGCCTGTTCCACCAGCTCGAGTCGGCGGACCAGTTCGTAGCCCTCGGTGCCGAAGTCGCCCCCGAAGGAGTTGGGGTACGAGCGGGTCTGGGTCTCGGCGTCGCCCACGGCGGTGGCCTCGATGCCGGCCCCACACTGGACGATGGCCTGGCTGATGCGGGCGCCCTCGCTGGACGCGAACTGCGACTGCCGTCGCCACGCCCGCATGCCACCTTCGGCCACCGAGACGCCGGCGACCTCGAGCATGGCCCGGGTGGCTCGCACCAGCAGGTCGAGCTTGTCGTCGAGGGCCACGGCGAAGGGGTCCTCGACCACCGGGTTGGCCCAGCTGGCTTGCACCGGCTCCATCTCGGCCAGGCGGACCGGCGCCGGCCGGGCCCAGTGACCGGCCCGGGCCACGGCCACCGCCAGCCGGGCGGTCTCCTCCACGGCGCGGGGGTCGAGCCCGCCCGCGGCCGCGAACCCCCAGGCACCATCGGCGACGACCCGGACACCCACACCGACCGAGCCCGACTGCGCCACCCCCTCGACCTCGCCGTCCCGCACGGTCAGCGCCTCGGAGTCGAGCACCACCAGCCGGGCATCGGCGTAGCCGGCGCCCGCGGCGGTGGCCACCTCGACGGCCCGCTCGGGCAGGGCCTCGACCTCGG
>JBPCJK010000016.1:0-15198 GCA_051005375.1 Acidimicrobiales bacterium
CTTCACCTCGGAAGTGCCCTCCTTGTTGGGGTCCTGTCGCTCTCGACAAGCGCAGTCTCCCCTACTGGGAGGGCCTTTTCGCGGTCTGTCAGTCGTCAGCGTCGACGGCCGCGTGAATGATCGGGGCTAAGGAGATCAATATGGGAGTGAGAATCTGATCTACACCAAACCAGGCGAAGGGATGGTTGAGCAACACCACCCGGGTCACGAGCACTACGCCATAGGAGAGGGGAATGAAGGCAACTGCTTGCAGCATCACATACCGCCACGGCTTGGAGTTCATTATCGTCTCTCCTGCGCCACACATCGGTCTCCACCCAGCACCATGAAGGTGCTGGGTGGAGAGACGAGACTCGTTAGCTGGCTAGTCGGGCGCTCAAGCGAACGTCACTGAGCCGTCTTGTGATCGATCCGGCCGGATACCCAAAATGCTCCAGCCACGACCACGATCACTAACAGCAACTCCGCCGGCCCTACCGCCCGCAGCCCTAAGACGGCGAGCAGCACGATGGTGACGATCCCCGCCAGGGCAGCGAGGCCCAGTCGTCGGAGTAGACGCAAATTTGCCATGTCAGTAGGACCACGACTCGTAGTCCCACCCACCGTCGTTGTGAACGTACATGTTGATCGCCGGCCGATTCTCAGTGACGCACCCGATAGTCAACACGCAGTTGCGGACGATCTGGGCTTTGTCGCTCAGAAATCCCGTATTCGGACCTCTCCCTTCGAAGTCGTAGTAGTACTGTGGCAGGCCAAATACAACGCCACCATCCTGGAAGAACTGGCCAGTCACCCCGCTCAGCCACTGAAACGTATCGCTGGCGGTCACTGTACTCGGTTGGACCCCAGGAATTTCGCCACCCCAAGAATAGTTGATTTGGGCATTGAAGGTATACTCGGCAAGGCAGAACGCGGTGCAGTAGCGGACAGAAACGTGCAGGATCCCGCTGCCCGACACCGAGCAACATCCTGGTCCTGTTGCGCCTTGGGGGCTGATCATTCCGACGGGCTGCACCGGGGTGCTTGCGGCTGGGATGAAGCTGGCGCTGGCATGCTCAGCCGTGGTGGCATCCGGCATAGCCGGCACGTCTTGTTCCGACCTGATGGCCCGAGTCCTGGGATCGATCAGCCGTTCATGCGTCGGCTGACCAACCCGCTGGACGGTTTCCCTTTGGTAGTCACCATCGACAGCAGGGTCGCAGCGCTTGTCCGGTCCTTGCTCTTGCACTTTCACCCCCGAGCAGGAGGTGAACAAGGTCGTCACCGATTCCACAGTTACCTTGGGCGGAGGCGTGGTGCTCGGTTGGGCGGAGAGAGGCTGGGCAACGATACTGAACGATATCGCAGTAAGGCTCGCAGCTACGGAACACTTTCGCAGTACGCGCCGATATCGGCTGGAGAAAGTTGGGATGGCAACGCCGCGTCTCATGAAACCTCCTTAGGTTTGCCCACACGCGTCATTCGCTTGTGCGGGAACCTCAACGTTCGCCCCATCAGTCGGCCAGTGCATCCGCCAAACTGCTGATCTTCGGGTCACCGACCTACGTACCCTCTCCCCTCGACTTGCGTAGATGCAAAGATCACCGACCGTCCCCCTCGGCCAGCAGTCTTCGAGCGAGCTGGATGCGGGAGGTGATGCCGAGCTTGCGGTAGATGTGGAGGAGGTGGGTGTGCACCGTACGGGCGGAGACGAACAGGTGCGCTGCTACCTCGGGGTTCGTGCGCCCTTCGGCGACTAGCTCCGCCACACGTCGCTCAGCCGGGGTGAGGCTCGCCCAGCCGCTTGACGGTCGGGGCCGGGACCCCCGGCCGCGGCAGGCATAACGCATCGCCTCTTCCGCAGACATCAGAGCACCGTTGGCCCAGATGGCCGAGCGCTTCTCCGGCTCCATCGCTTGATCCAGGCGGGCCCGGCTCGCCTCGTGGTCCGCCTCCTCAATCCCTGTACGCCGCCATCCAGTGTCAGCACGGATGGCTTCCGCCGCTCCGAAGAGGCAGGCCGCCGCCGGCGCGTCGCCGGCGGCTAGGACGTGGTCCGCCACCGCTTCCAGCGACGTGGGCATGCCGACGAGGTTCCCACTGCCACTTCGAACCCGGAGCGCTTCCAGGTGAAGGCCAACCGCCTCTCGATCGTCACCCTGAGCGTGAGCGAGCTGGCCGAGCCACTGGAGCGTCTCGGCGAGGAGCAACCGCTCACCCGTCTCCTCGGCGATGGCAAGGGCCCTGGCCAGGAGTCGTTCCGCGGAGCCCTGATCGCCGAGCAGGAGGCTCGCCCCTCCTTGGCCGGCGAGTCCATTGCCGAGGAGGCATCGTTGCCCTCCGGCTTCGGCGATGGCAACGGCCTTCTCGAACGCCTCGAGTGCCCGCGCTGACCTTCCGCCGGCGAGGTGGATGTGACCGAGGGTGGCGAGGCACAGCGCAACGACCGGGCGGGAACCCGCGCCCCGGGCGATCGCTTCGCCCTCGGCTGCCAGCCGGCGACCCTGAGCCGGGTCCCCCTGGTTGGCAGCCAGCTCTCCGAGGAAGGCCAGCGCCAGGGCCGTCCACATGGGGTCCCCCAGGCGACGAGCCACCGCCAGACCACCCTCCAGGTATGATCGGGCCTCGTCGCTCTCACCTCGATTCCCCATCGCGTAGCCCAGCCCGACCAGGCCGATGGCCAGGGGTTGGCCCTCACCCATGTCCCTGCTCAGTTCCACACACTCGTGCAGCGTCTCGATGGCCTTCAAGTCGCCGGCGAGGGCCTGGGCGAAGCCGAGCATCCCCAGGGAGGCGGCGAGGCTCAAGGTGTCGTTCGCCTCTCGGGCCAGTACCGTGGCCCGCCAAGGCGGGAGGCAGATGCCCTGGGAGCGCTGAAGATCTGACAGATGCCGACCAAGCTCAGCGAGCGGGCCAATGTCCTCGCATCCTCTGATGCCCGTGCGAGGTCCACCGCTCGTTCGCCGTGGGACAGGGCGCTGGCGAGGTCTCCCTGCAGGCAGGCCATGAGGCCGAGGCCCCAGCGCACCCGGGCTCGACCCACCGCTGCTCCAGGGAGCGAGGCCGCTCGCGCCAGCCACTCCTGGCCCTCGCCGAGTTTGCCGCGGGCAAGCCAATAACGGACCAGCGAGCCCGCCAGGGCCGATCCCAGCGCCGGGTCTCCACCCCCCGAGCGACCAGGCAAGCGCAGCCGCCACGTCGTCGGAAACCGCCCCCAGCTCCTGCAGCCAGCTGGCCTGGGTCATTCCGGGAAGGTCGTCACCCTGGGCGGCAATCTCCAGGAGCCACCGCCCATGGGCACGGCGCACGAGGTCTTCCTCACCGGCGGCTTGGAGCTTCTCGCGGGCGTGCTCGCGCACCGATTCGAGGAGGTGATGGCGGCCCTGGGCGTGGGTGACGTCGCTCACCACCAACGACTTGGCGGCCAACCCGCCCAACGCATCGAGGATCTCCTCAGCGCCGAGCCCGTCGCCCTGGCACACTGCCTCGGCGGCGGAGTGGGTGAAGGGGCCGGCGAAGACCGAGAGGCGCCGGTACAGGACCCGCTCCGCGTCCGACAGGCTGTCATGGCTGGACTCGAGGGCGGCGAGCAGGGCGTGATGGCGGGGAGGAAGGTCGCGACGGCTGGTGGTGAGCAGGTGGAAGCGGTCGTCCAGACCGGCAGCGATCTCGGGAGGCGTCATGGAGCCGACCCGCCCGGCGGCCAGCTCGAGAGCGAGCGGCAAGCCGTCGAGGCGCTGGTAGATGGTGGCGACGGCTGGGGCCACCTCCTCGGTCATGACGAAGTCGTCAGCCACCCGCTCCAGGAAGAGGCGAACCGCAGGGCTGCGAACCAGCTCGCCGACAGGGGCCTGGGGGTCGCGGGGAACCGCCAGGGGCGGGACGCTCCAAAGCGCTTCACCGCCGATGTTGAGGCGCTCCTGGCTGGTGGCGAGGATCCTCAGGCCCGGACACCGTCCCAGGAGGGCTGCCGTCAGCTCGGCACAGGCGTCGAGGACGTGCTCGCAGTTGTCGACGAGGACCAAGGCCCTCTTGTCGCCCAGGCGGCTGGCAACGGCCTCGGCCACGGTCACCCCAGGCTGTTCCTTGACTGACAGGACCGACGCCATCGCCCGAGGCACCAGCGACGGTTCTTCCAGGCGGGACAGGTCGACCATCCAGACCCCGTCGGGATGCTCGGCAGCGACCATGGCCCCTACATGCAAGGCCAGGCGGGTCTTGCCCACCCCGGGAGGGCCGACGAGGGTGAGGAGGCGGTTGGCGGAGAGTGCCGCCGCCACCTCTGTCGCCGCCTGCTCGCGGCCGACCAGACTGGTGAGCGACCCGGGAAGGTTGCCGGCGGCGGCGGCGGGCGGTGGTTGAGCGTCTTCCACAGATCAATGGTAGGCAGGCGGCGGAACCGGGGCCGTCACATCGTCGTCCCGCTCCCGTGCGCCGTCAATGACCAGGGAGCCGAAGGCTCCAGCGCCGCCGACCGAGCATCGCAACGAGTACCGGCTCTTCCCGCCCGCCGTCCCTCGATCGAAGCTCGGCCAACGCATCGGGCGACTCGGTGACGAGAACATGGTGCGCCTTGGACGCGCCGTGCTGGTCTTCTTAGTACTCGCCCGGCTGAACGAGGATCAGCTGCCGCTCGAGTGCGCCCTCCTTCGACAGAGCTTGAACTCAGACGAGGGGTTCCGTGCATCGATCACGTCGGTTGAGGGGTGGTGACAGCGATCGCTCTTGCCGACAAGCCGGAGGTGACTACACGTAGCTCATCACCGCTACATTGGGGCGGTGGCTCGTCCAACCTCCTTCCGACTGCCCGAGCACCTGCTGGAACGGCTTGAGGAGGAGGGCCGCGCCCGGGGCACGTCGATCACCTCGCTGGTTGCCGCGTTGCTCGACGAGGGCCTCAAGACCAGCCGCTTTCCAGGCCTGGTCTACCGCGACGGGCCCGCTGGGCGTCGGGCCGGGCTGGTCGGCGGTCCCGACATCTGGGAGATCATTCGAGACCTTCACCACGCGCCGGGGAGGGGCATGCAGCGTATCGAGCATGTGGCCACCGAAACCGGTGTCCCGATGGACCGGCTCCTACTCGCCACTGACTTCTACGCTGGCCACCCCGAGGAGATCGATGCCCTCATCGACGCCGATGAGCGTGCCACCCAGCAGGCTCGGCGGTTGATCGAGAAACGTGAGGACCTGTTGTCTCGGTGAGATGGCTGATCGACGAGATGCTCCCCTCAGCCACGGCCAGCGAGCTGAACGGTCTGGGCCATGATGCGTCGAGCGTTGTCGATGCAGGGCTGGCAGGGGCCGCCGACGACGTCGTCTACGCCACGGCCGTCGAGCAGCGCCGGGTGGTGGTCACCGAGAACTTCGCCGACTTCGCCACTTTGGGCGAGGATCGCATGGCCCGCCACGAGCCCGGTACCGCGGTCGTCTTCGTCCGCAAGCGGGACTTTCCCCGTGGTGGGGGCTTGGCGACCCACCTCTCCCGCCGTCTCCATCAGTGGGCAACCGACAACCCGGATCCCTATCCAGGCCCGCACTGGCCTTGAGAGCGGCCCAGGGATCGCGAGACTTCAGTGGACCGTTGGAACACCTACAGCCCACCGGCGGCCCGGCGTTACAGGTACTGATCATGAACCCACCCGGCGCACGCTGTTGGAGCAGATCAAAGAGGTCGTGAACCAACTCGAAGTGGACTCCGGAGACCGGGGGGTGCGGCGGCTGCGGTTCCGAGCTCCGGGGCTGTGGTGTGTTCCTGTCGTGGTTGGCCACGAGGAGTGGGCCATCCTCTGGGAACCGCATCCGGATGAGCCCGAGGCCGTGATCGTGCAGTACGTGCGTCCGGCGACGTTCTCCTGAGTCGAGTCCCCAGCGCGACCGGCGACCGCTAACCCGCTTCCGGCCGCCAACAAAGCGGCCTGAGCAGGATCATCGGTCTTACAGGTACTGCCCCGTCGCCACCCGTTCTATGGAGCGCCCGCCCCCGGCGTCCTCGGCCCCGCCGGAGACCAGGGTGCGCACGTAGACGATGCGCTCGCCCTTCTTGCCGGAGATCTTGGCCCAGTCGTCGGGGTTGGTGGTGTTGGGGAGGTCCTCGTGCTCCTTGTACTCCTGGGCGATGGAGGCCAGCAGGTCGGCGGTGCCGATGCCCGGCTGGCCACCGGCGATGAGGCGCTTGATGGCCAGCTTCTTGGCCCGGCGCACGATGTTCTCGATCATCGCCCCTGAGGCGAAGTCCTTGAAGTACATGACCTCCTTGTCACCGTTCTGGTAGGTCACCTCCAAGAAGCGGTTGGCGTCGTCGGCCCGGTACATGACCTCGACGGTGCGCTCGATCATCATCCGCACCGCCTTGGCCGGCTCTCCCCCGCCGAGCTCGGCCACCTCCTCGGCGTCGAGCGGGAGGTCGGTGTCGAGGTAGCGGCTGAAGATCGCCGCCGCCGACTCCTCGTTGGGACGTTCGATCTTGATCTTCACGTCGAGGCGGCCGGGGCGAAGGATGGCGGGGTCTATGAGGTCCTCGCGGTTGGAGGCGCCGATGACGATGACGTTGCGAAGCGTCTCCACGCCGTCGATCTCGGCCAGGAGCTGGGGGACGATGGTCGACTCCATGTCCGAGCTGATCCCGCTGCCCCGGGTCCGGAACAGGCTGTCCATCTCGTCGAAGAAGACGATGACGGGAACCCCCTCCTCGGACTTCTCCCGGGCCCGCTGGAAGACCAGGCGAATCTGGCGCTCGGTCTCCCCCACGTATTTGTTGAGCAGCTCGGGGCCCTTGATGTTGAGGAAGTAGCTGCGGGCGGCGGGCTTGCCGGTGACCTCGCTGACCTTCTTCGACAGCGAGTTGGCCACCGCCTTGGCGATGAGGGTCTTGCCGCAACCGGGAGGCCCGTAGAGCAGGATCCCCTTGGGTGCCGGCAGCCGGTAGTCCTCGAAAAGCTTGCGGTGCAGGAACGGCAGCTCCACGGCGTCGGTGATCTGCTCGATCTGGTCGTCGAGGCCGCCGACGTCGGCGTAGGAGATGTCGGGCACCTCCTCGAGGACCAGCTCCTCCACCTCGGGGCGGGGCAGCTTCTCCAGGACCAGGCCCGATCGGGGGTCGATGAGCACGCTGTCACCCGCCCGCAGGTGGACCCCGGCGATGGCGTCAGAGAGCTCGACCACCCGCTCCTCGTCGGCCCGGCCGAGGATGAGGGCCCGTCGACCGTCCTCGAGGACCTCCTTGAGGGTCACCACTTCCCCCGCCGCCTCGGCGCCACGGGCCATGACCACGTTGAGGGATTCGTTGAGGACAACCTCGGCACCGCGCTCCAGCTCGGTGTCGGTCAGGTCGGGGTGCAGGGCGACGCGCATCTTGCGCCCGGCCGAGAACACGTCGACGGTGCCGTCGTCGTTGTGGCCGAGCAGCGTGCCGTAGGCCGACGGGGGCTGGGTGAGCTTCTCGACCTCCTCCCGCAGGGCGGCGATGTGCTCTCGGGCCTCGCGCAGGGTGTAGCTCAGCTTCTCGTTCTGAGAGACGGCCTGGGCCAACTGCCCCTTGGTCTCCAGCAGCCGCTCCTCCAGGGTGCGCACCCGCTTGGGGGCGTCCTGGAGCTTTCGTCGCAGGAAGGCGACCTCTTCCTCGAGGGTCATCGCCTGTTCCCGCAGCTCCTCGAGCTCAGACTCCTCGTTATCCGCCATGGGCGTGGACTGTACTTGCTGGGGGGCAGCGCCCCCCAGTAAGCCCCCACGTCTCCTCGCCACAGCGGGGCTGGTGAGCAAGTACGGGACACGCCTCGCTGGGTTGCCCTCTCCGGGTTGAGTTTTCCTGCCGGTCACCGGGTAAATTGGAGCTTGCCCCGAACCGGTGAGTAACAGGAGCGCAACTGATGCCCATGAAGGTGTGGATCGACCAGGATCTGTGTACGGGCGACGGCCTGTGCGAAGAGATCGCCCCCGACGTGTTCACACTGCTCGACGACGGCTTGGCCTACGTGAAGGAGGGCGGCAAGGTCCTCAGCGACCCGGGTGGGTCCGAGGGGTTGGCCAGCTTCCCCGACAACATGCTTGACGCCGTGGTCGAGTCGGCCGAGGAGTGCCCGGGAGAGTGCATCTTCATCGAGCCCGTCTGATCCCTGGCGCCGGACGATGGCCGAGGTAGATGAGACACAGCTTCCCGGGGTGGGGGTCCGCTATGACTTCCTTACCCGCGCCGGTGGGCGCATCGGCGTGCTGGTGCACCGCACCGGGCGCCGTGAGCTGCTCATCTATGACAGCGCCGATCCCGACGCCTGCCGTGACGTGGTGCACCTCGACGCTGACGAGACCCACACCCTGGCCGAGCTGCTCGGCACCTCTCAGGTGAGTGAGCGCCTGGGCCAGCTCCAGCAGCACATCGAGGGCTTGACCATCGACTGGCTGGTGGTAGGGGCCAACTCGGCCTGCGCAGGGCGGACGCTGCGGGAATCGGCGTTGCGCAGCGAGACCGGCGTGTCGATCGTGGCGGTGGTCCGGGGCGATGACACCACCGCCGCACCGGGCGGTGACTTCCGCCTCGAGCCGGGCGACACCGCCGTGGCCGTGGGCACACCGGAGGGCATCAAGGAGCTCTTCCAGCTGCTGCAACAGGGCTGAGCATGCGCAGCCGGGCACGAGGCTCCTGGGGTCCGCGGCTTCGGCGCCGATGAGCGGTTGATGCTCCTGGCCGTGAGCCCGGGCGGGGTTGCGCCGGTGCTGGTCGAGCTGGGCTTGATCGTGCTTGGGCTGGCCGTGCTGGCCCGCCTGGCCGAACGCCTAAGCCTCAGCCCGATCCCCTTCTACCTGGTCGCCGGCTTGGCCGTGGGCAAGGGAGGCCTGTTCGAGCTTGATCTCAGCCCGGAGCTGGTCGAGGTCGGCTCTGAGATCGGCGTGGTCCTGTTGTTGCTGGCCCTCGGCCTGGAGTACACCTCGGCCGAGCTGGGGGCCAACCTGCGGATCGGGTTGCCCGCCGGCGTCTTCGACGCGGTGGCCAACTTCGTCCCCGGCCTGGTCGCCGGGTTGGTGCTCGGGTGGGACCCCCGGGCTGCGGTCCTCCTTGGTGGCGTCACCTACATCTCCTCGTCCGGCGTCATCTCCAAGGCCCTGGCCGACCTCGACCGCCTCGGGAACCGGGAGACCCCCTCAGTCCTGTCCATCCTGGTCATGGAAGACCTGGCCATGGCCGTGTACCTCCCAGTTGTGGGGGTGCTGCTCGCCCGGGGGTCGTTGCTCACCGCGGTGGTGTCGGTGGGCGTGGCCCTCGGGGCGGTGGCGGTGGTCCTGTTCGTCGCCCTGCGCCACGGGGCCACGGTGAGCCGGGTCGTGCTCAGCCCCTCCGACGAGGCCTTGCTGCTCGGCGTCCTCGGCATGACCCTGGTCGTCGCCGGGCTGGCCGCCCAGCTCCAGGTGTCAGCCGCTGTCGGCGCCTTCCTTGTGGGCATCGCCCTGGGCGGAGCCGCCCAGGAGCGGGCCAGCTCGCTGATCGGCCCGCTACGGGACCTGTTCGCGGCGGCGTTCTTCCTCTTCTTCGGGCTCCAGGTCGACGTGGCCGACCTCGTGCCGGTGGCTGCCGTCGCCGGCGCCCTGGCCCTGGTCACCGCTCTCACCAAGGTGGCCGCCGGCTGGTGGGCGGCCGGCCGCCAGGGCATCGCCCGTCCCGGACGGCTGCGGGCGGGCACCGCCCTCATCGCCCGCGGCGAGTTCTCCATCGTCATCGCCGGCCTGGGCGTGGCCGCCGGCATCGAAGGCGACCTCGGCCCCCTGGCCGCCGCCTACGTGCTGCTCCTGGCCGTGGCCGGACCGGTGATCACCCGCTTCTCAGACCGTCTGGCCGCGGCCCTATCGCCTTGAACCGGGTTCTCCGGTCCCTGAGCGTCGCTGAGCGACGCTGCTTGCCCGGAGAAGCCTCTGCCGTGCCCGGGGAAGCCAGGCTTGTCAGAGTCGGACGACGGTGGTTGCCGTGGCGAGATGGCCGGCGATCCGACGTAGGTCGCTGACGTCGCTGGTGATCACCACGTTCTCCGACGCGCTATCGCCAAGAGCACTGCCGAGGTGAGCGTCGGCCACGGACACGCCGAGGGCGTTTCGGATCGAGGCGGCGCGATTGGCTGCATCGGAGTCGAGCTGGTGATCGATGATGCGAAGGCGGTTGATGACCGCCGCCCGGCTGGCGGTTCGGTCCCAACCTGCTTCGACGCGGATCGTCGTAGGGACGACCAAGCGAAACGAACCCAACCGCCTGGCTCGTGGTGCCGTTGCCGCCTCGACGACGGCCAGCGCCCGCCGGTGCTTGGGGTGCCCAACGTCTTGGATCGCCTGAACCGCCTCGTTGTCGAGGATGACGTTGCGTGGCTCGCTCACCTGACAGTGGCAGCCAGCCCGGCGGCGTAGAGAAGTACGTCGTCGGGACTGGCGTCCGGCTTCATCGATGTGACATCGTCGGCGGCCCGTCGAACGAGCTCAGCTCGCTCCGCCAGTGGGTTGGCGTCGAGCTGTGCGGTGGCGAGGGCGATTTCGGCGATGTCAGGGCGGGCGTCCGGGTTGACCCGGTAGTGCTCGTCGAGGATCGCCCGCTGGGCGATCATGTCAAGGGTGTTGCGGAGGCCTCGGATGGTGAGCTCTGAGGTCGACTCGACGAGGCCCATCTCTGTCGCCACCACCGCCGCATCCCGGAGGTTCCTGGGCAACCTGACGGAGGTCCCGATGGACCCACCGCCGGCATCATCGTCCAAAAGGTCCAGAAGCTGAGCTAGCCGGTCCATGGCTCAAACTGTACCACGGCTAGTACCGCACTACGGCGATGCTCTCCTCGCCGGTCACCCCGTGGCGAAATCCACCACCGTTTTGGCCCTGGGCTCGGCGACCGGTTGCCCACCAGCGCCCGGCGCTCGCCCCGCTCCACGGGCCTCGCCCCTACCGCAGGCAGGGGCCGGTGTCGGCGGGGGCCCGGGGGGCGGCCAGGGCGTCGCGCAGCTCTGTGCTGTCCAGGGCGTAGGCGGTGCCGGGGCGGTCGGGGGCGATGGCGAAGGCTACGCCCACCACCGAGCCGTCACCGTTGACCAGGGCGGCGCCGGAGTCGCCCGGGGCCAGGTCGCTGGCGAGGATGAGAACCTGGCGCCGGGTGGGGCCGTTGCCGTAGAGGTCACGGCCGACCGCCTCGATCTGCTCACTCACGTCGAAGGGCGACACCACCAGCGACCCGCCTCCCGGATAGCCGAAGACCGCTCCTTGGACGCCGACGTCGGCATCGGCGACGCCGAGCGGGGGCGCCCCCACATCCGGGGCCAGGAGCACGGCCAGGTCGGTGTCGGGGTCGAACATGACCACCTGGGCGCTGGCTCGGCTCCCGTCCGTGGCGATGACGTCGGTGTCGCTCTCCCCGGCCACGACGTGGGCGTTGGTGACCACCACCCCGGGCTGGACCACGAAGCCACTTCCCTCCTGCAGGCGCCCGCAGGCCTCGCCCTCGATCCGGAAGGTGGAGTCGGCCACCCGTTGGGCCAGCTCGACGCTGAGCCCGGAGTCGTCTGGCGGTGGTCCGACGTCTGGAGCAGGGCGCAGGGCAGCGAACACGTCGGGGAACTGGGTGTCGCCCACCAGGCGGCGCAGCGTCTGGAGGGTGTCGGGAGGCTCGGGAGCGCCTGAGTCGATGGCCCGGGCGATGGACGAGGTCCGGGCCTGGCGTGAGATCGTCCCCGGCACCTGGGCGAGGGTCGGCAGCAGCAGCCACACGGCGACGAACACGCCGAGGGCGCCGGCGACGGCGCCGGCAGCCTGGTCGAGGGGCCGCACTGCCCGAGGGATGGCCAGATGGGCCTTCGTCCCGATCAGCAGGCCGAGTCCCTGGCCGAGGAAGGCGCCCACCAACAAGATGCCCACGGCGATGAGCAGGCGCCCGGTGGCTTGGTCGGCGGGGAACGGCGCCAGCTCGAGGAGCTGGGGAAGGAACCGGGTGGTCAGGTACAGCCCGACGGCGAGGCCCACCCACGACAGGGCTCGGGCCAGGAAGCCCAGCCGGTAGCCGCCGGCGGCGGCGATGATGACCATGACCACCACCACCAGGTCGAACAGGTTCACCGGGGCACCCTGGCCGGCTTCAGACCTCCAGGGATGGGACCGAGCAGGCGGGCCGAGGTGAGGAACCCGGTGTGGGCCACCATGCGGTGGTCTGGCCGCACCGCCTGGCCCTCGACGTGCCAGCGACGAGCCATGAACTCGACGGTCTCGGCCATCTCGAAACCGGTCTCGGCCAGGACCTCCCGCAGGTGGACGACCTGGGTGATCGACGGGGTGTAGGCGACCAGGATGCCGCCGGGGCGTAGGGCCGCCTCGGCGTGCTTGACCACCTGCCAGGGCTCGGCCAGGTCGAGCACCACCCGATCGAGATCAGCCTCGGCGATGCCGGCGTACACGTCGCGCTGCTCGACCCGGTAGTGACCGGCGAGCTCGTCACCGAGGAAGGAGGCGACGTTCTCACGGGCTACGGCGGCGAAGTCGGCCCGCAGCTCGTAGCCCACCACCTCGGCACCGGCCCGCAGCAGGGCCATGGACAGGGCTCCGGAGCCGACCCCGGCCTCCAGCACCCGCACCCCCGGGTGGATGTCGGCCAGCATGAGGATGGCCCCAAGGTCCTTGGGGTAGATGACCTGGGCGCCTCGGGGCATGCGCACGACGAAGTCGGCCAGGGTGGGGCGCATGGCCGTGTAGCGGGCGCCGGTGGTCGACCGCACCGTCACCCCCTCGTCCTGGCCCAGCAGCTGGGCGTGGTCGAGGATGCCGGTGTGGCTGTGGAACGTGCCCCCTTCAACCAGCTCGAGCAGGTACTGGCGCCCCTTGCTGTCGACGATGACCACCCGTTCCCCACGCCGGAGCGGTCGGCTCACCTCCGTGGCTTCCGGCGCCGCTCCCGGTCAGGTTGGTCTTCGTGGCGGATGACCAGGGACTCCCCCGGGCCCAACACCTCGGAGTACACGACTTTGGGCTCACGGGTGGTGGCCTTCTTGAGCATGCGGGCGCCGAATATCGTTGCCCACAGCACGGTCCATCCCTTCGATCCACCGAGGAGACCGCGGACCTGGCCCCGCCGGTAGAGGTAGCGCAGCATCAGACCCGCCGGACCTCGACCACCGTCGTGCGCTTCTTGCCTCTTCGGCGCCCGAAGAGGTAGGCGACGGCGATGACGCCCACGGCCACGGCCACGGCGGCGATGACGGCGTAGTTGCGGCCTGACTCGGCCACCTCCCCCGCCTCGCCCTTGATCTCCCGGAGCTTGCCCTCGATGTCATCGCGGGAGACGGTGGTGCCCTCTTTGCCGACTCGTGAGGTGACGGTCATGGCCTGGTTCCCTTCTTGTGGAGGGCCGACAGGGCGGCGCCGATCACCGCCACGCAGAGGACCAGGGTGAGGAGGTAGGGGGCGAACGACCAGTTGCCGTCGAAAGCCTCGCCGGTCTGGCCCTGCAGCACCCGCAGCACGGCCAGGACCAGCAGCACCACGCCGATGCCGAGGAGCAGGGAACCGGCGAGGCCGAAGGCGGCGTAGCGGCCCAGGCCCTTCAGCGGCTGGATGATCTCCTGCTTGGCGTAAGCCCGCACCAGGTCCCACAGCTCGGAGGCGAGGTTGGGGAGGGATTTGTCGTCACCGCGCCGGTTGGGCACTCGTGCTCCTGGTCGTGGGTGTCGCAGTGGTGGAGCGGCGACCACGTGGCCGTCGTCTCTCCTGACCGCTCTTCCTATCCCCCTTCTAGGCGCCTGGCAAGCACCGCCGCCTCCTCGGCCAGCAAACCCCCCAGCAGCTCGAGGCGAGCGTCGGGGGTAGGGGCGCTGAGCAGGGCGAGCTTGTCGAGGGGGCCAAAGGGCGCCAGCGCCGCCATCTGGTAGCCGGCGAGCACCGGGTCGTCGTCGACCGGGGTGGTGGCGTCAGCGACCGCCTCGCCCAGCTCGGCGGCCAGGGCCAGGACCCGGCGCAGGGCGGCGACGGTAGCGGCTCGACACCCTGGGGCGTCGGGCGTAGGGGGCGGATCATCCCAGTGGTCGACCTCGGCTCGGGGGTAGGGAGCGTCGGGCAGCCAGCGGGTGACCCGGATGCGGCGGGTGCCGACGGTGCCGATGGCCCAGCGGCCCTCGTCGAGGTGGGCGGCGGCGATGATGCGGGCGACGCAGCCGGCGTCGAAGCGGGCATCACCACCACCAACGTCGCTCCCCCGCTCGATGAGGGCCACCCCGAACTCGGGTGAGCCCCCCAGGAGGCACGCCCGAACCAGCTCCTGGTAGCGGGGCTCGAACACGTGCAGCGGCAGGTACTCCCCCGGGAACAGGACCGTCCCCAGCGGGAACATGGGAATGTCGTCGGCCATCTCTACGGAGCTCACGCCGCCCCCGGGTAGCCCTGGGGGCCGATCTCCTCCAGGCTCGGGAGGTCTGGGAACCGGACCAGGGCCTCCCCCAGGGCGGTCTCGAGCGGTCCGGCGTCGGCGGCCCGGGCGATGTCGTTGAGGATGGACGAGAAGCTGAGCTCGAACCCTCCCTGGGTGGTGACGACCCCCGACAGCGACGCCACCCCGTTGATGGTGCCCGTCTTGGCCCTGAGCTGCCCCGTCATCGGGGTGCCCACGAAGCGCATGGTGAGAGTCCCGGTGGTGCCCGCCACGGCCAGCCCCCGGTCAATGGGACCACCGTCGTCGTCGTCCACCAAGTCGTGGAGGAGCCTGCAGGTGACCCGATCGTCAGGGTCGAGGCCGGACCCGTCCTGCACCACCACACCGGCAGTGGGCTCGGCCAGAGAGGCCAGGGTGTCGGATACCACGCCGACACCGGCGGCGGTGGAGCCCTCACCCGCCACCCGGACCCCGAGCTCCTTGGTCAACAGCTCGGCGGTGCCGTTGTCGCTCTGGCGCAGCATCTCACCCACCACGTCGCCCACTGGAGGCGAGTCGACGAAGGCGATGGTGGTCACCCCGCCCGGGGCGGTGCCCGAGCCCGCCTCGCCGACCACTTGGACACCCCGTTGGCGCAGCAGCTCGGTGAGCACGCCGGCAGCACCGGCGGCGGGGTCGGCGAAGGGCACGGCCCGGGGCGTCCAGGCGTCGAAGCCGTCGTTCACCGACAGGGCGGACAGGGGGCCGACCTCGTTGGCGGTGATGTAGCGCCCAGGCCAGCCGGCGACGTAGCGGGTGGCGTCGTAGCGACTCTCGTCACCGAGCACCCGGCCCCGGATCTCGCGCACACC
>JBPCJK010000017.1:0-8241 GCA_051005375.1 Acidimicrobiales bacterium
CTCACCGACCACATCGCCCGGCTCTTCGACAGCGCCCAGATCTTCATGATCGACATCCCCTTCAGCCCCGAGGAGCTGGTGGAGGCGACCAAGCTCACCGTGCGGGTGAACGGGCTGCAGTCGTGCTACATCCGGCCCATCGTCTACCTGGGCTACGGCGAGATGGGACTCAACCCGCTCCCGTGCCCGGTCAACGTCTCCATCGCCGCGTGGCCCTGGGGCGCCTACCTCGGCGACGACGGGATCAAGCACGGTGTGCGCATGAAGATCTCCTCGTTCTGCCGCCACGACCCCAATGCCATTCCCCCGGCGGCCAAGGGGACGGGGATGTACATCAACTCGTCGCTGGCCAAGGTCGAGGCCCTCAAGGCCGGCTACGACGAGGCCATCATCCTGAGCCCCCAGGGCTACGTGAGCGAGTGCACCGGCGAGAACCTGTTCGTGGTCAAGCGGGGGAAGCTGCTGACCCCGCCGGTCACTGCCGGCGCCCTGGAGGGAATCACCCAGGACTCGGTCATGACCATCGCCAAGGACCTGGGCATCGACTGCCAGGTCACCAACCTCCTGCGCAGCGACCTGTACCTGGCCGACGAGGCCTTCCTCACCGGGACCGCCGCCGAGGTGGTGCCCATCCGCTCGGTCGACGACCGTGATCTGGGCGAGCCCGGCCTCATCACCCGCAAGATCCAGGAGATCTACTTCGCCACCGTTCGGGGCGAGGTCGACCGCTACAAGGACTGGTGCGAGCATGTCGGCTGATCCGCTGTCCAGCGGGCCCGTGGCGGCGGCGCCGAGGGACCTGCCCGAGGGCGTCACCCCCCTGCACGACCACCCCCTGCCCCGGGCCCTGGCCATGCCCGCGTCAGTCGACATCTACGACACCACGTTGCGGGACGGCAGCCAGCAGGAAGGGCTGTCGCTCACCGTCGACGACAAGCTGCGGGTAGCCGAGCAGCTCGACCACCTGGGGGTGGCCTACATCGAGGGGGGCTGGCCGGGCGCC
Organism: Acidimicrobiales bacterium; assembly: GCA_051005375.1. Classification (GTDB taxonomy): domain Bacteria; phylum Actinomycetota; class Acidimicrobiia; order Acidimicrobiales; family CADCSY01; genus JADDRA01. The sequence goes on from JBPCJK010000017.1 coordinate 1,004, forward strand.
AACCCCAAGGACGAGGAGTTCTTCGCTCGTGCCCCGAGGGACCTGCGGCTGGGGACCTCCACCCTGGTGGCCTTCGGTTCCACCCGCCGACCCCGGGCCCGAGCCGACAGCGACGAGACCCTGCGCCAGCTGGTCAAGGCGGGTACCACGGCGGTGTGCATCGTGGCCAAGGCGTGGGACTACCACGTCACCGAGGCCCTGCGCACCGACCTCGACGAGGCGCTGCGCATGGCCGCGGACTCCGTCGAGTTCCTGGTCCACGCCGGGCTCCGGGTGTTCTTCGACGCCGAGCACTTCTTCGACGGCTACCGGTCCAACCCCGCCTTCAGCCTGGCCGTGCTGCGGGCCGCCGAGGAGGCGGGGGCCCAGGTGCTGGTCCTGTGCGACACCAACGGCGGGACCCTGCCCCACGAGGTCGAGCGGGTCCTGGCCGAGGTGATCCCCGCCACCACCGCCGACATCGGCGTGCACTTCCACAACGACGGGGGGTGCGGGGTGGCCAACACCCTGGCCGCCGTCTGCCTGGGGGCGACCCAGGTCCAGGGGTGCGTCAACGGCTACGGGGAGCGCACCGGCAACGCCGACCTGTGCGCGGCGGTACCCAACCTGGCGCTGAAGATGGGGGTGCGCACCATCGCCCCCGAGCGCCTGGAGCGGCTCACCCCGGTGGCCCACCACATCGCCGAATTGGTCAACATCGCCCCCGATCCCAAGCAGCCCTACGTGGGGGCGTCCGCCTTCGCCCACAAGGCGGGCCTGCACACCAGCGCCATCGCCCGCATCCCCGACGCCTACGAGCACCTCCCCCCCGACTCGGTGGGCAACGGCACCCGGTTCGTGGTCAGCGAGCTCTCGGGACGCTCCACCCTGGAGCTCAAGGCGGCCGAGCTGGGACTCGACCTCGACGCCCCTGCCCTCACCGACGTCCTCCAGCGGCTCAAGCACCTGGAGCACCGGGGCTTCCACTTCGAGGTGGCCGACGGCTCCCTCGAGCTGCTCATGCGCGACGCCGGCGGGTGGACCCAGCCCTTCTTCGCCCTGGAGTCGTTCCGGGTCTCGGTGGAGCACCGGGGCGACGGGGGCTTCACCACCGAGGCCACGGTGAAGATCCATGTGGACGGCGAGCGCGTCATCCGCACGGCCGAGGGCAACGGCCCGGTGCATGCCCTCGACGCCGCCCTGCGGGAGGCCATCGGGTCGAGGTTCCCGGCCCTGGCCGGCTTGCACCTGACCGACTACAAGGTGCGGGTGCTCGACACCGACCAGGGAACCGCCGCGGTCACCCGGGTCCTGCTCGACACCACCGACGGGTCCGAGGCGTGGTCGACCATCGGCGTGTCGGCCAACATCATCGAGGCGTCCTGGCAGGCGCTCAGCGACTCCATCGTCTACGGCCTCCTACACTCGTCGCCAACCAGCGAGGAGAGCGAGTGACCGCCCCTGAGTACGTGCCTACCGGTGTCGGTCAGCAGCCCCGCCGGGGCATGCCCCTGCCCCCCTCCCCGGCATGGGCCGCCGACCGACCCGCCGACCTGGGCCCGGCCCAGCCCACCGGGACGAGCTTCGGCAACCCCGGCCCCGACCAGGGCTACGCCCTGAAGCTGGCCCGCCACTTCGCCGACCGCCTGGTGCTGGCCGAGGACGAGCACGCCGAGGACGCGGTGGCCGGCTGCCTGGGGGTGGCCCTGCGCCGGGCGTCGATCTTCGGGCGGGCGCCGGTGATCTACGACCTCGACATCGCCTTCACTCTGTGGGGGTTCCTGGCCGACGCCCCCCCGGATCTTGTGGAGCTGCGCCGCCCCCTGTTCCAGGTGGCAGCCCATGCCTACTGGGACCAGAGGGCCATCGTCGACGGGCTCCCCGAGGCCACGCTGCGCCTCACGCCAGCTGAGGTCAAGCAGCGCTGGCCGGGGGAGTGGCGTTCGTTGCTCGGGTTCGACCACCGCCCCTGAGCTCGACGACCGCCCCTGAGACTCGGACGCCACCGTCACCCAGCCGGGCGCCGCCGGCGGCTACAGGGTCCGTCGCAAGGCGGGGAGAAGCTCCTCCTCGGCCCAGTCGAGGAACGGTTGCTGGTGCCCGCCCCCGACCTGTACCAGGGCCACGCTGGTGAACCCGGCGTCGACGAACTGGCGCACGGCGCCGACGTGGGCGTCCACATCGGGACCGCACGGCACCTGTTCGGCCACTTCCTCCTCGCTCACTGACTTGGCGGCGGCGTCGAAGTGTTCCGGACCGGGGAGCTCGGCCATGACCTTCCACCCTCCGGTGAACCAACGGAACTGCTCCATGGCCCGCTGGCGAGCGGCCGACTCGTCCCTATCGAAGCAGACGGCCACTTGGCCGATCCGGGGCTTGCCGGCGCCGCCGGCGGCGTCGAAGCGCTCGCCCAGATCGGCCTCGGGGGCGACGGCGATCATGGCGTCGGCCTGGGCGCCGGCCAGCGCGCACGACCGGGGCCCGGACACGGCCACGCCGATCGGCGGCGGGGTGGCGGGTAGGTCCCACAGCCGGGCCGCCTCGGCGTCGAGGTGCTGGCCCCTGAAGGTGACCGTCTCGCCGGCGAACAGCGCCCGGATGATCTCCAGGGCCTCTTCGAGCATCTCGTGGCGAACGTCGACCGGAGCCAGTCCTGGCCGATCACATGCTCGTTGAGGCTCTCGCCCGCACCGAGGCCGAGGGTGAAGCGACCGTCGGAGAGGAGCTGGAGCGTCGCCGCCTTCTGGGCCACCACCGCCGGGTGGTAGCGCATGGTGGGACAGGTGACGTAGGTCATGAGCTCGATGCGGTCGGTGGCCTGGGCGATGGCGCCGAGCACTGCCCAGGTGTAGGGCGCATGGCCCTGCTCGGCCAGCCAGGGGTTGTAGTGGTCGCTGGCAGCGATGAAGTCGAAGCCAGCCGCCTCGGCCCGCACGGCATGGGCGACCAGTTGCTTGGGCCCTGCCTGCTCCCCCATGACCGTGTAGCCAAACGACGTCATGCCACCTCCGTCTCGAAGACCAGTCCGCCCCCGCCACGCCGTCTGGCGATCGTCACTGGGGTGACGGCGACGCCGGGGCCCTACCCGTACGCCTGACGACCAACCCGCCCCCCTGATCGCCAACCGGCCTGCCCCTTCCCCAACGCCGGAATAGCTGTGGCGAGGCCGCGCCTACGCTGTCGCAGGCCGCCAGGAGAGGACGTCACCGCATGGCCAGCGCTACCAGGAGCCGCAGCCGAGGTGACCACGTCGGCTCGGCGACCGAGCCCGAAGTGTCCGTCCCCGCTTCTCCCGGACCCAGCCTGGATCATGGGCGGCGGATGGCATCGCCGGCCTCGGACTGGTTCAGTGCCGTGGAGGTGGCTCGGGGCCAGGCCTACAACCGCCCCCTCGAGCGTCTCGGTCGCATCCGCCTGGCCCTGGCCAGCGCCGTGCTCGTCGCCTTCGTCGTCGGCCAGGCCGCACCCCGGGTGCTGGCCGCCCTTGGCCTGTCGTCGTGGGCCTGGGAGGTGGTGGCGGTGGTCGTCGCCATCCAGCTCTCGTCGCTGGTCTACTCACCCTGGTTCGCCGCCCATCGGTCGCTATTCTACGATAGGCGCTGGGGGCTCAGCACCCAGACGCCCGAGGGCTTCGTCGCCGACCAGTTCAAAGAGCTGGTGGTGGTGCTGGCCACCAGCCTGGTGCTGGTGGTCCCTCTCTACGCGGTGATCCGGGCCACCGATGCGTGGTGGCTGTTCGGATGGTTGGTGGTCGCCGGCTTCACCGTCCTGGCCAGCTTCTTGTACCCGGTGGTGATCGCGCCCGTCTTCAACCGCTTCGAGCCGCTCGAGGACGATCGCCTGGCCGCCCGGGTGGTGGCCGTCACGCAGAGGGCCGGTATCGATGTCGACCGGGTGGTGGTGGCCGACGCCAGCCGTCGGTCGCGCGCTGGCAACGCCTACGTGGCCGGGTTGGGTCCCACCCGGCGGGTCGTGCTGTTCGACACCATCCTCGACTGGCCGGTCGAGTTGGTCGAGCAGGTGGTCGCCCACGAGTTGGGCCACTGGAAGCACCGCCACCTCGGCCGCCGGCTCCCTGTCGTGATCGGCGCCCAGCTGGTTGTTTTCGCCACCGCCTGGGCGGTGCTGGGCTGGGACCCGCTGCTGTCGCTGGCGGGCGTGAGCGCCGTGGGTGACCCCGCCTCGCTCCCGTTGCTGCTGATCGTGCTCTCGCTGGGACTGTTGGCGACCTCACTGCTGGCGTCTGGGTTGCATCGGGCCGACGAGCGCCAGGCGGACCTGTTCGCGCTGGAGCTCCTGGGTCGTCCTGACCGGCTGGTCGAGCTCTTGCGCCGTCTGGCTCGGCGTAACAAGGCCGACGTCGATCCGTCGTGGTGGAAGCGGGTGACGGCGACGCACCCTCCCATCGCCGAGCGCATGGCCATGGCCGCGGCGTGGAAGCAGGGTCAAGTCCCCGGGGGTGACTGAGCTCCCCGGTACCCTCAGAGGCGATGGCCGCCCCGACCCCCCGGGTTCGCTTCTCCCCGGCTCCCACCGGCTACCTCCACGTGGGCGGCGCCCGCACCGCCCTGTTCAACTGGCTCTTCGCCCGCCGGACGGGGGCGACCTTCGTCCTGCGCATCGAGGACACCGACGTGGAGCGCAGCCGGCCCGAGCTGGCGCAGGCCATCCTCGACTCGCTGCGCTGGCTGGGCCTGGAGTGGGACGAAGGACCGGTGCACCAGTCGGACCGCTCGGAGCTGCACCTCAGTGCGGTCGAGCAGCTGCTGGCCGCGGGCTTGGCCTACCGCTGCGACTGCACCCAGGACGACGTGCGGGCCAGAGCCGCCGCCCGCGCCGGCCCCCCCGGCTACGACGGCTACTGCCGGGAGCGCGGAGTCGGGCCCGGCGTCGGAGTGGTCGTTCGCTTCCGCACCCCCGACGAGGGCCAGACGTCGTTCGACGACGTCGTCCGGGGCCAGGTTCATTTCGAAAACGCCGTGCTCGAGGACTTCGTGATCCAGCGCTCCAGCGGCGCCCCGATGTTCGTGCTGGCCAACGCCGTCGACGACGCCGACATGGGCATCACCCATGTGATCAGGGGCGACGACCTGCTCAACGCCACTCCCAAGGTGCTGCTGTTGCGGGAGGCGCTGGCGCTGGAGGGCCGGCCGGTGTTCGCCCACCTGCCCATGCTGGTGAACGAGCACCGCCAGAAGCTGTCCAAGCGACGTGACGACGTGGCCGTGGGGGTGTACCGGGAGCGGGGCTACCTGGCCGAGGCCATGATCAACTACTTGGCCATGCTGGGATGGGGGCCACCCGACGGGGTGGAGATCCGCCCGCTGGAGGAGATCGTCGAGCGGTTCCGCCTGGAGGACGTCAACCACGCGCCGGCGTTCTTCGACATCGACAAGCTCACCCACGTCAACGGGGTGTACCTCCGGTCGCTGCCGGGCTCGGCGTTCATCGGGGCCGCCGGTCGCTTCCTCGAGCAGGGGCCGTGGGCGCCCGGCGACTTCGACTTCGAGATGTTCGAACGCATGGCGCCGCTGGTCCAAGAGCGGGTTTCGACCTTGGCCGAGGTGCCGGGCATGGTTGACTTCCTCTTCCTCCCCGAGCCCGAGGTCGACGCCTCCTCGTGGGGCAAGGTCATGGCCGGCCCCGCTGGTGCCGTCCTCGACGGCGCCGTGGCCGCCTACCAGTCGTGCCCCTGGACCAGCGAGGAGCTCATGGCGGCGCTGCGGGTGGTGGGCGAGGGCCTGGGGCTCAACCTGCGCAAGGCCCAAGCCCCGGTGCGGGTGGCGGTCACCGGCAGAGCCGTCGGTCCGCCGCTGTTCGAGTCGCTCGAGGTGCTGGGCCGGGAGCCGACGCTGGTCCGGTTGCGGGCGGCGAGAGCCAAGCTCTGATGGGTCGGCTCCCGCGCCTGTTCGTCAGGATCGGGTTCCTGGCCGTCGCTGTCGGCGCCGTCTACTTCCTCTTCACCTTCGTGCAGGTGTGGAACGCCTCCCGCACCGACGATGCCCAGCAGGCAGAAGCCATCGTGGTGCTCGGCGCCGCCCAGTACAACGGGGTGCCGTCTCCAGTGCTCAAGACCCGGCTCGACCACGCTGTCGACCTCTACGAGCGAGGGTTGGCGCCGGTCGTCGCCCTCACCGGGGGGCGACGCCCCGGTGACCGGGCCACCGAGGCGTCGGCGTCGGCTGGGTACCTGATCGCCGCCGGGGTGCCGGAGTCGGCGCTGCGCCTGGAGACGTCGGGGACCAACTCCTGGCAGAGCCTGGCCGCCGCCGCCCGCTTCCTCCAGGACGAGGGCATCGAGGAGGTCATCCTCGTCTCCAGCCCCTACCACGCCCTTCGCACCGAGCGAATCGCCGAGGAGGTCGGCCTTGTCGGCCATGCCTCCCCGGCGATGGGAAGCTCCGAGAACGGCGCCCTGGAGCTGGCGAGGATGGGACGGGAGGCGGTGGCCGTGGGCCTGGGGCGCATCATCGGCTACCGGCGGCTGGTGAACTTCGACGAGCGGGTAGGCCAGGTGCGGATCAACGACGGCGCCCGCTAACCTGGCCCCTCGCCCATTCGGGGGTGGTGTAATCGGCAACACATCTGGTTCTGGTCCAGACATTGGGGGTTCGAGTCCTCCCCCCCGAGCTCCTGCCGTCTACCCGAACCGCCGGCAGTCAGCACGGCCCCATCGTCTAGTGGCCTAGGACACCACCCTCTCAAGGTGGCGACACGGGTTCGAATCCCGTTGGGGCTGCTTCTAAAGTACCTGCTCAGAGCGTGTTTTCAGGAGTTTACCGCCTATGGGCAAAGGCGTCCTGCTACTGGATGCTACTGAATCCGCCTCTGAGGGCATACGCTGTCACCCATGCGAGGTCATCTCAGGGAGCGTGGCAAGGGGACTTGGGAGCTGCGGGTGTACCTGGGCCGCGACCCCGTCACGCGTCGAGACCGCTACCGCACGAAAACGTTCAAGGGCGGCAAGCGGGTGGCGCAGGAGGCGTTGGCTAGCTTCGTGGCCCAAGCCGGTGCCGGCACGTCGAGCGAGGGAACCTTCGGTGCCCTGGTGGAGCGGTGGTTCACCGTCGCCTCGGTGTCAAGGGACTGGTCTCCCAAGACCATCGTCGAGACCCGCCGCATCATTGAGACAAAGCTCGGCCCGCTGCTCCCGGTGTCGGTCGACAAGCTTCGCACCTCGGTCCTCGACACCTTCTACGCCACCCTCCGGGCCCGGGGTGGTAGGTGCGGCCACGTCCCGCCACAGCAGCACGGAGCGC
>JBPCJK010000018.1:0-23848 GCA_051005375.1 Acidimicrobiales bacterium
TGGCCCCGATCTGGGCACACGAGCCGACCGTGGCCCAGGTGTCGACCATGGTGTTGGCCCCCACCCGGGCGCCGATGTTGACGTAGCTGGGCATGAGGACGACGCCCCGGTCGAGGAACGACCCCCACCGGGCCGAGGCGCCAGGGACCACCCGGACTCCGGCCTCGGCGTAGCCGCCCTTGAGCGGGATCTTGTCGGCGAACTCGAACGGGCCCACCTCCACGGTGTCCATGCGGGACTGGTGGAACAGCAACAGGATGGCCCGCTTCAGCCACTGGTGGACCACCACCTCGCCCGCCTCGTCGATCTCGGCCACCCGGGCCTGCCCGGTGTCGAGCAGCCCCACCGCCTCCAGCACCACCCGACCGACCTCGGGGTCGCCCGGTGTCAGCTCGGCCTGTCGGTCCCAGAGCTCGTCGATCTGCGTCGCCAGCGTCACCATGGCCGCAGACTAGGACCCCCGGCCAACTTTGTCGGATGAGCAGTGTGGGGCACTGCTCAGACGACAACGAACGGCTGGGAGCGGCGCGCCAGGCGTCAGGCGGCAATGAGCGACTTGGGTTGCGGTCAAGCCACGCCCAGGCGCTGGGCCACCAACTCCAGGCGCTCGTCGGGCACGACCATGGCCAGGCGGACGTGGCCCTCGGCGGCGGGACCGTAGAAGTCCCCCGGCGCCACCAGGCACCCGGCCTCGGTGGCCAGCCGCTCGGCGAAGGTCCAGGCATCGCCTCCCGGGGCCGGCACCCACAGGTAGAAGCCGCCACCGGGGCGGGGCACGTCGAGGCCGAAGGCAGCGGCCAGGATCTGTCGGCCCCGCTCGAGCCGGCGGCGGTAGCGCTCGATCTGGGCCTCGACGTGGCCGTCGTCGTCGAGGGCGGCGGCGGCGGCGGCCTGGACCGGTCCGGGGACCATCAAGCCGGCGTGCTTGCGCAGCTCGCCCAGGTAGCTCACCAGCTCGGGGTCGCCGGCGTAGAACCCGACCCGCAGCCCGGCCAGGTTGGACCGCTTCGACAGCGAGTGGACCGCCAGCGTCCCCTCGCTCCCCCACTGCAGGATGCTGCGGCGAGGACCGTCCCAGGTGAGCTCCACGTAGCACTCGTCCGACAGGGTGGTCACCTGGTGGCGGCGACCCCACGCCGCCACCGCCCCCAGGTCGTCGAGGCCACCGGCAGGGTTGCCGGGCGTGTTCGACCACAGGCACAGTGCCCGGTCGGCGTCATCGTCGGCCACGGCCGACAGGTCGAGGCGCCACTGGCGGTCCAGGGGCACGGGGACCGCCCGGCACCCGGCCAGGGTGGCGCCCATGGCGTAGGTCGGATAGCTCACCGCCGGGTACAGCACCGTGTCCCGGGCCGGATGGCGCAACCGCAACCAGTGGGGCAGGCCCGCCACCAGTTCCTTGGTGCCGATGCAGGCAGCCACGGCGGACGCCTCGACGTCGACCCCGAGCCGGCGCGACAACCATCCCTGGGCCGCTTCCCGGAAACGGGCCGAGCCCAACGACGAGGGGTAGTTCCGCTCGCTTTTCGATGAAGCCAGCGCCTCGAGCACCGAGGGCGGAGGCGGGTCGAAGGGCCGGCCCACCGACAGGTCCACGACCCCGCCCTCGTGGCTGGCAGCCACCGCCGCCAACGGCGCCAGCCGGTCGTGTGGGTACGACGGGGGGGTGAAGCCCACCGATGCCGCTTCCTGGGCTGGGGGGGGCGCAGGGTTCACGAGGCCACGACGAACTCCCGGAAGCGGTTGACCCCGGCGGGGTCGAGACGGGCCCGCAGCCTCGTGGCCTCAGCCTCGTGGGCCTCGACAAGCACCTCCCCCTCCCGGTGCACGGCGGCAACCACGTCGCCTCGCTGGTAGGGCACCACCAGCTCGACCACCTCCTCCACCGCCCGCAGCCGGTCGGACACCGCCGTCAGCAACTCGTCTATCCCCTCGCCGGAGACAGCCGAGATGGCCACCGATCCCGGATGACCTTCGACCAGGCGCTTGGCCTCGGCACCGACGAGGTCGACCTTGTTGAACACGATCAGCTCGGGAACGGCACCGGCGCCGATCTCGTCGAGCACGGTGCGAACCGCCCCCATCTGGGTCTCGGGGTCCGAAGCTGCGGCGTCCACCACGTGGACGAGCAGGTCGGACTCGGCCACCACCTCCAGGGTCGAGCGAAACGCCTCCACCAGTTGGTGGGGCAGCTTGCGCACGAAGCCCACGGTGTCGGAGATCACCACGGCCTCTCCCCCCGGTAGGTCGAGGCGCCGGGCCCGGGGGTCGAGGGTGGCAAAGAGGCGGTCCTCGACGAGCACGCCGGCGTGGGTGAGACGGTTCAGCAACGTCGACTTGCCGGCGTTGGTGTAGCCCACGATCGACAGCGCCCGGTTGCGGCCCCGCTTGCGGGCCTTGCGCTGGGTGCGGCGGGTGCCGGCCAGCGCCTGCAGCTCCGCCTCCAGGACGGTGATGCGCCGCAGCAGGCGCCGGCGGTCGACCTCGAGTTGGGTCTCGCCCGGACCCCGGGTGCCAATGCCACCAGCCTGCTGTGACAGCGCTTTGCCGCGACCCCGCAACCGAGGGAGCCGGTAGCGGAGCTGGGCCAGCTCCACCTGGGCCTTGCCCTCACGGCTACGGGCGTTTTGGGCGAAGATGTCGAGGATGACGGCGGTCCGGTCGATGGCGGTGCGACCGAGGAGCTTCTCCAGGTTGCGACTCTGGGCGGGGCTGAGCTCGTCATCGAAGACCACGGTGTCGGAGTCGACCTCGAGCGAGAGCTCCCCGAGCTCGGCGGCCTTGCCCTTGCCGATGAAGGTTGCCGGGTCGGGGGCGTCGCGGCGCTGCAGGACACGGGCCACCACATCGGCCCCGGCGGTGTCGATGAGCAGAGCCAACTCATCGAGGTGGGCCTCGGTCTGTTCCACCCTGGCCGGCGGCACGGTGACGCCGACGACGACGATGCGCTCCCGAAAGGTGCGCTCGATCAGGGTCACGTGGCCACCTCGATGTCGGCCGCCTCGATGTCGGCCACGAAGACCGATGGGCCGGCCAGGGTGATGGTGTCGCCGAGGACGACCTCGACATCACCGCCGGGCATGCGCACCGCCACCCGCTCCCCCACAAGTCCCCAGCCGTAGGCGGCGTGGGCAGCGGCGCACGCACCCGTGCCACAGGCCTGGGTGAGGCCGACCCCCCGCTCCCACACCACCAGGTCCAGGGCGTCATCCCGACCGGGAGTGGGAGCGATGGCCTCGACATTGACACCTCGAGCGAAGCTCCGCTGGCACGCCGGGCCGACGGACGCCATGTCGACGGCGGCGAGGTCGCCGACCAGGACCACCAGGTGGGGGTTGCCCAGGTCGAGCGACGTCACCTTGAGGTGGTCCATCCCCATGTCCATCCCTGGGTCCAGCGAGGGGCCGGGGCGGGCGGTGCCCATGTCGACCTCCACCCAGGCGGTGACGGCGTCGGGGCCAGGCCCGACGTGGACCCGACGAACGCCGCCGCCCGTGGCCACGGTCACGTCGAAGGTGACCGTTCCCGCCCGGCGAGCCAGGGCGTGACCCAGGCAGCGGATGCCGTTGCCGCTCATCTCGGCCACGCTCCCGTCGGCGTTGAACAGGGTCATGGTCACGTCGGCGCCGCTGCTTGGCGGTCCCACCACAATGACGCCGTCGGCGCCGATGCCCCGGCGACGGTCGCACAGCTCTCGTGCCGCCCGGGCGTCGACCGAGGCCCGGTCGTCGCGGTCGAGGGCCACCAGGAAGTCGTTGCCCAGGCCGTGGTACTTGGTCAGGTGCATGGCACCCAGTCTCCCAGCAGGTCGTCCACCAGTGCGAGGGGGTTGTCGCTCACGTCCTGCCAAGCGATGCGGGGGTCGCGGCGGAGCCACCGCAGCTGGCGGCGGGCGAAGCGCCGGGAACGAGCTACCGCCGCCTCGATGGCCTGGTCGAGTGAGAGCTCCCCAGCCACATGGGCGAGCAGCTCCTTGTATCCGAGGGCCTGGCGGGCGGTGCGGGAGATGCCTCCGGGTCTGGAGGCCAGCCCCAGCACCTCGTCGAGGAAGCCGGCATCGAGCATGGCGGCGAAGCGGTCCTCGATGCGGGCGTCCAGCACCTCGGCGGGCAGGCGCAGGCCTACCTGGGCGATGGGCACCGGCGGGTAGGCGCCCAGCCCGGGACCGAAGGAGGAGAATGGACGGCCGCTTCCGGTGGTCACCTCCAGCGCCCGAACCACCCGTCGCCGGTTGGTCGGTTCCATCCGGCCGGCGGCGACAGGATCGAGGCCGGACAGCCGCTGGTGAAGGGCGACGGTGTCGGGCTCGGCCTCGACGCTGGCTCGCGTGTCGGGGTACTGCCCGGGGAGGTCGAGGTCGTCGACCACGGCCCGGAGGTACAGGCCGGTGCCGCCGACCAACAAGGCCCGGTGGCCCCGGGCCTCGATGGCGGCGATGGCGACTCGGGCCGCGACCTGGAACCGGGCCACCGAGAAGTCCTCGCCGGGATCAGCCAGGTCCAGCAGGTGGTGGGCCACCTCGGCCCGCTCGGCCGGCGTGGGCTTGGCCGTGCCGATGTCCATGCCCCGGTAGACGGCCATGGAGTCGACGCTGACCAGCTCGACGGTCGGGTCGCGCCGGGCCACCTCCATGGCCAGGGCCGACTTCCCCGAGGCCGTGGCCCCGACCAGAGCGAGGTGGTTGCCACGGCGGATCATCGTCGCAAGCGGTACGGAGGCGGCGCTCTCGAAGGGGTGAGCGTCGCTCACGCCGGGACGACGGGGATGCGGGTGCGGTGACGGGGCTGGGCGGTGACGGCGACCAACTCGCCCAGGAGGTGGTGGGGGGCGGCGGCGGTGACCAGGACCTCGGCGAAGGTCCCGACGGCCAGTGGGGACGGCGACGGGAAGTGGACGAGCTTGTTCTGGCGGGTACGCCCGGTCAGCACCCCTGGGTCCTTCTTGCTCGGCCCCTCGACCACCGCCTCTTCCACCCTGGCGATTCGGGCCCGGTGCTTGGCCAGGGAGCTGCGCTGCACCACCACCCGCAGGCGCTCGAAGCGCTCGGCCACGACGGCGCTGGGGACGAACTCCTCGGTCCTCGCCGCCGCCTCGGTGCCGGTGCGGGGGCTGTAGACGAAGGTGTAGGCGCTGTCGTACTCAGCAGTGGCGACCACCTCCAGCGTGCGCTCGAAGTCGTCGTCGGTCTCGCCCGGGAAACCGACGATGACGTCAGTGGTCACCGCCAGGTCGGCGATGGCGGCCCGGGCCGCGGCCAGCTTGGTCAGGTAGCGCTCGGCGGTGTAGCCCCGGTGCATCGCCGCCAGCACCCGGTCGCTGCCCGACTGCAGCGGGAGGTGGAGGTGCTCACAGACCGCCTCGGTCTCGGCCATGGCGGCGATGGTCTCGGGTCGAATGTCCTTGGGGTGGGGGCTGGTGTAGCGCACCCGACGTATCCCCTCGACGGCACCCACCGCCCGCAGGAGCTCGGCGAAGAGGGGACGGCGCCGGGTCAGGTCCCGGCCGTAGGAGTTGACGTTCTGGCCCAGCAGGGTGACCTCGATGGCGCCAGTCTCGGCCAGGGCCTCGACCTCGGCCACCACCTCGGCGAAGGGCCGACTGATCTCTCGGCCCCGTACCGACGGCACGATGCAGAAGGCGCAGGCGTTGTCGCACCCGATCTGGATGGTGACCCACGCCGTCCAGGGAAGCTCTCGGCGCACCGGTAGGGCGGAGGGGAAGGCGTCGCTCTCGTCGAGGACCTCCATGATCGGACCCTCGTCTCGCGAGCGGTGGATGAGCTCGACTGCGGCGCCGACGTTGTGGGTGCCCAACACGACATCGACGTGCGGTGCCCGTCGCTGGACCAGCGCCCGGTCCTTCTGGGCCAGGCACCCGCCCACCACCACCTGCATGCCGGGCCGCGCTGCCTTGAGGGTCTTGAGGTGGCCCAGGGTGCCGTAGAGCTTGTCGTCGGCGTTCTCTCGGATGCAGCAGGTGTTGAGCACGACCACGTCGGCATCGGCGGCCTCGTCGGTCCGCTCCAGACCGTCGGCCTCCAGCAGCCCGGCGATCCGCTCGGAGTCGTGCACGTTCATCTGGCACCCGAAGGTGCGGATGGCATACCGGCGGGCCACCGGATCAAGGGTAGGCGTCGAGCGCTACTCCTGGTTGTAGTCGGGGTCGGGGTCGGGGTCGGAGTCGGATTCAGGGGCCAACCGCAGCTCCCCGCTGGGCACGGGGGTGGGTCGGGCGTGGTGGCGGTCGCCGATGCACAGCCGGATGGCGGTCCGACGTTCTCCGTCGATCTCGATGTCGGCGAAGTTGGGCACGCAGACCAAGTCGATGCCGGAGGCAGCCACGTAGCCCCGGGCGATGGCCATGGCCTTGATGGCCTGGTTGAGGGCGCCGGCCCCCACCACCTGGACCTCGCAGCTCCCTGCCTCTCTGACGACCCCGGCGATGGCGCCGGCGACGGAGTTGGGGTTGGACTTGGTGGAGACCTTCAGCATCTCACCGGGACCGCCGTGCTCTCGGCGGTGCTCGCTGTTGTGGTCGGCGGTTGGGGGCGGTGTGGGTGTGGTCATGGCCATGTTCAGGTTTTCGACACCGAAGGGCCAAACTCCTTCCCGGCGCAACTATTGTGTCGGGAAGTTGTTTGTGGGGCACGACTCGGGGCCAGGCCCGATCAGTCGAGCCGGAGCGGCTGGTCGTCGTCGTGCACGACTGCGGGCTCGGCCTCAGCCTCGGCTTCGGCGCCGCCGATGCCCATCTTGACCCGGATGCGCTCGGAGATGTCGACCATGAGCTCGGGGTTCTCGATCAGGAACGTCTTGGCGTTCTCCCTGCCCTGGCCCAGTTGCTCGCCCTCGTAGGTGTACCAGGCCCCCGACTTCTTCACGATGGCGAGGTCGACGCCGATGTCGAGCAGCGACCCCTCCCGGCTGATCCCCTTGCCGTACATGATGTCGAACTCCGCCGATTTGAAGGGGGAGGAGACCTTGTTCTTCACCACCTTGACCCTGGTGCGGTTGCCCACCACCTCGACCCCGTCCTTGATGGCCTCGATACGGCGGATGTCGAGCCGGACCGAGGAGTAGAACTTCAGCGCCCGCCCACCAGGGGTTATCTCCGGCGAGTTGTGGACCATGACCCCGTCGACGAAGTAGTTGTGGCTGCCCTCCACCTCGATGTCGAAGCGGTGGGTGTTGCGGGTCGGGGGCTTGGTGGCGATGGCGGTGATGGGCATGGGGACGAGCTCGTAGCGCATGGGCGCAAATACAGGCTCGACGGCGAGCCGGCCCCGGTACCTGGGCAGGAGCTTGTGGTCCATCGAGGGATGGACGAAGGGGGCGATGAGGGCGTGGAACTTGGCTGTCTCGTCCTTGGGGAGCTGCAGGACGGCCATCTTGCGCACACCGCGCAGTGAGAGCTTGGCGTGGATGCCCCAGGTGTCGGCCAGATAGGCGACCAGCCGTTTACGCGACGTCGCCTCCATGGCCTCGACGCAGATCTCCGAACGACCACTCCCGTCACTGGTGCGCTCCTGAAGGCCCTTGGCCCGCAGGGTGAACCCCCCGTCGTCCATGTACCAGACGGCGAGTGAGAGCGGAGTCAGCCGCTTGAGGTAGTCGTGGCTGAGGACCTTCTTGCCGCCGACGTACACCGCCTGACGCAGTTCGACCAGCTCGGGGAGGGGGTGCACGTCGTGGAACACGGCTCCCCTGGCGTTGACTGACCGGCTGCTCCCGATGTTGGCGAACAGGGAGGCTTTCCAGTCGCAGTAATCGGCCTGCTTGGCGCCGTGGCCGAACCGCAGTCGAGCCCCGTGGCCGCTCCGGCTGGATGAGAGGGCGCCGTCGCCCATGAGGCCACCGAGGAGGACCTCCCACTGGAAGCTCGACAACTTGAAGGGCATGGCCTGGAGCACCCGATCGCCCACTGCCAGGTGCTGGGCCTCCCGCCACCCTCCAGGAGTGCGGACCTGGTGGTTGGGGGTGCAGGCGAACTGAGATCGGCCGTTCCCCCCACCTCTGGCCACGGTGAACTGCAGGAACTCCTCGGTCGGGCCGTTGTCGAACCAGTTCACAACCCTCTTGGGCACCACGGCGCCGAGCTCGGCGTCGTAGGAGAGAACCTCAATGGGCAGGCGCTGGTTGACGATCTTGCCAATCTTCTCCTGACTACCGTCCGCGAGAGTCACGCGCGTGGAGTAGTGAACACAGCCGAACATGACCCCGATCTTCTCCCGGAGCTGGTTGATGAAGATGCAGATGGTGTTGGACCGGTTGAGGTTGGCGGTCAGCTTGCGCAGGGCCTGGGACATGAGCCGGGCCTGGAGGCCCACGTGGGCGTCGCCCATCTCGCCTTCGATCTCGGCCCGAGGGGTGAGGGCGGCCACCGAGTCGATCACCACCACGTCGAGCGCCCCGGAGCGGATGAGGGTGTCGGTGATCTCCAGGGCCTGCTCGCCGGTGTCGGGCTGGGAGATGAGCAGCTCGTCGACATCGACGCCGATGGCCCGGGCGTAGACCGGGTCCATGGCGTGCTCGGCGTCGATGTAGGCGCAGATCCCGCCGTTGCGCTGGGCCTCGGCCACCACGTGCATGGCCAGGGTGGACTTGCCCGACGACTCGGGACCGAAGATCTCGACCACCCGGCCCCGGGGCAGACCGCCGATGCCGAGGGCGAGGTCGAGGGCGAGGGCGCCGGTGGAGATGGCGGCGATGTCCATGGTGGTCTTGTCGCCCATCTTCATGATGGAACCCTTGCCGTGCTGCTTGTCGATCTGGCTGACTGCCATCTCCAGTGCCTTGCCTCGATCCACCTGCTGCTCCTGTCTGTGCGGGGGTCGCCGTGCTGGCGAGGATGCGGGAACCTCGGAGGTCCGATCTGGGCATCACCCTACGAAGGGGGTGAGACAACTAACACCCGTGTAACTTTCCCGCCCTATCCTATCCACGAACGATCGTTCGTTCAAGCACCCAGGACAGATCATCAAGTCCGTCAGCCCAGGGAGAAGGTGCCGACCACCTCGTAGCGGTTGGGAACTCCGGGGTGCCCCGACGACACGCTGGCCACCAGGCTCACCTGGTCGACGTCCCACCGGCCGGAGACGGGAGCGCCGGTCAGGCCGGCCAGGGTGGCCTTGCCCCGGTTGCGGGCCAGGGTGATGTGGCCCGAGAAGGGGCGGGGGCCAGGAGGGACGCCGACATCGGCGGTCTGGGCCACGATGGCTTCGGCCACGCCCTCCAGCCCGGCCACCGGGACCTGGAGGACGTTGCGTCCCAGTCGGCTCACGGCTGGGCCCAGGTCGGCCACCACCGGGTGCCCCCCGGCGGTGGCGCCGGCGATGCCCTGACCGGCGGCCATGCCCTGGTCGACGTCCATGTCACCGAAGAAGCGCAGCGTGACGTGCCACTGCGCCGGTGGCGTCCAGCGCAGGCCGGGGTGCTCCGGCCGGGGGAGTGCGCCCAGGGCGTCGATCACCGGCTGCGTAGGCCAGACGGCAGCGAAGAGACGCACGTCAGCACGTTACGTTCGCAGGCCCAGGCCCAGGCCACTCTCGCCGCCACAGGCAACCGTCTTTGGATGGCGACCCCGCCGAACCTCTGGTTCGGCGGTGATGCTCCCCTCAGCCGTGGATGCGGGCCACCGAGGTGGGCACCACCGACGGCGGCAGCAGCTCGGTCTGCTCGACGATGCGCTCCTCGGCCGGGTTGGGCAGGCCCGCCGCCCTGGCCATCTCCGCCACCGTCAGCGTCTCCGAGTGCACCAGGTGCTCGGCCACCGCCACCAGGCGGGGGCCGTTCTCCTGGAGGATCGAGCGGGCCGCCTGCTCGGCCTGTGACAGCAGCTTGGCCACTGCCGGCTCCGACCGGCTCTCGGTGCGGGAGCGGGTGACGGCGTCGCCGTCGCGCCCGGCCAGCTCGAAGCGCCCGGTCATGGCCCAACGCTCCACCATCTTGCGAGCCAGCTTGGCGGCGTCGTCGAGGTCGTCTTCCGAGCGGGTGCTGGGCTCGCCGAAGGTGGCCACCTCGGCCGCCCGTCCCCCCAGCAGGACGATGAGCTGGGCCATGAGCTCCCGCTTGGTCAGGGTGGAGCGGTCCTCCCCGAAGGACCAGGCAGACTTGTCCGAGGAGACGGCCCGGGGCACGATCGAGACCCGGGGCGGGATCTTCACGTTCTTGAGAAGGAGCGACAGCAGGGCGTGGCCCGCCTCGTGGTAGGCGATCAGGCGCTTCTCGTCCTCGCCGATCAATCGGGAGCTACGAGCACCGCCAGACACCCGGGCCACCGCCTCGTGCACCTCGTCGGCGGTGATCTTGGTCCGATAGCGGCGGGCGGCCAGCAGCGAGGCCTCGTTGATGAGGTTGGCCAGCTCGGCGCCGCTCAGGCCGGTGGTCTGGCTGGCAACCTCCTCCCAGTCGACTTGGCGGGACATGGGCCGCCGGGCGGCGTAGAGGCGCAGGATGGCCAGCCGTCCGGCGAAGTCGGGGCGGTCGATCTGGATGCGGCGGTCGAAGCGCCCGGGGCGGACCAGGGCCGGGTCGAGGAGCTCGGGGCGGTTGGTGGCGCCGAGGATCAGCACTCCCGAGGACGAGGCGAAGCCGTCCAGCTCCACCAACAGCTGATTGAGGCTGTGGTCGAACTCCCGCTCACCGCTCCCGCCCCCGCTGCGCTTGAGGCCGATGGCGTCGAGCTCGTCGATGAAGACGATGGCCGGTGAATCCTGGCCCTTGGCCTGCTCGAACAGCGACCGGATGCGGGCCGCCCCGAGCCCGACGTACTGCTCGACGAAGCTTGAGGCGGACACGAAGTAGAAGGGGACGCCGGCCTCGCCGGCCAGGGCTCGGGCCAGCAGGGTCTTGCCGTTCCCCGGGTGCCCGCACAACAGGATGCCCTTGGGCAGCTCGGCGCCGAGGGCCCGGAACCGCTCGGGGTCAGCCAGGTACTCCTTGACCTCCCGCAGCTCCTCGATGGCTTCGTCGAGACCGGCGACGTCGGCGAAGGTGACCGGCGGCCCGTCCAGGCCCGACGCCTCGGCGAAGATGGCGGTGGGCGACGCCACCACCTCGGGCTTGGCCCCCGGCTTGCCTCCCATCGTGGCCAGGGGCCTGGCCGCCGAGGACTTGGCCGCCGAGGACCTGCCCGGCGGGCGCTTGCCCACCCGGGCGGCCTTGGCCTGGCCCTCGAAGACCTTGGTGGCGTCGGCGGCGATCGCCGGTGGCACCGGGTGCTCGGCCCTCGCCGCCAGCGCCTTGCGCCGGTCGTGGCGCGTGAAGTACAGGGCGGCGCCAAGCACGACCACGATGGCGACCACCGAGGCCAGGAACTCCGGCCGCAGCAGGATCTCGTTGTTCTTCATCTAGGAGGGCACCTCGCGTCGACCGACCTGGTCTCCAGCCCGTCTGGACAGTAGCCGCCGCTGACGGTGGTCATCAAACCGCGGCCCGCTCCCGCCCTGGGGTACTGCCCGACCTACCGATCCTGATCGCGGGAGCGCGGGCTTGCCGGCCGGTCTCCGCAGTCAGGACGGGGTTGGGCCAGCAGCCGCAGCCGCACTCGGTCGACGGCAGAGATGGCGGCCATCTGACGGACCGACGTGCGGTCGCCAGCCAGGCGTAGGTGCACGGAGTCGACGCCGTCATCGATGGCCAGACCCACGAACACCGTGCCTACGGGCATGCCGTCCTGCTCCTCGGGACCAGCCACACCCGTGACCGAGAGACCGACGTCGGCCTCCAGCGCCTCTCGGGCGCCCGAGGCCATGGCCATGGCGGCCGTGGCCGACACCACCGGGCCCTTGGGCACATCCAGCAGGTCGAACTTCACCTGGCTGGCGTAGGAGACGACGCCACCACGGAACCAGGCGCTGGAGCCCGGCACCTCGCTGCAGCGGGAGGAGATCAGCCCTCCGGTCATGGACTCGGCCAGGCCGAGGGTCAGCCCGCGGGCTCTCAACAGCTCCCCGACGACGGCTTCCATGGACTGGTCGTCGGTCCCGAAGACCTGGTGGCCGAGGATGGCCCGCAACTCGGCCTCCTCGGCATCGATCAGGGCGCAGGCCCCGTCCGGGCTGGCCGCCTTGGCCGTGATGCGCAGCTTGATGCCCTCCATCCCGCTGGCCAGAAAGGCGATCGTGGGGTTACCCGCCACCTCGAGCGCCTCGACCCTGGGCCCCACCCGCTCGGCCAAGGTGGACTCGGACTCCCCCCAGGTGCGCAGCACCCGGCTGACGATGGCCGTCCGCTCCCCCATCCTGGCCTGGAGGTCGGGGATGACCGCTCGGGCCACCATCTCGGTCATCTCGTGGGGGACGCCGGGGACGGCGTAGACCACCTGAGCGCTGCGTCCGTCCGACTCCCGAGCACCAACGGGGCAGATCAGCCCGGGGGCGGTCCCCCGCCGTTGCTCGATGACCGTGGCGCCGGCGGGCACGTCGGCCTGGGCCTCGTTGGTGGGAGCCATGGGCCGACCTCGGCGCTCGAACAGGGCCCGGATGCGGTCCAACACCTCGTCGTCGCGCACCAGCTCCGCGCCCATGAGCTCGGCCAGGGCGGCTCGGGTGACGTCGTCGGGGGTGGGACCGAGACCACCGCAGACAACCACCGCCTCGCTGCGCTCGAGGGCGGCGTGAAGGGCGGCCACGATGCGCCCGACGTTGTCACCAACGCGGATCTGGAAGTGGGAGTCGATCCCGCCCAGGGCCAGGCGCTGGCCGATCCAGGCCGAGTTGGTGTCGACGACGTCACCGAGCAGGAGCTCGGTGCCGACGGCGACCACCTCACAGCGCACCGGCCCCCGCCTCTGGCGAGGAGCCGGTGGCGGCGCCGGCCTGCAGGTGCCGCCCGTCGAGCAGGTACTGGAAGCCGGTGCCGAGGGTCAGCACCACCGCCACCCACAGCAGCGACGTCGCCGTCCAGGCGTGGTCGCCGGCAAGGGGCGGGAACAGGGCCACGCCGACCGCCACCTCCTGGACCACGGTCTTGACCTTGGCCGACGAGCGGGCAGGGACAGAGACCCCCTGGCGCCCGACCCAGCTCCGGTAGCCGCTCATCGCCACCTCCCGGGCGGCGATGAGCGCCACCGGCAGCCACGAGAAAGCGCCGCGGGCGGTCAGCGCCACGAGGGCGCCGAGCACCAGGAGCTTGTCGGCCAACGGGTCGAGGAAGGCGCCCGAGCGGGTGGTGCCGTGCCGGCGGGCCAGGTAGCCGTCGACCCCGTCGGTGCTGGCCAGCAGGATCCAGCCGGCCAGGGTGGGGTAGGAGGGGCCGGAGACGACGATGACGACCAGCAGGAGCGGGGTGAACCCCACCCGGGCCAAGGTGACGCCGTTGGCCGGCGTCACCAGGGCCGAAGGACCGAACGACGTGGCCACGCTCAGGCGCCGGGCTCGTCGAGCGGCTCCACGGCACCGACCGCCACCAGGTCGGGGCCTGCGGCGGCGGCGATGGTGACGGCGGCCACCTCCCCCATGGAGAGGCCCAGAGGGACGTGGACCACCCCGTCGATCTCCGGCGCCTCCCGGTAGGTGCGTCCGACCCCCGGACGGTCGACCAGGACCTCTACCTCCCTGCCCACCAGGAGGTCGCGGCGCCGGGCGGTGATGGCGTCCTGGCGCTCGCTGCACTCGCCCAGTCGGGCCCCCACCAGGCTGGGGTCGACCCGGCCGTCGAGGGTCACGGCGTGGGTCCCCTCCTCCGGGGACCAGGGGAAGAAGCCGCACCAGTCGAGCTGGGCCTCCTCCAGGAAGGCCAGCAGGGCGTCGTGGTCGTCCTCGGTCTCCCCGGGATAACCCACGATGAAGTTCGACCGGAAGGCGGCCTCGGGAGCTCGCCGGCGGATGTCGGCCATGCGGGCCAGGAACCGGGCGCCGTCGCCCCAGCGGCGCATGGCCCGCAGCAACGGCCGGGACACGTGCTGGAGGGACAGGTCGAAGTAGGCCACGCCGGTGGCGCACACGGCGTCGATCAGCCCGTCGGTCAGGTCCGAAGGGTAGAGGTACAACAGGCGCACCCGCTCGACCCGGGCGGCGACGGCTTCGACCAGATCCACGATCTGGCGCGTTCCCCGTCCCTGGTCACGCCCGTAGGCGGCCAGGTCCTGGGCCACGAGCACGATCTCCCTGGCGCCCAGGGCGTCGACCTCGGAGAGGATGGCCGGGAGGGTGCGGCTGCGCTGAGGCCCGCGGAACGAGGGGATGGCGCAGAAGCCGCAGGCCCGGTCGCAGCCCTCGGCCACCTTCACGTAGGCCCACGGCGCCGTGGCCGGCGGTCGGGGGAGGTTGAGCAGGTCGAAGGAGGGGAGCCCAGGGGCGCGTAGGTGGACGGGGACGCCGAAGCCGACCACGGCGTCGACCTCGGGAAGGGCCTCAGCCAGCTCGGCGCCGTAGCGCTCGGCCATGCAGCCGGTGACCACCACCTCGCTGCCGGGGCGGCGGGCACCGGAGAGGGCCAGCACCGCCTCTACCGACTCGGCCCGGGCTTGCTCGACGAAGGCGCAGGTGTTGACCACGATGAGGTCGGCGTCGGCCGGGGTGAGGGCCGGCACGAGACCATCGGCCACGAGTACGCCGGTCAGCTTGTCGGAGTCGACCTGGTTCTTGGGGCAGCCGAGGGTCTCGACCCAATAGCTCCTGTGAATCGCCGCCACGGCCGCCACCCTACCGCCAGTCCCGTCAGGGACCCGTAGGCACGTCGGCGGCTGCCTTCGGCGGTCTGGCCCCCTCGACATCCCCCGAATCAGCGATCTCCTGGGGCCGGAACGGTGCCGTCAGGCGTCGCCTCAGGCGTCGCCGCCGCCTGGGCGGCTGTCGAGCTCCTCGGCGGTCATGAGCACGTCGCGGGCCTTGGACCCGGTGGACGGGCCCACCACCCCCCGCTGCTCGAGCAGGTCCATGACCCGCCCGGCACGGGCGAAGCCGATGCGCAGCTTGCGCTGGAGCATGGAGGTGGAGCCCAGCTGGGAGCGCACGATCAGCTCCATGGCCGATCGGCACAGCTGGTCGTCGTCGTCGTCACCCGATCCGACGCCGCTGTCGGTCCCCGAGCCGAGGAGCGGGTCGTCGCCCTCCACGCCGGAGGTGTAGACGACCTGGGGCGACTGCCGGCGCCAGTGGGCCACCACCTTGTGGACCTCGTCCTCACCCACCCACGCCCCCTGGATGCGCCGGGCGATGGACGACGCCGCTCCCAGCAGGAGCATGTCGCCCTGGCCCACCAGGCGCTCGGCGCCGGCCTGGTCGAGGATGACCCGGCTGTCGGCCAGGCTGGACACGGCGAAGGCGAGGCGGGCGGGGATGTTGGCTTTGATAACCCCGGTGATGACGTTGACCGACGGCCGTTGGGTGGCGATGACCAGGTGGATGCCCACGGCACGGGCCATCTGGGCGATTCGACAGATCGACTCCTCCACGTCCCGGGCGGCCACCATCATGAGGTCGTTGAGCTCGTCGACCACGATGATGATGAAGGGCAGTCGGGTGTGCAGGGTCTCGCCCGGGTCGTCGACGCCCTCGGCCCGGGGCTCGCTGCGCAGCTCTCCCCGGTCGAAGGCCCCGTTGTAGCCGGTGATGTCGCGCACCCCGACCTCGGAGAGCAGGTCGTAGCGACGCTCCATCTCCTTGACCGCCCAGGCCAGGGCGTTGGCCGCCTTCTTGGGGCTGGTAACCACCGGGGTGAGCAGGTGGGGCAGGCCGTTGTACTGGCCCAGCTCGACCCGCTTGGGGTCGACCAAGATGAGGCGGACCTGCTCAGGGGTGCTGCGCACCAGCACGGAGGTCAGCAGGCTGTTGAGGCAGCTCGACTTGCCCGCCCCGGTGGCCCCGGCGATGAGGAGGTGGGGCATCTCGGCCAGGTTGGCCAGCATCGCCCGACCGCTGATGTCGCGCCCGAGCGCCACCTCGCAGGGGTGCACCGCCCGCCTGGCCTCCTCGCTGGCCAGGATGTCGCCCACCGCCACCAGCTGGCGCTGTTGGTTGGGGACCTCCACCCCGATGGCCGAGCGACCGGGGATGGGCGCCAGGATGCGCACGTCGGGTGAGGCCATGGCGTAGGCGATGTCGCGGTGCAGCGACGTCACCCGGGCCACCTTGACCCCGGGGCCGAGCTCCAGCTCGTAGCGGGTGACGGTGGGGCCGACGGTCATGCCCACCAGGCGGGTCTCCACCCCGTGGGCGGCCAGGGCATGCTCCAGGGTGCGGCCCGCCTGCTCGACCAGGCGACGGTCGACCTCCTGGACCGGGGTGCGGGCAAGCAGCGTCAGCGGGGGCAGCTTCCAGGGGCCCCGCTCGGCGGCGGGGCCGAGGGCGATGGCCAACTGCTCGGCCTCGCCGGCAGGTGGGACCGGGGCCGGAGGCGCGAGGAGCGCACCTGATCCCGGCCCGGTGTCGTCCCCACGCCCGGCACCGTTGGCCGCGGTGGTGTCGTCCTCGGCGCCACCCACGCCGGTCGGGCTCCCGTTGCCAGCGCCGCCGTCGAACACGATGGGCGATGGCTGGCTCATCCCCGGCGTGGCCTCGTCACCGTCACCGTCACCGTCACCGGCCGCGGACGCCGGCCCATCGCCGCCGGGCAGGGTTCCCAACCAGCGCACCCCCCGCCCGAGGACGTGGGTGGCGCCCCGACCGGCACCCACCAGCCGGGTAGCACCGACCGACAGGTGGCCGGCGGCGGTGCGCACGGTGGTGGCGGTCAGGATCAGGGCGCCGGCGACGGCAAGGGCGACGAGGACCACGCCTGCGCCCCACGGCGACAGCAGGGCCTGCAACGGCCGGGCGACGACGCTGCCGAGCCCGCCCCCGATACCGGGACCGACGAGGTGCCCGAGGCCGTTGCCGGCCACGAGCAGCAGCCCCAGGCCGGTGACGATGCGGGCCGCGCCCTCAGTGGCCCGGCCCCGGACCAGCACCACGCCGACCCAGGCCAGCCCCAGCGGCAGGGCGAAGCGGGCCACGCCGAGCAGGTCGTCGAGCACGTCGTCGACGCTGCGGCCGAGGGGACCGGTGCGCCCGGCCCAGGTGCCGAGGGCCACCAGCACCGCAGCCACCACCAGCGCCGCCCCCCATACGTCACCCCGGCCCAGGCCCCGCCGAAGTAAGTCGACGCGGGCCCGGCGCTGGCGGACCTGCTCCTTGCGACGGGCTGCCGGAGTCGTCGTCCGGGACTTGGCCGTGGCCGTGGCCTTGGCCTTGGCCTTGCCGGACCTGGTCCTGGTCCGGGACCGAGACTTGGACGACGGCCGTTGGCGGGTTGCACTAGCCACAATGGCAACAACGGTAACACCAGCAACATGGTGGACCGAGTCAACCCACCAAAGCGGGGGCGGGGGGGGCCTCGCCCGGCAGCAGGTTTCGGGCGTCGGCAGCAGGGCCTGGGCTCAGGCCTCCATGACCACGGGGACGATCATTGGCTTGCGCTTGGTGCGCTGGTTGACGAAGGCGGCCAGTGACTTGCGCACGACGCGCTTGAGGGTGTCGAAGTCGGTGTCGTCAGACTTCTCGATGGCGGCCACCACCCGCTGGCGGGCCTCTTCCAGGAGGTCCTCGGCCTCGGTGGCGTGCACCCACCCCCGGGTCACGATCTCCGGGCCGGCGATGACCTGACCGGAGCGGATGTCGACGGTGACGATGACGACCACCACGCCCTCCTCGGCCAGCACCTTGCGGTCGCGCAGCACGCCATGGCCGACGTCGCCCACCACCCCGTCGACGTACAGGTAGCCGGCCGGAACCTCGCCCACCTTGGCCAGCTTCTGATCGCTGAGCTCGACCTGGTCGCCATCGGCGCAGATGATCACGTCGTCCTCGGCCAGGCCCACGGAGACGGCCAACCGGCCGTGGTGGATCATGTGGCGGTACTCGCCGTGCACCGGGATGAGCCACTCGGGGTCGGTGATCGACAGCAGGGTCTTGAGCTCCTCGGCCATGGCGTGGCCGGTGACGTGCACATCGGCGAGCCCGGAGTGGATCACGTCGGCGCCGAGGCGGTGGAGGCCGTCGATGACCTTGCCCACGCTGGTCTCGTTGCCGGGGATGGGATGCGAGCTGAGGATGATGGTGTCGCCGGGGCCCACCCGCAGCCAGCGGTTCTCGTTGGCCGCCATCCGGGCCAGGGCCGACAGGGGCTCGCCCTGGGAGCCGGTGGAGATCACGCACAGCTTCTCGGGGGCGACGTCGTTGATGTCGGCGATGTCGCACACGCGATCGTCGGGGATGCGCAGCTTTCCCAGGTCGCGGGCCAGGCGGACGTTCTTCTTCATCGACAGGCCGAGGGTGGCGACCATGCGCCCCTCGGCGATGGCCACGTCGGCGATCTGCTGGATGCGGTGGATGTGGCTGGCGAAGCAGGCGGTGACGATGCGCTGGCCCCGGGCGGCGGCGAACAGCCCCCGCAGCGACGCCCCGATCGAGCTCTCCGAGCGGGTGTGGCCGGGCTCCTCGGCGTTGGTGGAGTCACTCATCAACAGCCGGATTCCCGTGCTGGCGGCGATGGCGCCGATGCGGGCCAGGTCGGTGGTCCGTCCGTCGACAGGGGTGAGGTCGAGCTTCCAGTCGCCGGTGTGGAGGATCACGCCCTGGGGGGTGTGCCAGGCGGTGGCGAAGCCGTCAGGGACGGAGTGGGTGACGGGGATGAACTCCACCTCGAAGGGCCCGATCTGGCGGCGCTGCCCGTCCTCCACGGCGATGAGCTTGGTGCGGTGGAGCATGCCTGCCTCGTCGATGCGGTTGCGGGCGATGCCGAGCGTCAGCGCCGAGCCGTAGATGGGGAAGGAGAGCTCGCGCAGCAGGTAGGAGAGCGCCCCCACATGGTCCTCGTGACCATGGGACAGCACGCAGCCCTCGACCCGGTCGGCGTTCTCCCGCAGCCAGGTGAAGTCGGGCAGTACCAGGTCGACGCCCAGCATGTCGGCCTCGGGGAACATCAGCCCGCAGTCGAGCAGGACGATCCGCCCGTCGAGCTCGAAGCAGGCGCAGTTCCGGCCGATCTCCCCCAGGCCGCCGAGGAAGGTGATGCGAACCGGGCTAGCCATGGAGGTCGGCGTAGACCTGGCGGGCCCGGTCTTCGAGGTCGGGGGGGACAGGACCGATGGGAGGGCGGCACTGGCCCACGTCGTGGCCGAGGGTTCGCATCATGGCCTTGGTGGGCAGCGGGTTGGGAGCGTCCTCACCGGACTCGAAGGCGAAACTGGCCAGCAGGCGCCGGTTGAGGTCGCGGGCGGCGCCCACGTCGCCCTTGGCGAAGGTGGCGATCATGTCGGCGACCTCCACCCCGGCCCAGTGGGTGGCCACGCCGATCACCCCCACGGCGCCCACCGCCAGCAGGGGCAGGGTCATGGCGTCGTCGCCGCTGTAGAGCTCGAAGTGGTCGGGTACCGCCGCCAACAGCCGGGCCGTCTCCGCCGGGTTGCCCGAGGCGTCCTTGACGCCGACCAGGTTGGGTACGTCCCGGGACAGGGCGGCCAGGGTGGCGGTGGCGACCTTGCGCCCGGTACGTACGGGGATGTCGTAGATGATGACGGGAAGGTCGGTGGCGATGGCGACGGCCCGAAAGTGGGCGTCGAGACCGGCCTGGGAGGGCCGGCTGTAGTACGGCGTGACCACCAGCACGGCGGCCACGCCGGTGGCAGCGGCGGCCCGGGTCAGCTCGATGGTGTGGCGGGTGTCGGCGCTGCCGGTACCGGCCACCACCGGGATGGTCACCGCCGCGGCCACGGTGCGGAACAGCTCCAGCTTCTCGTCGTCGGTCAGCGTGGGGCTCTCGCCGGTGGTGCCGGCCAGCACCAGGCCGGTGCTGCCGTGATCGGACAGCCAGCGGGCCAGGTTGACGGCGGCGTCGAAGTCGACCCCGAGGTCGTCGTCGAACGGCGTCACCATGGCCGTGAGCACGGTTCCGAACCGCGCGTTCACGAACGCTCGCCCTCCAACCCGCGATCGAAACCGAGGGTGTCGAGGAGGTCCTGGTGCAGCTCGAACCAGACCGTGTGGTAGCTGTCGATGGTGGGCCGGGTGCACCAGTCAGCCTGGCCGGCCACGACCCGGTCGAGGGCAACCTGGAGGCGGGGCTGGTAGCCGGCGAACCGCTCGAGGGAGGTGGCCAGCGCCGACAGCACCGGCTGGACCTGGCCATGGACCAGGACCAGGCGATCGATCACCGCCTGGTCGTATTCGGCGTCGGTGTGGTCGTTGGCGACCGCCCCACCGTCGACCGGGTGGAGCTGCCAGGCGGTGCAGGTGGCCAGGAGCTCGGGGTTCACCACCGAGAAGCGGCGGTAGGCGCCCTCCACCGCAGACCGGGCTCCGCTGGCGTCCAGCTCCTCGGCGACGGAGACCTGGCGCTGCTTGCGACCCACGGGCGTGAGCGCCCATCCCGCCAGGGCACCCTGGCGGTGCTCGGTCAAGCCCGCCTCGGCCAGCTCGGCCAGGACCACCTCGACCTCGTCGGCCTCCAGCCTGGTTGCCGTGACAATGGCGTCGGCTGGGGCCAGACCCTTGATGCCCAAGGCGTGGAGGACCAGCAGCGGCGGCGTCGAGGGGTGGGACATCGCAAATAGCCTATCCCTGCGCCCCCAGCGGGGATGCGTCCGAACAGCGGCCCCTCATCGGGACTTGAGGCCGCCTCCGGTGTATGCTGCAGCCATATGAGGCGGACGCAGATCTACATCACCGACCAGCAGGAGCAGCTGATCTCCAATCGGGCTGCTGACGCCGGGGTGGCCAAGGCAGAGTGGATCCGTCGGGCCCTGGACGACGCCCTCGGCTTGAACAGTCGAGCCGAGGACCGGCGACGGGCCATCCTGGCCACGGCCGGCATCCTCCCCGATGCCGACGATTGGCCCCAGTGGTTGAGCCAGGTCCGAGGTTCAGGTGGCGATGAGCGCCTGCGACAGCTCGAGGGGTGAAGCTGTTCGACTCGACTGTGCTGATCGCCCATCTCCGAGGGAGCAGCCGAGCCACGGGCTTGCTCACCGAGGCGGTGGACGGCGGCGCGCTTGCCAGCGTCATCTCTCGGGCCGAGATCGAGGGGGGCATGCGTTCCGGGGAGCGCCGTGATGTGGCCCGGTTGTTCGAAGGGCTCGACTTGATTCCCGTCTCTGACGAGGTCGCCCGGCGAGCCGGTGCTCACCTGAGGACCTACCGGCGCTCACATCCGGGCATCGATCTGGCCGACTACCTCATCGCCGCCACTGCTGAGGAAAGAAGCGCCGAGCTCATGACGCTCAACGTCAAGCACTTCCCCATGATCTCGGGCCTGAAGCCGGCGTTGCCACCTGGCGGTTGACACCCTGGGGGCTGTCCTAGGCTCGACGGGGTGTCGGAACAGGTGACGCCAGCCGCGACTGGGGCGGGAGGGCGGCAGCGAGTGCCGTTGTCGATCCTGCTGACGCCGATCGTGATCCTGGCCGTGCTCGGGACCGTCACCGACGTCATCGGCCCCGGCATGATCAACGAGCGCCCGCTCCTGCAGATGTTCCTCAACCCCAGGAACCGCTACCTCCTGCTGGCCTCGCCCCAGGTCGGCGCCGTGGCCTTCTTCGTCGTCGGCTTCGTCCGTCTGGTGCTGACCGACCCGCTGTTCTACCTGCTCGGGGTCCAGTACGGCGACGCCGCCCTTCGCTGGGGCGAGCGCAAGCTCGGCGACGACGTCGGCTTCATCCGCACCGCCGAGCGGCTCTTCGCCCGCTTCGGCTCGCTCATCATCCTCATCGCCCCGAGCGGCTACCTCTGCCTGCTGGCCGGCGCCACGGGCATGAAGCCCCGCCGTTTCATCGCCCTCAACGTGACCGGCACCGTTGGGCGCCTGCTGCTGATCCGCCTGCTGGGCGACGCCTTCGAGGAGGAGCTGCTGAGCATCCTCGGGTTCATCCAGCGCTACCAGTGGTGGCTCGTCGGTCTCTCGCTGGCGGTGGTCGCCCTGCAGTCGCGACGCAAGGCCTCGAAGGGAACCCTGCGCCCGCCATCGGAGCTGGAACGGGAGATCGAGGCGGCCGAGCACGAGCTCGAGGCCGAGCACGAGGCGGCGACTCCACCGCCGTCAACGGTGGCGCCGACGGCAGCACCCAGCGTGCCGGCGCCAGCGGCACCCGCGCCAGCGGCACCCGCGACACCAGCATTGGCACCAGAGGCACCGGCGGCAGGCGCCACCGGCGACACCAGTACCGACCGAGGAGCGCTCGTGACCACCTACCGGCAGCAACTGGAGGAGGTGGCGGCGTCCAAGGGACACCTCGGCGAGGCCGAGCGCCTCCATTCCCTGTTCGACGTGGTGTGGCGCCACGCCATGGAGGAGCGCCCCGACGCCGCCACCTTCCTGGGATGGCCTGAAGGAAACGACCGGCTCCCCGACCTCTCCCTCGAGGCGGTGGAGCGACGCCGGGATGAAGCACCCGAGCCGCTGAAGGTGCTGGCCACCATCGACCCCTGCGCCCTCGACGCCGAGGACCGCCTGAGCCACGACGTGTTCGCCTGGCAGCAGCGCAGTGTTGCCGACGCCGCCCGCTTCCCCGGTGACCTCATGACCGTGACCCAGCTGGAGGGCCCCCAGACCGAGTTGGCCCTGCTGCTCGGGGCCATGCCTTTCGCCACCGCCCAGCACCACGACGACCTGCTGGCCCGCCTGCGGGCCGTCCCCACCCTGGTGGACCAGACCATCGAGCTGTTGGAGCAGGGCCGGGCCCTGGGGGTGACCCCGCCCCGCATCACCCTGCGCCACGTGCCTGCCCAGGTCGAGGCCCACCTGGTCGCCGACCCCGCTACCAGCCCGTTGCTGGGGCCGTTGCAGTCGCTGCCCGTGACCCTGGCCCCGGGCCGGGCCGACCAGCTTCGTCGGGACGCGGCCACCATCGTGGGCGGCGAGATCACCCCCGCCTTCGCCCGGCTCCAGGACTACCTGGCCGGCACCTACCTCCCTGGCGCCCGGGAGACCACCGCCCTGGCCGACCTCCCCGACGGCGGTGACTGGTACCGCGAGCGGGTCCGCCACTACACCACCACCGGCCTCACCCCTGAGGAGATCCATGCCATGGGCGTGGACGAAGTCCAGCGCATCGGCAGCGAGATGGACCGGGTGCGCCGCTCCAGCGACTACACCGGCCCGGCCGAAGGCTTCGCCGCCTACCTGCGCAGCGACCCCCGCTTCTTCTTCGCCACTGCCGACGACGTGCTGGCCTCCTACCGCGACATCGCCAAGCGCATCGACCCAGGTGTCGTCCGCCTGTTCAACCGGCTTCCCCGGTTGCCGTTCGGGGTGAGCCCGGTGCCCGCCGAGATGGCGCCCTCCGCCCCCGCCGCCTTCTACCTCGAGGGCTCCCTGGAGATGGCTCGACCCGGTCGCTTCTTCGCCAACACCCACGACCTGGGTTCCCGCCCGAACTGGAACATGGAGTCGGTCTGCCTGCACGAGGCCGTTCCCGGCCACCACTTCCAGATCTCGCTGGCCCAGGAGCTGCGCGACCTGCCCGAGTTCCGCCGCCGGGGCCTGTTCACGGCCTACGTGGAAGGCTGGGGGCTGTACTGCGAGAGCCTGGGGCCCGAGCTCGGGATGTACCAGGATCCCTACCAGCGCTTCGGCGCCCTCGACGCCGAGATGCTGCGGGCCATCCGCCTGGTGGTCGACACCGGCATGCACGCCCTGGGTTGGAGCCGGGACCGAGCCATCGCCTACTTCGGGGAGCACTCGGTCTCCCCCCAGCACGAGATCGTGGTCGAGGTCGACCGCTACCTGGTGCTGCCCGGGCAGGCCCTGGCCTACAAAGTGGGCGAGCGCAAGCTGGCCGAGCTCCGGGCCTGGGCCACCCAGCGCGTCGGGGACGCCTTCGACATCCGCGCCTTCCATGACGAGGTCCTGGCCCACGGCGCCCTGCCCCTCGA
>JBPCJK010000019.1:0-19927 GCA_051005375.1 Acidimicrobiales bacterium
CATGAGTTTGCTCCTGTTGCGGCTGCTGCCAGCTCGGCTGATACGAGGGCCGCTGTGGCGTCCCCGTGCCTTCTGCCGGTCGCGCTGATCCAACTCGCAGCGGCTCGCGTCTCCGTGGCTCCATGAGGTTCTCCGTTTCCGCCCCAGCTCGGTCGCCGGTGCACTACTGGGATCTATCGGCCGAACCAGACAGGTGCTTGAGGGGAACAACTTGAACGCTCGGCAACAGCGCGAAGAACCAGATCTTTTCGCCGATGTTCACCCCGCTGAGAGACGACGGCCACCGCCGGGACATGCGGGACCACCAAGATGACCGTTGATCGCTCGCGCCGACCCCCCACCGGCGGGACGATCTTCACCTGATGGCCGGGGACGGGCAGCGACGGGGCCGTCGGCTCCCGTTCTCCGGCCAGAGGTGCCAACCGTCACACCGCCGTCCGAGCTGAAGAGCTACCAGTCGGCCAGCAGCTCCCACATGCCGGTGATCTCCAGGACTCTCGCCACGAACGGAGGGGGGTCGTGCACGACGAGCCCGCCGCCGCGTTGGCGCAGGCGCCTGTGGATGTCGAGGAGCAGCGACAGACCCTCTGTGCCCCGATGAAGTCGAGGTCGGCCAGATCGAGGGTGAGGTCGCAGTCGCCTCGGTCGAGGCAGGACCTGAGCAGCACCCGCAGCTCCGGGACGCTCGTGACGTCGACCTCGCCCCGTACGACCACGAGCGAAGGGTGTCCCTCATGCACCGTCGCCCCGAAGGAGCGACGCTCAGGGACCAGGCACGGCAGCAGTCGAAGGGTCATGGGTGCCATAGAACCGCGTCGACGTTTCTTCTAGGTGAACTGGCACTGACCGCCGGGGCAACCTTGTCAGCTCGGCTGGGCGAAGGCCGCCACCACGTCGCGGTCCCGTTGGTAGGACAGGAGCATGCAGGCGTCGCCGACGGGGCGCCACAGCGCCTGGTCGACCTCGGCGTTGGCGACGAAGTCGGTGGCGTCGTCGGTCTGGGTCATGACCCAGTAGCGGACCGCCTTGGGCCGGCCCTTCCTGTCGGTGTAAGACGTGGCGGGCAGTTCAGGACCAAGGAGGCAACGAAAGCCGGTCTCCTCCTCGACCTCGCGCACGGCGCAATCCGCCGAGGTCTCGCCCGGGTCGCACTTGCCTTTGGGCAGGGACCAGTCGTCGTACTTTGGCCGGTGCACCACCAGCACCTCGGGACCCCCGGGACCCGGCCGCCACACCACGCCCCCCGCCGCTCGCACAGATGGTTCGGGCGCCGGCACCCCTCCCGTCATCCCGTCAGCCACGACCGCAGCTTGCGCCGGTTGGCTCGCGCCCAGGTCTCCGGCCATTTCCGCCGGCTGGCGGCAGCGACCTCCCGTTGGCCGGCGATGAGCTGGCCGGCCACCAACGCCTCGGCCGAGGTGAGCTCGGGCACCGCTGCTCGCAGCCATGCCTCGGCTACCACCGCATCGTGGTGGTCGCCGAGCACCTCCTGGAGGTCGGCAACTGCCCCTGCCAGCTTCCTGGCCGGCTTGCCCACGGCCAGGGCGGCCACTTCGGCAGCGTAACGGCAGCGCTTGGCCCGTATGCGGACCTGGTGCAGCTCGTCGTCGGATCCTTCGGCGTCGATCGCCTTCACCGCTCGGCGCAGCCGCTTCCACGGCTTGCGTACCAGCGCGGGCAACACCTCGACGGCGGGGGACGCGGCCTCGGCCAGGAGCCAGCCGGGACCCGGCGGCACCATGACAGCGGGGCTGCCGAACGGGCTGGCAGGCACCTCATCGAGGCGGGATGGACCGAGGGCATCCACCAAGCGGTCGAGGAGCACGGCGTAGCGACGATCGTCGAGCACGGTCAGCAGGCGAGCCCTTGCCGCCGACCGCTCGGCCTTGAGGCGGACGACGACCCACTCGCTGGTCTCGGCATCGGACGGGCAAAGGCCGTCCAGCCCTACCTGGAGGTGCTCGAGAAGGACATCGGCGTCACGCACCTCGCCCAGGGCGCTGGCCACCCACCTCAGCTCGGCCCGAAGGTCCTTGGCCCACCCCTCGTCGAGCAGGGGCCCGTAGGTCCGCAGATCGGATCGCAGGCGGCGGGTGGCCACCCGCGCCTGGTGCACGTCCTCGGCGTCCTCGCCCAACCGCACGCCGAGGTCGTGGGCCAGCAACCGGCGCACCGAGGCGGCCAAACCGGTACGGATCACCCCGGCGGCCGAGCCGTCGCCACCGAGCTCGAGACCCTCCAACTCGGGAGGCTCGTGGGCCCGGGGCCCCAGCGCCCGAACCACCTTTGGTTGAGGATCGGCGGCGCCGGCGCCGGCGGCGCGCAGGCGGGCCACGACGGCGTCCAGGAGTTCCATCGGGGCCCCCTGTCCCAACTCCACTTCGACCTCCCTGAACCGCAGCGCCAATCGACGACCATGCACCACCGAGACCTCGTCGTCAACGACCTCGGCAGCCACCAGGCCGTCAGCGTCCACCAGCTCCAGACCCCGTCGACGGGTGTGCAGGAGGGCCACCGGCGTCAGCGCCGACGTGCGCACCCAGGAGACCAGCAGGCGGGCCAGCTCCGTAGGGACCGCAGCCTCGTCGCCAGCGACGGTCAGCTCCAGGCGGGAGAGCACCTCACGGTTCTCATCGGAGGAGGGCAGCTTGAGCGTCCAGCCCTCGCCGGAACGGTGGCGCAGGGTGACGCCCGATCGGACCAGGCGTACGTCGGGAGTGTCGTGGTAGGTGGCGTGGAGGCGCAGGTCGGGCTTCGGAACCGCCTTCAGCCCCTCGGCGACAACGCTGAGGTCGGGGAGGCGAAAACCGGGCCAGGCGCCGAGCTTCACCTCCCGCTCGAGATGTCCTCTCGTCGTCCCCATCGTGTCAGTCGGTGCTGGCGTCGACGCCGTCATCTTCTGTCCGGAGCGGCCGGTCCCAACCGGCGGGGGGACAACCACCCGTCTGGACCCGGTCGAGGCGAACTTGGAGGCGAGGGAAGACGACCTCCTTGGGCGTGGGATGGCCCCGTGCCTCCGTCCGCCACCTGTGCAGCCTGAGGGGCAACCACATGACCAGCTCGAGGAGGTAGAGCTGGAGCAAGGCCACCAACACGGCGATGACGGGTACGAACAGGAACGGGAGAGCGATGATGGTCAACAGCAGGACCAGTGCCCCCTCCTCACCCCAACGGTCACGCCCGCCAGGCTTGGCGAGGGCGCCCCAGCGCACCGCTGCCCACATCACCCACCGGTGGAAGAAGGGCACGTCGAGCTGGCGCATGGCTCGGAGAAATATCCCGTCGGCGTCCACGTAAGGGAGCGTTCCCGCGGCAGCCAGATCCCGCCACAGATGGTCGTGGAGGATGGCGGCCAGGGTGTAGGGCCCGTAGCGAGGCAGGTACCACACGACAGGCCTCGGTACGGATGCAAAGTCGCTGCACATTCCCCTGGGGACGGTGAAGGTATCCCGCTTGGCCCGGTAGCTGAAGGACTCCCATACGATCCACTGTTCATCGCCGTACTGCTGGACGACGACGCGCGCATCGGGGCTGAACCCCGTCTCTCGTAGATCCATCCTGCCAGTAGATCAGGTGTGAGTACCGCCGATCATCGTGCGCGTCGGCCGGGCTGGAGGCGAGGTGGACCCGCACCCCTACTCGCTCCTGGCCAGGTCCGTGCGGTGGCCGGCCTGGCCCACCCACACCGTCTTGAGGTTGCAGAACTCCCGAATCCCGTGGGCCGACAGCTCGCGCCCGTAACCCGACTGCTTCACCCCGCCAAAGGGCAGCTCCGGGTAGGAGGTGGTCATGCCGTTGATGAACACGGCGCCGGCTTCGAGGTCGCGCACGAAGCGGTCCTGCTCAGCCCGGTCCTCGGTCCAGGCGTTGGAGCCGAGGCCGAAGCCGGTGGCATTGGCAAGTTCGATGGCGTGGTCGATGTCGGGCACCCGGAACACCGAAGCCACCGGCCCGAACACCTCCTCGGAGAACATGCGCATCTGGGGGGTGACGCCAGTGACGACGGTTGGCGGGAAGAACCATCCTCGGCGCCTCGGGCGCGTGCCTCCGCACAGGACGGACGCCCCCTTGGCCACCGCGTCGCTGACCAGCTCCTCGACGCCCCGGCGGCCCTGGTCGGTGGCCAGGGGTCCGACATCGGTGCGCTCGTCCAGTGGGTCGCCGACCCGCAGCGCCCTCATGCCGTCCACGAAGCGACGCTCGAACTCCCCGGCCACGGCGTCGTGGACGATGAACCGCTTGGCGGCGATGCAGCTCTGCCCGTTGTTCTGGCAGCGGGCGGTGACCGCCACCCCACTGGCCCGTTCGAGGTCTGCCGAGGGCATGACGATGAAGGCGTCGCTCCCACCGAGCTCGAGCACCGACGGCTTCAGCTCGGCACCCGCCGTGGAGCCGACGGATCGGCCCGCCGGCGTGCTGCCGGTAAGGGTGGCGGCCTTCACCTCCGGGTCCCGCAGCACCCTCTCCACCTGTTCCGACCCGATGAGCAGGGTCTGGAACACCGCGTCGGGAAAGCCGGCTCTGTGGAACAGCGTCTCCATGAACAACGCCGTTCGGGGCACGTTGGAGGCGTGCTTGAGCAGCCCTACGTTGCCGGCCATGAGGGCGGGGGCAGCAAAGCGCATGGCCTGCCACAGCGGGAAGTTCCAGGGCATGACCGCCAGCACCGGTCCCAGGGGCTGGTAGCGGGCGAACGCCCGCCGAGCCCCCACGCCGGCACCCCCCACCGGCTCATCGCCCAGGAAGGCCTCTGCGTGGGCGGCGTAGAACCTGCACGCGGCTGCGCACTTCATCGTCTCCGCACGAGCGGCAGCGAGGGTCTTGCCCATCTCGGTCGTCATCATCCGAGCGACGTCGTCGACCTCGGACTCGAGGATCCCGGCGGCGGTGACGAGCCACCGGGACCGGTCGGCGAAGGTCGTGAGCCGGTAGGACGCGAAGGCGTCGCTGGCCCGCCCGATTCGGGCTTCGATCTCGGCGTCGGACAGCGGGTCCCAGCGTTCGAGGGTCTCCTCACTGGTCGGGTTGACGGTGGCGATGCCCACGGGCGGCTCCTTGGTTGGACTAGGACCCGTTTTACCCACGCCTTGATCGCTGATGGCGGTAGCCGGGGTCCGAAGGCCAGTTGGGCTGGAACAGATGCCACTGGTGGGGAGCGGCGCGGATGAATGACTCGAGCTCGCTGGCCAGGGCCTGCGTGAGAAGGGTGACGTCGTGGACCCGCTTCCCGGTTCGCTCAAGGCGCAGCGGCGGGCGGATGACGCCCCGGTGACCATCCCTTCCGTCGAAGTAGACGGCCGTGGGCAGGAGCGCGGCCCCAGTGCGCAGGGCCAACCGGGCAGGACCGGCGGGCAGCGTGGTGCGCTCGCCGAAGAAGTCGACCTCCACTCCCCCACCGGCGATGTCCCGGTCGCACAGCAGGGCCACCACCCGGTTGGCTCGCAGGTCTCGCAGCGCCGCTGGTCCGGCTCTCGGCCCGAGCGGGATCACGGTCAAGCCCACCCCTTCTCGTCGAGCGATGAACCAGTCGAGGAGCTCGGCTGGCTCGACCCGTTCCACCACCACGGTGATCGGATAGCCGCGTTGGACCAGCCAGGCGCCGCCGAAGTCCCAGCCACCCACATGGGGCAGGGCCAGGATGGCTCCGTTCCCTGCGGCCAGGGCGGCGTCGAGGTGCTCGAGGCCCTCGGCGATCATGGCGGTCTCGATCTCGCTCCCCGCCAGGCCGGGTAGGCGGAACGACTCGATCCAGTAGCGGACGTAGGTACCGAACGAGCGTCGCGTCTGCACCCGCAGCGCCTTGGGCCCCAGACCGCCATCGTGGACCCGTTGCAGGTGGCGCCCCACTGTGCGTCGTCGGGTGGGCATGGCCATGGCCAGGATGGCGCCCAAGGGACGACTGGCGCCGGCTGCAGTCGACGCCGGAAGGGCCCTCGCCATCCTCGAGCCGATCCGGTAGGCGAGAAACGTGAGCCAATGCGCTGGTGATGGTGCTGCAGGCGGCCCCAACGAGGACCGAGATCAGTGGGTGCGACGCCGAGACCGGGGCCGGTGTCGCCACGCCTGCTCGCGTCGGCGGGACAGGCGCCGTCCTCGCCAGGCGACCTTGGCCGGGGGCTTGACGATCACCGGGACGCTCGCTTGACGCCAGACCTTGGCGAAGCGCTGGGCGGCCGTGAAGGCGGTGAGCACCAGCATGATCCACAGCACCGGGACCAGCGCCCAGTCGAAGAGCAGGCCCAGGCCGAGGGCCATGATTCGCTCGGCTCGCTCCATCAGCCCACCTCTCGCCTCGAAGCCGAGGGACTCGGCCTTGGCTCGCTGGTAGGAGACCAGCATCGACACCGCCAGCAGGGCGAAGGGCAGCAGCACGATGCGTCCGCCGTAGGTCGAGGAGAGGTACCAGGCAACGCCACCGAGCAACAGGGAGTCGGTGAACCGGTCGGCAACCGAGTCGAGGAACGCTCCTCGGGGTGAGGCGGTGCCGCTGGCCTTGGCCACGGCGCCGTCGAGTGCGTCTGGCAGCGCGGTGGCCGCCAGCAGCACCACCCCAAGCCGCAGCGCCCCACTGGCGATGGCGATGGCAGCGGCAAAGGCCATGACCACTCCCAACAGGGTGAGATGATCAGCGGTCAGTCCGGTACGGCTGATGTCGGAGCCCACGGGTTGCAGCCGCCGCTCGATGTCGGTCTTCCATCGTCCGTCGAGCATTGCGACTCCTGATGAAGGTAGCGCCCCGTGGGCGGGACGAGGTCAGGCTACCAGTACCGAGTACCCCAGTTCTCCGGAACCCACCCATGGTACGAGATGCAAGCCGTTGGTATCCTCGGCCTCTCGCGGGCGGTTGCCACCGGGGTGCGGCGATTGGCCGGGCCGGGTACCGGCCGGGAGGGGGTCTGGTGCAGGACTACTCGCCATCGAAGATCCGCAACGTCGCCCTCGTCGGCCACGGGGGGGCAGGGAAGACGAGCTTGGCCGAGGCGCTGTTGTACCAGGCGGGGGCGCTCGGACGTATTGGTCGGGTGGAGGATGGCACCACTGTGTGCGACCACGAACCGGAGGAGGTGCAGCGGGGCATCTCGCTCTCGCTGGCTCTGGCGCCCATCGAGGTCAACGGGTGCAAGGTCAACGTCGTCGACACCCCGGGTTACGTCGACTTCGTCGCCGACGTCGAGGCAGCCCTGCGGGTGGTCGACCTCGCCGTCTTCGTCGTCAGCGCCGTTGACGGGGTGGAGGTGCAGACCGAGGCGGTGTGGCGGACGGCGGCGGCGCACCACATCCCCAGAATGGTGTTCATCAACAAGCTCGACCGGGACCGGGCCGACTTCGAGGGCACCCTCGACCAGCTACGGAGCAGGTTCGGCAGCGGCATCGCCCCCCTGGAGCTGCCTATCGGGCAGGCGACGGAGCTCCGCGGCATCGCTGACCTGCTGACAGACACCGCCTACCTCTACGACCACGGCCAGCCGGTTCCCGGCGAGGTGCCCGAGGACATGGCGGCGCTCGAGCACCGGGTCCGAGAGAGCCTGGTGGAAGGCATCGTGGAAGGTGACGACCGGTTGCTTGAGCGCTACCTCGAGGGCGATGTCCCCAGCTACGAGGAGCTCGAGGACGTCCTGGCCAAGGGGGTGGCCAGCGCCAGCGTCTTCCCCGTGGTGTGTGGCTCGGCCACCGCCCTCATCGGCGTGGACCGCCTGGTCCGGTTCATCTGCGAGATCGGACCGTCCCCCCTCGACCGGCCCCCCACCACCGTGCTGGCCGGCGACGTCAAGGTGGAGGTCCGGTTGGACCCTGACAGCGATCCCTTGGCCTTCGTCTTCAAGACCATCGCCGATCCTTACGTGGGCCACATCACCGTGTTCAAGGTGCTGGCGGGGACCGTCCGACCTGACGACCACCTGCGCAACCCGCGTACAGGCCACGACGAGCGGCTGCACACGCTGTTCGCCCTGCGCGGCAAGGAGCAACTGGAGGTGCACAGTGTGGTGGCCGGTGACATGGGCGCGGTGGCCAAGCTGACGGGCACGGTGACCGGCGACACCCTGGCGCCTCGCTCCACCCCGGTTCTGGTGCCTGCGTTGGAGCCGCCAGCGCCATCGCTGGCCGTCGCCGTCCGTCCCTGCAGCCAGGCCGATGACGACAAGCTGGCCGACGCACTGCGTCGGCTCCAGGAGGAGGACCCGGCCCTGCGGGTGCACCGCGACCCTGAGACCCGCCAGACCCTGCTCCAAGGGCTGGGTGAGACCCACCTGCAGCTCTCGCTGGAACGGCTCAGGCGCAAGTTCGGGGTGAACCTCGACACCGAAGACGTCAAGGTCGCCGACCGGGAGAGCATCTCGGCCACGGCCGAGGCCGAGGGCAGGTACAAGAAGCAGAGCGGTGGCCACGGCCAGTTCGGTGTGGCCGACCTCCGGGTGGAGCCGCTCGGGCGGGGAGAAGGCTTCGAGTTCGTCGACGCCGTGGTCGGCGGCGCCATCCCCCGCCACTTCATCCCCGCCGTGGAGCGAGGGGTGGTCGAGGCAATGGAGCTCGGCGGCCCCCACGGCTATCCGGTGGTCGACCTCAAGGTGACCTGCTTCGATGGCAAGTACCACACGGTGGACTCCTCGGAGATGAGCTTCAAGATGGCGGGCTCGCTGGGGCTGCGGGAAGCCATGGCCAAGGCGGGCCCGATCGTGCTCGAGCCGGTGTCGGTGCTGACGGTGATCGTGCCCGACGACCATCTGGGCGATGTCATGGGCGACCTCAACTCCCGTCGGGGCCGGGTGCAGGGAACCGAGTCGCTCGGTGACGGTCACCAGGAGGTGACGGCGACGGTACCGACCTCGGCGATCCTGCGCTACGGCGTCGACCTCCGCTCGCTGACCGGGGGACGGGGCCGATTCTCGGCCCGCCCCGACCACTACGACGTGCTGCCTGCCCACCTGGTCGACCGATTGGGCTAGTCCGGCCCAGCGCCCTTGTCGCGATGGGCTGGCTACTTGGTGAGATGCGACCAGTCCTCGGGGTTGTCCTCCACGAAGTGCTCTAGCACCTGGCCCTCTACGGCGTCGACCAGGACCAGGCCCCGGCGCGCCGGTGGCTCCTCGGCGGAGTAGAGCAGGATGCGCCAGGTAGGCCGACTGCGCAGCCCTCGCCATCCCATCGACGCCGATGCGTGGCCCACAGGGAAGCCCACCTGCTTGCTGGCCTCGACCAGCGCCTCGGTGGCGTCGACGCCGAGCGGCCAGCCGGCGGAGAGGCAGTAGGCGCCGAAGGCGGCCAGAGCCAGCGCCGCCACCAAGAACCCGTCGTTGGCGAGCACGGCGTCGCCACCGGCCGTCGCCCATGTCGCCACGCACACCGCGGCCAGGCCCAGGTAGAGGAAGCCGGGGATGCGTCGGCGGGAGTTGTCAGGGAAGGTGACGGGACCGACGGCGGACGAGGCGTCGAGGTCGCTGGGCAGGGTGTCGTAGATGTCGTCGCCGTCAGCAGGCTGGGCGGGTTCGGGTGCGGGCACGAGGTTGGAGCGTAGGCCAGGTCAGGGCTTGGGCCAGCTGGCCCGCAGCCGGGTCCATGAGGTGGACAGCGCCTCGGGCAGGACCCGGGCCTCGGCCACGCTGGTCATGAAGTTGGTGTCGCCGTTCCACCGGGGTAGGCAGTGCAGGTGTAGGTGCTCGGGCAACCCGGCCCCAGCCGCCCGTCCGAGGTTGGCACCGACGTTGATGCCTCCCGGGCCATAGGCCGCTTTGACCGCCACCACCGCCGCCGTCATCGCTCCCCACAGCTCGACCGCCTCGGTCGGGTCGAGGGCCTCGAGATCGGCCACATGCCGAGTGGGCATGACCATGAGATGGCCGCTGGTGTAGGGGTAGGCGTTGAGCAAGGCGACGGTCGCCGCTCCCCGCCACAGCACGTAGGTGGCCTCGTCGGGTTCGCCACCGGTGACGATCCGGCAAAAGACGCACTCCTCGTCGCCGCCGCCACCTCCGGCGGACCCGACGTACTCCCCCCGCCAGCCCGCCCACAGGCGCTCGAGCGACACCCCTCAACCCGTCGCCGTCTCGACCTCGGCCCGGAGACAGTCGATGAAGGCCTCGACGCCGACACCCCGTTCGACCTCGCCGGCCCGGCCGTTGACCCCGACGGTGGCGGCGGCCACGTCGTCGTCGCCCACCACCAGCACCCACGGGAGCTTCTCCAGCTTGGCCTTGCGGATGCGACCGCCGAGCTTGTCGGCGGCGTCGTCGAGGTCGGCCCGGAACCCCTCGACGACGAGCCGGTCGAGCACCGTGCGGGCGTAGGCCTGGTGGTCGTCTCGCACGGGCAGGACCCGTACCTGCACCGGCGCCAGCCAGGTGGGGAAGGCGCCTGCGTAGTGCTCGAGGAGCACCCCGAAGAAGCGCTCGACAGAGCCGAAGAGCGCCCGATGGATGATCCGCGGCGCGTGGCGAGCGTTGTCGGCTCCGACGTACTCGAGGTCGAAGATGTCGGCGTTCTGGAAGTCGACCTGCAGCGTCGACATCTGCCAGCGCCGGCCGATGGCGTCGCGCACGTGCACGTCGATCTTGGGGGCGTAGAACGCCCCCTCTCCCTCGGCCACGACGTAGTCGATGCCGGCCGTCTCCATGGCCTGGCGAAGCGCCTCGGTGGCCTGGTCCCAGTCGCCGGGGTCGCCCACGAACTTCTCGGGGCGGGTGGCCAGCTCGGCCTCGAAGTGCTCGAAGCCGAAGGTCCGCAGCACGCGCAACACGAAGGCCAGCAGGCTGGCCAGCTCGTCGACCAGTTGCTCGGGTGTGCAGAAGATGTGGCTGTCGTCCTGGGTGAAGCCCCGGGCCCGCAACAGACCGTGGAGCACCCCTGAGCGCTCGAAGCGGTAGACGGTGCCGAACTCGAAGAGGCGCAGCGGCAACTCCCGGTACGAACGCTGCTGGGATCGGTAGATCAGCATGTGGCCGGGGCAGTTCATGGGCTTGGGGTAGTAGTC
This sequence comes from Acidimicrobiales bacterium, assembly GCA_051005375.1. Taxonomy (GTDB): domain Bacteria; phylum Actinomycetota; class Acidimicrobiia; order Acidimicrobiales; family CADCSY01; genus JADDRA01. The sequence goes on from JBPCJK010000019.1 coordinate 10,967, forward strand.
GGCTCCCTCCAGCTCCATCGGCGGGTACATGCCCTCGGCGTACCACTGCAGGTGTCCGGACAGCTCGAACAGCGACCCCTTGGCCAGGTGCGGAGTCGACACGAAGGAGTAGCCGCCGGACAGGTGGGCGGCGCGGGAGTAGTCCTCCATTATCTTTCGCACGAGGCCCCCCCGGGGGTGGAACACGGCCAGGCCGGCGCCGATCTCGGAAGGGAAGCTGAACAGGTCGAGCTCGGCCCCGAGCTTGCGGTGGTCCCGCTTCTCAGCCTCCTCCAACTGGTGGAGGTGGGCCTCGAGCGCAGCCCTGGACTCCCACGCCGTGCCGTAGATGCGCTGGAGCATGGGGCGGTGCTCGTCACCCCGCCAGTAGGCGCCGGCCACCTTCTGCAGCTTGAAGTGGCCCAGGCGCCTGGTGGAGGGGACGTGGGGGCCGCGGCACAGGTCGACGAAGTCCCTGGTGTTGCGGTAGGCGCTGACCTGCGCGCCTCCGACACCTTCGGAGGTGTCGACCCCCTCGATGATCTCCCGCTTGTAGGGCTGGTCGGCGAAGAGCTCGAGGCCCTCGTCGCGGCTGTGCTCCTCGCGCACGAAGGGCTGGTCCTCGGTGACGATCTCGGCCATACGGTCCTGGATGCGCCCGAGGTCGTCGTCACTGAAGGTGGCCCCTCCGGTGAGCTCGAAGTCGTAGTAGAAGCCGTTCTCGATGGGGGGCCCTATGGCGAACTTGGCGCCCGGGAAGAGGTCGACCACGGCCTGGGCCAGGACGTGGGCGGTGGAGTGGCGCAGCACCGTCCGCCCGGCGTCGCTGTCCTGGGTGACGACGGACACGCTGGCCCCATCGGGCAGCGGTGTGGCCAGGTCGACCTGGGCGCCGTCGACGACGCCGGCCACCGCCGCCTTGGCCAGGCGAGAGCCGATGGCGGCGGCCAGGTCGGCGGTGGTCGACCCTTCGGGCAAGCTACGAGCTGTGCCATCGGGCAAGGTGACGTGGATGGTGCCGGCCATAGTCGCCCGATGCTACCGAGGGCGCCCTGCCCAGCAGGTTCTGATGTCGGAAAGCGGCCGGGACGCCCGCGTCTGCCCGCTCGGAACGGCGGGCCAGCGAGCTAGGGCAGGGGCGCCGGAGTCAGCCGGATGCCCAGAAGGCCGGCGCCGGCGCTGACCCCCTGGCCCGTCGAGGCCGACGCAGCGTCGTCGATGGCGTGGATGGCCGCCTGGGTGTCGAGGTCGTCGTCGAGGGCTGCCCGCACGTCGTCGAGCCCCCCCTCTCCCTGGCCGGCGCGGCGCCAGCGATCGAGACGGGCGGCGGCCTCGGGCAGCAGTTCGTCGGTCCAGTCCCAGTCGTGGCGGTAGTGCTGGCCGACGATGGCCAGGCGGATGGCTGCGGCCTCCCACTCCTTGAGCAGGTCGCTGACGAAGACCAGGTTCCCGAGGGACTTCGACATCTTGGTCCCGTTCAACCCGACCATGGCGGTGTGCATCCAATGGCGGACGAAGGGCTCGCCGGTGACCGCCTCGGACTGCGCCGCCTCGCACTCGTGGTGAGGGAAGACCAGATCGGTCCCTCCGCCATGGAGGTCGACGGTGGTCCCAAGCTCCCGCAGCGCCAACGTCGAGCACTCTATGTGCCAGCCCGGCCGCCCCGGTCCCCACAGTGACTCCCACGACGGTTCGCCCTGGTTGGACGGCTGCCACAGCACGAAGTCGAGCGGGTGGCGCTTGTGAGGGTCGTCGGGCCTGCCTCCCCGTTCAGCGGCCAGGACCAGCATGGTCGCCTCGTCGAGGTGGCTCAACTGTCCGAAGCGGGGGAAGGTGGACACGTCGAAGTAGACCGCCCCACCAGCCTGGTAAGCGTGCCCGACGTCGAGGACCATTCCGATGAAGCCCCGGATGTCGGCGATGGCGGAGGTGGCCCGAGGCTCGGCGAAGCTGGGGAGGACGTCGAGCACCCGCATGTCCTCCTGGAAGCGGGCGGTCTCGGCCCCGGCCAGGTCGAGGTAGTGAACCCCGAGGAGCCGGGCGCGGTCGAGCAACGGGTCGTCGACGTCGGTGATGTTGCGCACCAGGCGGGTCTCGTGGCCGAGGTCTCGCAGGCGCCGCTGTAACACGTCGTAGGCCAGGTAGGTGGCGGCGTGGCCGATGTGGGTTGAGTCATACGGGGTGATCCCACACGTGTACATGGTGACCAAGGGCCCCGGCGCGAAGGCGACGACCTCCTGGCGGGCGGTGTCGTAGAGGCGCACAGCCGATGGCTCAGAGGGTGCGCCGACAGGCGCACCCGTGGCCCGAGCGGCCCTGCTCGCCCCGGAATCCTCGGGAGACCAGCGGCGTAGTGGCAGCAGACGTATCCCGGAGCTCGGGCGAAGCCGGCAAGAGCGGGAGGTGCGGCCTCGCTCTCGGCGGCGAAGCCGCCGAGCCAGAGAAGAGCGTGCCTGTCCGCGGATGCACTTAGCTGGCGTCGTCGATGCCGGTGAGCTTGATAGCGACGCGGGTCCTGTAGCGGGCGTTGAGCTGGAGCAACACGGCGGCGAAGGCTTCGATGGGGGCGGCGTTGGACAGCTCGCCGGCGTCGAGCGGGCGCAGGCCGGGGATGTGGCGGACCAGGTCGGCGGTGGCCTCGGTGGCGGAGTGGTGGTCCGAGCAGATGAGCACGTCGGACTCGAGGGGGTGGTCGATGGCTGCCAGCTCTCTCGCCGGCAGGTGGTGGAAGGCAGCGGCCACGTTTGCCTTGGGAACCGCTGCCTGGACGCTCGCCGCCACCGAGCCCCTAGGCGGGACCAGGGGCTGGAACTCATGTCCCACCCGGGCTAGGGCGTTGGCCATGGAGATCACCACCTTGCCCCGGAGTTGAGGCTCCACCGAACGTGCCGTCACCGCCGCCGCGTCCCAGGGGGTGGCGAGGACCACGATGTCGGCCTCCGCCGCCTGGTCGTTCTCAGCTCCGTCGATGGGCAGTTCCCGGTCTGGCCACCTGGCGACCAGCTCGTCGCGCACTTCGAGGGCCCGCGACTTGGAACGGGAGCCGATCACCACGTCGAAGCCGACGGACGCCAGGCGGGCGGCGAGAGCGCGCCCGGCGGGACCCGTCCCTCCAAGCACGGCGATCTGCACTGCCGCAGCCTACGAGATGTCAGTACCACTGCGGCGCACCGGACCAGAGCCCGCCAGGCTGGAAGGTAACGTGCGCCCGAGCTCGTCGATCGGAGGAATGGTGCTGCTGGAGAGCAAGCGGATCCTGGTCACGGGGGTGCTCACCGACGCCTCCATCGCCTACGCCATCGCCAAGCGGTGCCAGGACCAGGGCGCCGAGATCGCTCTCACCGGGGCCGGCCGTGGCCTGTCCCTGACCCGCCGGACCGCCCGCAAGCTGGCGGGAGAGCCACCGGTGCTCGAGCTCGACGTGACCGACGAGGCCCACCTCGCTGCCCTCGCCCCGGCCCTGGGTGACCTGGGCTGGGACCGTGTGGACGGCGTGATCCACGCCATCGGATTCGCGCCTTCGTCATGCCTAGGGGGTGGAATGTTCGGCGCCGGCTGGGACGACGTGTCGGTTGCCCTGCACGTGTCGGCCTACTCCCTCAAAGCTCTAGCCGAGGCGGTGCTCCCGCTGATGGAGGGCGGCGGCAGCATCGTCGGCCTCGACTTCGACGCCACCGTGGCCTGGCCCGCCTACGACTGGATGGGAGTGGCCAAGGCCGCTATGGAATCGGCCAGCCGCTACCTGGCCCGTGACCTCGGCCCCCAGCGCATCCGGGTCAACCTGGTGGCTGCCGGTCCCATCCGCACCACGGCGGCTAAGTCCATCCCCGGCTTCTCCACCTTCGAGGAGGTGTGGGACGAGCGCTCGCCCCTGGGGTGGGACGTGGGCGACGCCGACCCGGTGGCCCGGTCGTGCGTGGCCCTGCTGTCGGACTGGTTCCCAGCCACCACCGGCGAGATCATCCACGTGGACGGCGGCTTCCACGCCATCGGCACCTGAGGACCGTCGATCCCCCCGCTTCTGGACCCTGGAGCGAGACAATTCCCCCGCGTTTCTGGGGCCAGAACAGTGGGGACCGACCCGGAGCGACGGGTGGCGCGCAGGCGACGGTGGTGCACCGGCGACGCGTCCCATCGCCGGTCGCCTCGCCACACCAGGGCGAAGGCCCGAAGGCCGGTCTCGATGGTGGCGGCGACCGGATGCCAGGGGTCGATGTCGCACACGTCGACCGCCCCGTTGGCGATCACCAGCCCAGTGGCGGCCTGAGCCCTGGACATCGCGAAACGTGAACTGCACCGTGGTCCGGCCCTCGGGAACGGCCCCGAAGTCGACGTTGCGGTGCACGTCCCACATCAGCAGGTGGGGGTCGAGGTCCTCGTCGCCGAGCTCGGGCTCCCAGCGCACGCCCCCCACTTCCCGATCGACTCCACGATGGGCGCCAGTTACTCACCGGCGGGGGCCAGCTGGTAGACGACCCGGTTGCCGACCTCCTGGCGATCGACCACGCCGTGGCACACCAGGTTCCGTAGCCGCTTCGACAGCAACGCCGACGACATCCTCGGCACGCCTCGGCGCAGCTCGCTGAAGTGCCTCGCCTCTTCACCGCGTCTGTGCCTTTCGGTGTCACGCCACCTTGCCCTTGAAATCGATCACCAGGGAGCGCCCGGGGCCGGCGGCGAGCCGTCGGAGCGTCGGCAGCGTGGGCTCGGCCCCGCCGGCCTCGAGCCGGGCGATGGCCGACTGCGTTGTCCCCATCCGGCCGGCCAGCTCGCACTGGGAGAGGCGTCCTCCTCCACCGCACCTCGCGACTCAGCGCGACCGATGAGGCCACCGGCCCTTGGTGGCGAAGGCCACAGCATGGACGCAGCGCGCACGGTGCCGAACAGCTTTGGGAACATGAAGTCGGGCCGCTCGGGTGGCGGAAGTCGCTCTGCGAGCAGTTCTTCGCCTACTACAACCACGAAAACAGCCACTCGAGGATCGACCTCCACATGGCCGTGTCGCACTGCGGCACCGCCACAGAGGTCCGACACAAGCGGGCCGACACAAGCGGGCCGACACAAGCGGGCGACACCCACCCTTGCTGCCGCCTACGTCCGGGCACGATTGCGGGGCTGGTGTGGGGTTGGTGCCGGCTGGCGCCTCGCCCTTACCCGACGAGACAACCCCTGACCAGCACTTCTGCCTGGAGGCGGCGCCGGGAATCGAACCCGGGTACAGGGCTTTGCAGGCCCTTGCCTAAACCACTCGGCCACGCCGCCCTGCAGCCGTGACTCTAGCGGCGGGGCAACCGGGCCCGGGAGCCGGCACTGCCGTCGACGGATCGCTAGAGCAGGAAGCCGAAGATGAGGACCAGGATGAAGACCACCAGGACGGCGACGATGACCGCGCCCACCGGGTTCATCCTCGCGCCCGGTCCACCGATGGTCCGGCGCTCGATCACCGTGCGCCGTCGACGGGGAGGGAGCGGGTCACCTTCGACCCACCGCTCCTCTCGGACCACCCGTTCCTCGGGAATCTCAGGAAAGCTCACGTTCCTCCTCTTCGATGGTGCTCATCCTCCGACGGCGCCCTGTCAGTGGCAGGAGCACTGGCAGGCGAAGCGATCCAACCCGATCAAGGCCGGCCAGCCCCCGTGGCAGTCGCCGTGGCGCCCGTCTTGGCAGTCCTTGCCGGGCGGAGGAACCCGGGTAACTCCGGCTGCCGCGGTCACGGCCAGGATCGACACGAAGCCCACCGTGACCAGCCGGCTCCTGCCTGTCTGTTCGCAAGCACGCTCGGGCCGGGTGATGTAGCCCACCGCCTCGGTGGTGCCCGCCTTGGACCCGAACAGTGCGGGTCCGCAACTCACCGCCTTGGCGAAGGTGAACGGGAGCAGGGAGAAGACGATGGCGAGGGCCACCACCCCCATGGCGACAAAGGTGACGACTCGTTGCACTCCGATCATGTTCGACCTCTCCCTGCCCCTCCCAAAGGGAGGCTCGCTGAGAGAGAATACGGCATGGAAAAGAGATGACGCCGCCGGGAGACGACAAGCGAGGCGCGGCCACCCGCCGGTGGCGCCGATTGGTCAGGGCCCGCCTGGCCGAGATGGAAGTGCTGGATCCTGACGGAGCTGCCCTCGGGGCCTCCTTCTGGGATTCCCGAGCTCGCCGGTTCGCCACCCAGACGGCAGGAACGGCCCGGACTGACCCACTGCTGCGGCGGGTGCGGCGGGTCGCCAGGGCCGACAGCAGCCTGCTCGACGTCGGCACCGGACCGGGCAGGTTCGCCCTGGCCTTGGCCCCCAAGGTGGCGCTGGTCGTCGCCGTCGACCCCAGCCCGGTCATGCTCTCCCTGCTGCGACGCGAGGCTCGACGAGCGGGCATCGACAACATCACGACCGTCGAGGGACGCTGGGAAGACGTCACCACCGGCCAAGCCGATGTCGTGCTCTGCTCCTACGTGCTCCCACTCATCGAGGACGCCGCCGGCTTCCTCGCCAAGCTCGACGCAAGCTGCCGCGGCCACGGGTTCGTCTACCTCTCGGCCATGGCCAGCGACGCCGTGACCGAACCCTTCTGGCGCCACTTCCACGGAACCGTTCGTCGACCCGGTCCCACCTACCTTGACGCGGTGGGCGTGCTGGGCGACCTCGGGATCACCGCCGATGTCGAAGTGGTCGAGGTCCTCGTGCGATCCCGGTACGCCAGCTTGGCGGCGGCTGTGCGCACCTACCGGGACAGCCTGCTGCTTCCCGACACCCCCGACGTGCGACGGGAGCTCCGCCACCTCCTCTCCGCCTGGCTCGTCGGCCCTCCTCATGCGCTTCGCCCCCCTCTGTCGACCAGCCCGGCGGCGATCCTGCACTGGGAGGCGACCGGGCAGCCCAGCCTTCCCCGGTGAACATCGGTCTCCGCTCCGCACCGGCCCGGGAAAACGCCGCACATGGTGAGAGGATTCGCTCTTACCATTGACTCACTCCACGGTAGGCCGGTAGGCTCAGCCAGGCATGCCCGACGACCTCGACCAGGATCTTGCCCAGCGGTTACGAGCGTCCGGCCTGCGGGTGACCGCATCGCGCTTGGCCGTGCTCGACGCCGTGGCTCGCCAGCCTCATGCCGACGCCGACGGCGTAGCCGATGTCGCCCGCCGCCGCCTGGGAAGCCTGTCCACCCAGGCCGTGTACAACAACCTGCACGCGTTGGACCGGGTCGGGCTCCTGCGCCGCATCCAACCGGCTGGTGGCCCCGCCCGCTACGAAGCCCGGGTGGGCGACAACCATCACCACGTGGTGTGCCGGGTGTGCGCCCTCACCTGCGACGTCGACTGCGCCATCGGCTTCGCCCCCTGCCTCCAGGCCTCCGACAACCAGGGCTTCTTGGTCGACGAGGCCGAAGTCACCTTCTGGGGCACCTGCGAGCGGTGCCGGGGACCAGCCCGGCCACCCACCAAGGACTGGCCGGCACCCGCCATGCCCGGCACCCGCTAATGCCGGCACCACGACGGGCATGCCCCAGTGACATCCGCCATCCGACCACCCGACGACCATGACGCCAGCAACCAGCCCAACCAACCAGCACAACGAGAGGATCGTCATGAGCGACCAGACCTCGGGCTCGAGCCCGACCCCCAACGGCAGCGGCGGCGAGGCCGCTGACCCCCGAGTGCTCACCAACCGGCAGGGCCACGCCGTCTACGACAACCAGAACCAACGCACCGTCGGCCCCCGGGGCCCAGCCACATTGGAGAACTACCAGTTCCTGGAGAAGATCAGCCACTTCGACCGCGAGCGCATCCCCGAGCGGGTGGTCCACGCCCGGGGCACCACCACCTTCGGGTACTTCGAGGCCTACGGCACCATCGGCGGCGAGCCGGCCTCGACCTACACCCGGGCCAAGCTGTTCCAGGAGAAGGGCAAGCGCACCGACGTGGCCGTGCGCTTCTCCACCGTCATCGGCGGTCGTGACTCCTCGGAGACGGCGCGCGACCCTCGGGGCTTCGCCGTGAAGTTCTACACCGAGGACGGCAACTGGGACCTGGTGGGCAACAACCTGGCGGTGTTCTTCATCCGTGACGCCATCAAGTTCCCCGACGTGGTCCACTGCTTCAAGCCCGACCCGGTGACGTTCCGCCAGGAGCCCAACCGCATCTTCGACTTCCTCTCCAACTCCCCCGAGGCCATGAACATGCTCACCCACCTGTTCAGCCCCCGGGGCATCCCCACCGACTACCGCCACATGCAGGGCTTCGGCGTCAACACCTACAAGATGGTCAACGCCGACGGCGACACCGTGCTGGTGAAGTACCACTGGGTGCCCAAGCAAGGTGTGGCCGCTCTCACCCAAGCCGAGGCCGACGCCATCCAGGGCACCGACCTGGGCCACGCCACCAAGGACCTCCAGGACGCGGTGGACCGGGGCGACTACCCCGAGTGGGAGCTCAACGTCCAGATCATGAGCGACGACGAGCACCCCGAGCTGGACTTCGATCCGCTCGACGACACCAAGACCTGGCCCGAGGACCGCTTCCCCCTGCACCCCGTGGGCAAGATGGTGCTCAACCGCAACCCCCAGAACTTCTTCGCCGAGAGCGAGCAGATCTCCTTCGGCACCGGCGTGCTGGTCGACGGCCTCGACTTCTCCGACGACAAGATGCTGGTGGGACGCACGTTCTCGTACTCCGACACCCAGCGCTACCGGGTCGGGCCCAACTACCTGCAGCTCCCGGTCAACCAGGCCAAGAGCGCCGAGGTCCGCACCAACCAGCGAGACGGGCAGATGGCCTACTACGTCGACGGTGCCGGTGAGAACCCCCACGTCAACTACGAGCCCAGCGCCATCGGCGGGCTGGCCGAGGCCGACCACCCCAACCACGACGAGCAGGGCCCGGGCATCGAGGGCCGGCTCACTCGGGCCCGCATCCCCCGCACCAACGACTACCAGCAGCCCGCCGACCGGGACCGCACCATGATGGACTGGGAGCGCGACGACCGGGGGGTC
>JBPCJK010000020.1:0-5636 GCA_051005375.1 Acidimicrobiales bacterium
CTCGGCGGCCATCACGCTGAAGGTCTACGCGCACCTCTGGCCGGGCGATGAAGAGCGCACTCGGAAAATCTTGGACACGGCGCTCGAACTTCTTGCGGACTCCCTGCGGACTAGAGGCCTTGCCCAAGGTAAAACCGCAGGTCAGAGGCCATATAGGGGCCCTTATGCCTTCTTGGTCTCCCAGAAGATCTCCGCGATCCGGTCGATCTGGTCGAGCAGCTTGTCCGCCACGGCGATGTCGAGACTGCCCTTGGCGCCGGCCGCGCCGGCCTGCTTGGTGGCCTCGTTGAACAGCTGGTGCAGCTCGGGGTACTTGCTGAAGTGGTCTGGCTTGAAGTAGTCGGTCCACAGCACCCACAGGTGGTGCTTGACCAGGTCAGCCCGCTCCTCTTTGATCTGCACCGCCCGCTCCTTGAACACCGGGTCATCGGAGTCCTGGTACTTCTGCTGGATGCCCTTCACCGACTCCGCCTCGATGCGAGCCTGGGCCGGGTCGTAGACCCCGCAGGGCAGGTCACAGTGGGCAGACGCGAGGACGGGGGCATTGAGGTGGTCGATGGCGGCGAGGAGGCGAGAGATCATGGCGGACTCCTTGGTCGGCTTGGTCAGGGGTGCACCGTTGGTCGGGTACACGGTCGTCGGGTGACGAGGAGACGAGCCTACCCACGAGGCCAGGTCACCAAAGGTGGCCACGTCTGGTGGGGATGGGCGGCCGGTGTGGTCGTGTCCATCCTCGTGTCCCACCTGACCCGGGTGGAGGTCCGGGGCCAGAGCATGGTGCCGACGTTGCGCCCCGGCGACCGGCTGGTGGCCGTGCGGGGCTTGCCCATCCGAGGCGGTGACCTAGTGGCGGTCGCCGATCCCCGGCTGCCGTCGCGCCTGTTGGTCAAGCGGGTGGCCTCCCTCGGCAGCGGCCACCACCTCGACGTGGTCGGCGACAACCCGTCTGCGAGTACCGACAGCCGTACCTTCGGGCCCGTCCCCCCCAACCTCGTCACTGGACGGGTGGTGTGGCGCTACTGGCCCCCGGAGCGCCGAGGCCGGATCAGCGGCGCCGGCTGTGGCGCCGGCGGCGACCCCCGCCCCTCGGCCCGGTAGGCTTCAGCGATGGACCGGGCCCGTCTCGACCAAGTCTTGACCGAGGAAGCCGAGGGCGATCTTGCCTCGCTGGGGATGGCTGAGCTGCGGGCCAAGCGGGCTGAGTTCCAGGCCGTGGAGGTGGCGCTCTCCTACCAACGGCGCATGGCTCAGGGCCGCCTCGACATCGTCGCTGCCGAACGCCACCGGCGCGACACCGGCAGCCGACCAATCGAACACGAGCGCATCGTGGCCCAGCTGACCGAGATACTGGCTCCCCGTACCCGGACGCCCGGCGCCGGTCGGCTCTCACAGCTACTGGCGCCTGGCCCCGCCGAGGCGGAGACTCCCGAGCTCGACGCGCTGGCCGGGCCCGATGTGCTGGCTTCGCTACCCGAGCTGAGCGAAGCCGAGCTTGACCGGTTGCTCACCGACCTCTCCGAGCTCGAGGTCTGCTCCTCGACGTGGCGCCGACAGCTGCACGCCCGCATCGACCGGCTGCAGGCCGAGGTCGTCCGTCGCTACCGCGACGGCGAGGCCTCGGTGGAGACGCTCCTGCAATGAGCCCACCCCGTTCCACAGATCCTCGGCGGAGCGTGCTGGTGGTAGACGACGACGACCGGATCCGGGCGGTCGTGCGCGCCGTACTCGAAGCTGACGACTTCGAGGTGGCTGAGGCCGCCGACGGGCCTTCCGCCCTGGCCCTCATGGCGGCGGCGTCGTCGACCGGTCCGGCTGCCGCCGGCGGCGGGGAAGCTACCGGTCAACCAAACGTCTTGGTGCTCGACGTGATGATGCCGGGGATGGACGGGATCGAGGTCTGTCGCCAGATCGATCACCGCACCACCAAGGTCCTGATGCTCACCGCCCTCGAAGACCTGGCTACCCGCGACGCCAGCATGGCTGCCGGCGCCGACGCCTTTTTGGCCAAGCCCTTCTCGGCCGTCGAGCTCCTAGACGCCATCGAACGGCTCTCCACCGATGCCGCCGCCGCCTGAGGCCCGTCCTCCTGACTCGCCGGCCCCCGGTCATGACGGGCTCGAAGCCCAGCTCAAGGTCTTCGCCAACGAGATCGGTTCCCTGTACCGGGTCCAGAAGGAACGGGCCGAGGAGCTGGAGGAGGCCCTGGGCGCCCTCAAGACCGCCTACCTGGAGACCATTCGCTCCTTCGCCTTTGTCGTCGAGGCCAAGGACGCCGGTACGGGCCAGCACCTGGAACGCTGCCGGACCTACGGAGTGGCGCTCATGGAGGAGTTGGGTGTGGCCGCCGACCACCCCGATGCCGAGTACGGCTTCTTGCTCCACGACGCCGGCAAGGTGGGTATCCCCGACGGCATCCTGTCCAAGCCCGGCCCCCTCACCGCCGCCGAGTGGCGGATCATGCGAGCCCATCCCGTCATCGGCTACCAGATGCTGGAGAACATCCCGTTCATGACCACGGCGGCCGAGATCGTCCGCTGCCATCACGAGATGTTCGACGGATCCGGCTACCCAGAGGGTCTTCGAGGTGAGGGAATCCCGCTGGCGGCGCGGGCCTTCAGCATCGTCGACGCCTTCGACGCCATGACCAGCGACCGCCCCTACCGCCAGGCGATGCGGCCCGATCAGGCGGGCGACGAGCTTGCACGCATGGCGGGGACCCAGTTCGACCCGGCCGTGGTCAACGTGTTCCTGCCCTTGATCGAGCGCCTGCCGATGCTGGCCTCGGTCTAGCGCCAGTTCGTCTCACCCCGCCCGCCAGCTCGCCGGAATCTCCCGTCGGTGTCTAGCGTTGTACCTCTCGTGCGCAAGCTGGCCGTGCTCTCGTTCCACACCTCGCCACTGGTCCAGCCGGGCTCCGGCGACAGTGGCGGCATGAACGTCTACGTGCGGGAACTGGTCTCGGCCCTGGCCCAGGCGGGCGTCAGCTGCGACGTGTACACCCGGGCCTGGTCGAGCGATCTTCCCGCCGAAGTGGCGGTCGAACCCGGCTTTCGCGTCGTCCACGTGGAGGCCGGGCCCCGGTCCGAGGTCCCCAAGGAGGAGCTGGCGGGGTTGGTGCCCGCCTTCACCGCCGGGGTGGTGGATCGGATCCGGGCCACGGGCGACGTCGACGCCCTCCACGCCAACTACTGGCTGTCGGGGGTGGCCGGGCACGCCGCCAAGCACGAGCTCTCCCTTCCACTGGTCTCGACCTTCCACACCCTGGCCAGGGTCAAGGCCGAAGCTGCTGGTGACGAGGCCCAGGAGCGGGCCCGGGCGGAGGCCGAGGTGATCGCCTGCAGCGACGCCATCCTGGCCAACGGCACCGAAGAGGTCGAGGAGCTGCGACGGCACTATGACGCTCCCCTCGAGCGGATCGAGGTCATCGCTCCCGGAGTGGACCATGCTTTCTTCTCGCCCGGCGACCGCGACGGTGCCCGGGCAGCGTTGGGATGGGCCTCACCGGGACGGATCTCGGCGGTCGGCGGGCGCCGGGCCGCGCAACATCCGGTGTTGCTCTTCGTCGGCCGCATCCAGCCTTTGAAGGGCCTGGACGTGGCCGTGGCCGCCCTGGCCGAGCTCGACGACACCGACGCCGAGCTCATCGTGGTGGGGGGCCCGAGCGGCGCTGAAGGCCCTGGGGAGCTGGCCCGGGTGCACGATCTCGTCGACGAGCTCGGCGTGGGCGGGCGGGTGCGTTTCGTCGAGCCCCAACCCCACCACCTGCTGCCCACCTGGTACCGGGCCGCCGACGTGGTGCTGGTGCCCAGCCGCTCCGAGTCCTTCGGGCTGGTGGCGTTGGAGGCGGCAGCCTGCGGACGGCCCGTCGTCGCTGCCGCCGTCGGCGGTCTGCGCACCATCGTGGACCACGGCCAGACCGGCTTCCTGGTCGAGGACCGCCAGCCCCGGGGGTACGCGGCCCGGGTGTCGGAGATCCTCACTGAGCCCGATCTCGCCGCCCGGTTGGGCCAGCACGCCGCAGCTCGAGCCGCCGGCTACACGTGGTCGACGGCGGCCGCCCGCCTCCGGCGCCTCTACGGCGACCTTTCCGCTCGGCGTCTGGTCGAGTGCTGAATCTAGATTCTCGTTGCTTTTCATATCCTTCTGTTCTAACATGGACAGTGAACCCGAGGGAACCCCGCCCGCGCTCGCTCGGGGAAGTGCGAGCACCGGCGTCAGGTCCCTCGGGTTCGACCATGCGCACCGGCTGAGGCGACGCCCACACCGAGCGTGGCGCCCAAGGTTGCGATGGTGTTACGGTTCTCCCGCCGGGCGACAGAGGGCAGCGAGCGATTGACCGCATGATCAAGATCGCGCTCGTGGTGGGTGCGCTGGCGTTGTTGGGAACCCACGTGGCCCCGGCCTCGGCGGTCGCCAAAGACCCCCGGGCGGCGCTGGAGCAGGCCCGCGACCGCAAGGCGCAGCTGGCCAAGGACCTGGACGGCCTGGCCGCTTCAGAGGACGACCTCCTCGCCGCCATCGCCGCCATCGATGAGCAGGTCGGCGCCCAGTCCGTCCAGGTCGACGCCGCCCGCCAGGCAGTGGCCGCCGCCGAAGGTGAGGTAACCGAGGCCGAGCAGGCGATGACGGAGGCCCAGGCCCGCATGACCGGCCTCAACGACGCCGTGGTGCAACGGGCGGTGGAGTCCTTCATCCGCCCCTCGGGCGACTCCCTGAGCTCTATGGTGCAATCGAGCGACATCGCCGAGGCGGCCCGAAAGCGGGCCCTGCTCGACCAGGTCACCGCCAACGACACCGACGTCATCGACCAGCTCAAGGCCGCCCGGGAGGACTTCCAGCTACGAAAGTCCCAAGCGGCGGAGGCCACGGCCAAGGCCGACGAGCGCCGGGACCAGACCGAGGCCAGGCTCGACGAGCTGCAGGGCACCCAGGCTGACCAGGCCCGGTTGGCGGCCGACCTCGACACCCGGCGCAAGGAGCTGACCGCCGAGATCGATGCCCAGGAGGGCACGGAGGCCGAGCTAACCCGCATCATCCGAGAGGGTGAGGCCCGGGCCGCGGCCCAGCGACCGATGTCGGGCGGGGCCGGCGGGGGGCCGGCCGATCCGAGCGCGGGGGCCGGGGGCTGCATCTGGCCCGCCCGGGGCACGGTCACGTCGGGCTTCGGCTACCGCTGGGGCCGGCTCCACGCCGGTGTCGACGTGGCCGCGCCGACGGGCACACCCATCTGGGCCACCAAGGACGGCACCGTCATCTTCTCCGGCGTACAGAGCGGCTACGGCAACGTGATCATCCTGTCCCACGGGGGTGGGCTCACCACCCTGTACGGCCACCAGAGCCGCCTGGCGGCGTCCAACGGCCAGGAGGTGCGCCAAGGGGAGGTCATCGGCTTCGTGGGCAGCACCGGTCGCTCCACCGGTCCCCACGTCCACTTCGAGACCCGCTACGACGGCTCCCCCCGCGATCCCCGGGGGTGCCTGCCCTAGACCGAGCCGGCGGTGGGTGGGCGTAGCGTCCCGAAGCCCGAGGTGCTACAAGTAACACGTGATGGGCGTGGGTGTTCGCGAGCTGCGCCAGCGCGCCAGCGAGTTGCTTCGCCGGGTGACAACTGGGGAGACGATCGAGATCACCGATCG
>JBPCJK010000021.1:0-2852 GCA_051005375.1 Acidimicrobiales bacterium
TTCGGCTACCGCTTCCCCGAGGTCTTCTTCCCCGGCGTCCTCATCCCCGGCGTGACCATCCTGGCCATCTACGCCTGGCCGTTCATCGAGCGCCGCTTCACCCACGACCCCGGCGCCCATCACCTCCTCGACCGGCCGCGAGACCGCCCGTGGCGGACGGGCCTGGGCGCCGGGGTGCTGGCCTTCTACGTCGTCATGTTCGGCGCCGGCGGCGAAGACATCTGGGCCTCACAGCTCGGCGTGTCGGTCATCCCGGTACGCACCGCCTTCCGCATCGTCCTCTTCGTGATCCCGCCCCTGGTCGGCCTGTTCGCCACCAAGGTCTGCCGGGACCTGCTGGCCGCCCTCCCCCGCAGCGAAGCGTTCGAGCAAGGAGAGCCCGCCGCCGGCCCCGTCGAGGACGAGGACGTGGGCGACGTCTCCGAAGGCGGTGCTGATCCTGGCGATGGCGACGACGCATCGGGTCCGCTCGGCGGACGGGCTGGCGAGGCGGCGGCGGTGGCCGCAGCCGCCGGTGGCGCCGCGGCCGGGGTCCTCGGCTACCGCTGGGGGCGCCGCCGCCCCAAGGTCATCCGCATCGAGCGCCGCTCCACCGACTGACCCTCGACGAACTGGGCGGAGAATTGGTCGTGACTGCGACCACTACTCCGCCCACTACGTGCTGTTGGTCGCTGGGGTTGGGGCCGGATGGAGCCGGGTTGCCAGCGTCGTCGGGGGTGCCGGCGAGCCAGGCGGCGAAGAGGAGAGCGCCCTGGATGACGGCGACGGCGCCGCCGGCGCCCCAGAGCAGCGCACCGGCTACCTGCTGGTCGGCCAGTGATGTGGCGTAGGCCGGGTACCAGTGGGTGCGGGCCAGCACCATGAACAGCCCGAGCAGGGCCAGGGGCAGGGTGGCGGCGAAGAGCACCAGCACCGAGCCGCCGGCGGGGCGGCGGCGGCCGGAGCCCAAGAGCAGCCACCACAGGGCCGTGCCCACCACCACCAGTGAGACGTGTTCCAACCCGTGCACGGCGTCGTTGCGGACGGCGGCGTCGTAGAGGGCGGGGACGTGCCAGCCGACCATCGCCACGGTGTGGACCGCCACCAGGCCCAGCGCCCACGCCCACCACCGGTCCTCGTTGGCCGACCGGGCCGCCCGAGCACCGAGGCGTCGAACTCCGATCCGGGCCGGGTGCCGCAGCAGTTGGGACAGCACGACGACGGGTTCGCCGATGGCCAGGAGCGGGGCAGCCAACGAGTCGAGTAACAGGTGCTGGGTCATGTGGGCGGCGAGCGTGCGGTTGGCGGCGCCGTCGAGGGGCGAAGCCAGGGCTACGCCGAGGGTGAGCACGCCGGCCATGAACGCTCCCGCCCGGGCCTGGCTGACCCCGGTGCCGCGGCCCAGCCGGCGCCACAGCCGGTCCAGCCCGGCGACGTAGGCCACGCCCGTGGCGCCTACGAGCGGTGCGGTCAGTATCTCGGGGTTCAGTGACACGCCGACAGCCAGACGGCCATGGACCCCTCGAACACGATGAGCAGCAGGCTGAAGCCGCCCACGATGAGGCCGAAGCGGCCCAGGAACTCCAGGTTGGCGTAGCCCTCGGCAGTCACGGTGGCGGTGTCGACCGGAGCGGGATCGCTCTCGGAGGGTCCGGCGCGGCGCAACGCTTCCGAGAGGGCCATGGCCCCCAGGGTGACCAGCGCGGTGATCAGCGTGGCCCCGTGGGTCCACCAGATGGTGGCGCTGCTGTGGGTGCAGGAGATGCGGGCCAGCGCCGCCACCGCGATCAGGTGGACCATCCACGCGCCGATGCCCCCCAATGCGGCGAACCAGGTGCGCGGCCCGCCCGGGCCACCCCCGTTGGGTGCGTCCGGGCCAGTGGTCGCTTCGGCGTCGACCGGCGCGCTAGTGGACATGGGCCGAGAGGTAGAGCGAGGAGAACACGAAGATCCACACCACGTCGACGAAGTGCCAGTAGTACGAGTAGAGGGTGAGGGTGAGGTGGTGCTCAGCGGTGATGCGCCCGGTCCACGCCTTGGCCTGCACCACCAGGTTGATGAGCAGGCCCACCAGCACGTGCAGACCGTGGAGCCCGGTGATGCCGTAGAAGAGCGAGGCGTAGGCGTTGTCGCGGATGCCGAAGGTGAGCGCCCGGTACTCGAAGACCTGGTGGGTGGCGAAGCCGGCGCCCATCACGAACGTGAGGAACAACATGGACCGCACACGAAAGATGTTGCCGGCCCGGGCTGCCGGTTCGGCGATGAACAGGGGGATGCTGCTCGACAACAGCACCACGGTCAGGATCCCGATCTTCTTCAGTTCCGGCGCCTCGATGCCGCCCTGGGGCCAGGTCTTCGAGCCGGCCCGCAGGAAGAAGTAGGCGGCCAAAAGGGCGGCGAAGACTACGGCCTCGGTGGCGATGAGCCCGACCATCCCCCACCAGCCCACGGGATGGCGGGGGGCGGCCTCGGGGGCAGGTCGGACGGTGATGGTGGCGGCGGTCATCGCAGGTCCGTCTCGGTGCGCCACGTCCACATCAACAGCACGACGATCCCGACGACCAGACCGGCCACCAGGACCACGCTGGCCTTGATCAGCAGACCGACGAAGAACAGCGCCAACCCGAAGGCCACCCAGAACGGCACGTAGGTGGGCTCAGGGACCTGGAGGGCCTGGTCGGGCCGGCTCTCGATGCCCTCCACCAGCGCCGACTGGCGGCTGAGTGCACCTTCTCGTCCGAAGGCGCCCGGTGCGCCGGGGGCGGCGTTGGGGGTCTCGACGTCGGAGGGCGGGTCGTCGTCCCACAGCGGGTGGCGGCTGTGCACCACCGGCATCACCGTGAAGTTGTGGTCCGGGGGCGGCGAGGTGGTGG
>JBPCJK010000022.1:0-7576 GCA_051005375.1 Acidimicrobiales bacterium
CTTTGCGACTACGACGCCGTTCCGGGCCCATGGGGCCCCCCCCCCCGCCCACCACCCCCTTCCTTTGTGCCACCCCCCCCCCCCCCCAATGCCGCCATCCATCGGGGCCGCCTGCGGCGGCGGGGAACTGCCGCGGCCGGAGATGTGCACTCCCTCTGGCGGCCGGCAGCTTGCGCTAGAATGACATGGTTGTAAGTCGTCCACAGGGACGGCGCACCAGTCAACAGGAGGTCCACAGCAGCCTGTGGACGACGAAAAGCGCGGAGGCGGTCTTGGGGAGCAGTTTCGCCCACTTACACACCCATACCGAGTTCTCCATGCTCGATGGTGCTGCTCGGGTTGCCGACGTGGTGGCCGCCGCCGCCGCCGACGGCCAACCGGCGCTTGCCATCACCGACCACGGCAACATGTATGGCGTCCTCGACTTCTACGACGCCTGCCGGAAGGCCGACATCACCCCGGTTGTGGGCAGCGAGGTCTACATGGCGGGGGAGAGCCGTCATGAGCGGCCTCGTCGGCGAGGCCGCCTCGATGATGGCGGCGGCGACAGCGACGCCGGCGAGAAGCTCTACTACCACCTGACCCTGCTGGCCGAGACCAACCAGGGCTACGCCAACCTGCTCAAGCTTTCCAGCCGGGCCTACCTGGAGGGCTACTGCTACAAGCCCCGCGTCGACTGGGACCTGTTGGGTGAGCACCACGACGGGATCATCGCCACCACCGGGTGTCTGGGTGGGGTCGTGCTCCAGGCCCTGCTGCGGGGTGACATCGAGGGAGCCACGGCCAAGGCGGCCCGCCTGCAGGACATCTTCGGGCGCGACGCACTGTTCGTCGAGTTCCAGGACCATGGGTTGGCCGATCAACGCCTCACCAACCCCCAGCTCATCGAGATCGCCCGCCGCATCGATGCGCCGCTGTTGGCCACCAACGACAGCCACTACACAAAACAGGACGACGCCGTGGCCCACGACGCCCTTCTCTGCGTTCAGACCGGCAGCACCATCGACGACCCCAAGCGGTTCAAGTTCGACAGCGACCAGCACTACCTGAAGTCGAGCGCCGAGATGCGCTCGCTGTTCGCCGAGCTCCCCGAGTCGTGTGACAACAGCCTCTGGATCGCCGAGCGGGCCGACGTCACCATCGAGTTCGGCAAGCCCAAGCTGCCCACCTTCCCGTTGCCCGTCGGCTTCGACGATGACGCTGCCTACCTCCGCCACCTGACCTACGAGGGGGCGGTGCGGCGCTGGGGTGAGGCGTTGCCGACGACTGTGACCGAGCGGCTCGACTACGAGCTGGGGATCATCGCCGAGATGGGCTTCTCGTCGTACTTCCTCATCGTGTGGGACCTGATCGCCTACGCCCGACAGCGGGACATTCGGGTGGGCCCTGGGCGGGGGAGCGCAGCCGGCTGCTGCGTGGCCTACTGCCTGCGCATCACCGACCTCGACCCCATCCGCTACGACCTGTTGTTCGAGCGCTTCCTCAACCCCGGCCGTCGTCAGATGCCCGACATCGACATGGACTTCGACTCTCGCTACCGCGACGAGATGATCCGCTACGCGGCCGAGCGCTACGGGCGCGACCACGTCGCTCAGATCGTCACCTTTTCCACCATCAAGGCCCGCGCTGCGGTGCGTGACGCCGCCCGGGTGCTGGGCTATCCCTATGTTGTCGGCGACAAGGTGGCCAAGGCCATGCCGCCGCTGGTCATGGGCCGGGACACCCCGCTGTGGGCGTGCCTAGAAGAGCACGAGACCTACATCGGCGGCTACCGGGCCGCCGGTGAGCTGCGGGAGATGTACGCCGACGACCCGGATGCCCGCAAGGTCATCGACGTGGCCAAGGGCCTCGAGGGGCTACGCCGTCAGGACGGCATCCATGCTGCCGCCGTGGTCATCACCGACCGGCCCCTGACCGACTACCTGCCCATCCAGCGCAAGCCCGAGGCGGGCACCGCCCCCGAGGACGCACCCATCGTCACCCAGTACGAGATGCACGGGGTCGAGGCGCTGGGCCTGCTCAAGATGGACTTCCTCGGCCTGCGCAACCTCGACGTGATCAGCGACACGCTCGTGTTGCTGGCTGAGGGCCGGGGCGCGGACCTCGACATCGACACCGTCCCTCTCGACGACGACAAGACCTTGGCCCTGCTCCGCCGAGGCGACTCCATGGGAGTCTTCCAGCTCGAAGGCGGCCCCATGCGCTCGCTCATGCGCAGCCTGGCCCCCACCACCTTCGAAGACGTGGCCGCACTGGTCGCCCTCTACCGCCCCGGCCCCATGGCCGCCAACATGCACAACGACTACGCCGACCGCAAGAACGGCCGCAAGCCGGTCACCTACCTCCACCCCGACCTGGAGCCGCTCCTGGCCGACACCCAGGGGCTGATGATCTACCAGGAGTCGGTCATGCGGGTGGCGCAGCGCTTTGCCGGCTACTCCCTGGCCGAGGCAGACAACCTCAGGAAGGCCTGTGGCAAGAAGATCCGGGCGCTGATCGCCCTGGAGCGGGAGAAGTTCGTAAGCGGCTGCGAGGCCAACGGCTATGGCGCCGAGCTGGGCAGCGCCCTCTTCGACATCATCGAGCCCTTCGCCGACTATGCCTTCAACAAGAGCCACTCCTACGGCTACGGGCTGGTGGCCTACCAGACGGCCTACCTCAAAGCCCATCACCCCGTGGAGTACCTGGCCGCCCTGCTCACCTCGGTCAAGGGCGACCAGGACCGCGCCGCGGTGTACCTCAACGAGTGCCGACAGATGGGCATCAAGGTCCTCGTCCCTGACATCAACCTGTCGGAGTCGAGCTTCGTCGCCCGCCACGGCGCCACTTCCGATGGTACCGGGGGCCAGGTCGACGAGGGGCCGTGCATCCCCTTCGGGCTGTCGGCGGTGCGCAACGTGGGTGAGGGCCTGGTCGGCCTCATCGTGGCCGAACGGGATGGCAGCGGTCCCTTCGTCGACTTCCACGACTTCTGCGAGCGGGTGGACGCCCAGGTGCTCAACAAGCGGGCGGTGGAGTCGCTCATCAAGGCCGGAGCCTTCGACGCCTTGGGCCACGAGCGCCGAGGGCTGCTGGCAGTGCTCGACCAGGCCGTCGACCGGGCCATCGCCCGTCGTCGTGAGCGCGAGCAGGGGGTCATGAGCTTGTTCGGGGACTCCTCCGAGCCGGGAGACGGCCACCCCTCTGCCTTCGACGAGCGGATAGCCATCCCCGCCCTGGCCTTCGACAAGATGCAGCGCCTGGCCTACGAGAAGGAGATGTTGGGCCTCTACGTGAGCGACCACCCCCTCATGGGCATGGACCACATCCTGCGCCGGCGGGCCGATGTCACCATCCGGGAGCTGCGAGAGGCCCCCGACACCGGCGAGGTGCGTTCGGTGGCGGGCGTGGTCACCCACCTGACCCGCAAGTACACCCGCAAGGGCGACCTCATGGCCATCTTCGTCCTCGAGGACCTGGAGGCGGCCATCGAGGTCATGGTCTTCCCCCGGGCCATGGCTGACTACGGACCAATGCTGGTGGAGGACGGCGTGGTGTGTGTGAAAGGCCGCCTCGACACCAAGGAGGAACCGGCCAAGATCATCTGCATGGAGGTCACGGCCATCGAGCTCACCCAGGCCAACGACCCACCCCTGCGCCTGCGGCTCCCTCCCCGGGTCGTGGACGGCCCCGAGCTGCAGACCCTCAAGCAGCTCCTGTTGGCCCACCCCGGTGGATCGCCGGTCTACGTCAGGGTGGACGACCACCACGTACGCCTCTCCCCACAGTTCGCTGTCGACCAGTCCAACGGCCTCCGGGGGGAGCTGCTGGCCCAGTTCGGGCCCGCGGTGATCGACGCCTGAACCCGCCCGCGGTCAGGTCGAGTTGCGCAGAGGGGTGTGCAGCCTGTGGACTGGAGGGGTCAGGAGGAGGCAGATCGGGGGACCGGGGTCAGATGGCCATCGACGTCGAGACCAAGGACTGCACGTCGCTGAGCGACGCCGAGCTGGCGGAGTTGGGCGACATCTGCACGGATGGGCCGGCCCGGATCGACATTGGCCTGCTCTCCAAGCAGCGAGAGGAATGGGTGCTCATCACCCAGGCCCGGCAGGGCGACGCCATCGAGGGGTTCTCGTTCTGCACGCTGGAGCGCATCGGTGGGACCCCGAGCGTGCTCATCGGTCTGGCGTCGGTGCGGCGCACCCCACAGCGCAGCGAGGTGCTGCGGGAGATGATGGGTGATCAACTGCGGCGGGCGGTGCTGGCCTTTCCCGACGAGGACGTCCTGTTCGGCACCCGCCTCATCGATCCAGCCGGGTTCGAGGCGTTCACGACCTTCACCGAGTTGCACGACATCGTGCCTCGTCCCGGTCACAAGGCCACCGGCGAGGAGCGGGCCTGGGGCCGGCGCCTGGCCAAGCGCTTCGGTGTCGACGGCGACTACGCCGATCGGCAGTTCGTGGCCCGGGCCGACGGCGTGCCGCCGTGCGTGCTTGACCACGAGAGCCTCGACCCCTTGGGCGTCAACCCTGACGTGCGGGCATTCTTCGACGAGGTCGACGTGGCCAGGGGCGACTGCCTCATCGCCTTCGGGTGGGCCATGGCCGAGGACCTGGCCGCCCTGGAGGCGTAAGCTCGTTCAACCCAGGCGGGCGGCGGCGAGCACCAGCCCGCCAAAGCTGGTGGCGGCGGCGATGAGGGCGAACACCAACGTCCTGGTCTGGGCCGCCATCTCGGTGCGGATGCCCGCCAGGCCTGTTTGCAGGGAAGCTTGGAAGGTGGCCTCGAGGGCCTCGAACCGCCGGTCGACGGCGTCGAACCGCCGATCGACAGCATCGAAGCGAGCATCCACGTCGGCCTTGGTGGCGATGTCGGCCCAACCGATGGGGGGCAATGAGTCCATCAGGGTGTCGGCTGCGGGGCCACCGAGTGCAGCCTCCAGCTGCTGGTGCAACGCTCGTCGGGCACGTTCATCGATGACCATGTTTCCTCCTTGGCCTGCAGATAGCAACGGAGGAGGTACGGCGAGCGTAGAACGAGAGGTGATGGTATGCAACCAGGCGAGGTGAGGTTTGCTGACCTGGTACAGAAGCGGCGGATGGTCCGGGCCTTCGACGGGCGACCGGTGGCCCCCGAGGTGCTCGACCGGGTGCTCGACGCCGCCCGACGGGGACCTTCGGCGGGGTTCACCCAGGGCCTCGACCTGTTGGTGCTTGAAGGAGTTGCCCAGACCGGGTGCTACTGGGACCTGGCCTTCTCGGATCCTGGCGCCCGCGCCCGCTTCCGCTGGCAGGGCCTGTTCGCCGCTCCCGTGTTGGTGGTCATCCTCACCTCGCCGGTGGCCTACGCCGAGCGCTACGCCGAAGCTGACAAGTCACCGGGGGCGGGCGCAGGCTCAGGCCCGGCGGCGTGGTCGGTGCCGTGGTGGTGGGTCGACGGGGGGATGGCGGCCATGCTGGCCCTCCTGGCCGCCGCTGACGAGGGTCTGGGGGCGCTGTTGTTCACCCTCGAGCACGCCGGCTCGGTCCTCTCCGGCTTCGGCGTTCCGAGCGACCGCCGGGGGCTGGCCACCATCGCCCTCGGCCACCCCGCGCCCGACCAACCCGGTCGCTCAGCCGGTCGGCACCGCCGTCGCTTCGAGGAAGTCATCCACCGGGGCCAGTGGTGAGGTCACGGGCAGCGCCCCGGCACGGCAGTCCCCAGGCGAGGTTGTTCTTGCTAGCTGACTCGCGCTCAGCGCGACTGAGTTACGCAAGAACGGGAAGGGGCGCCCTCAGCTTCCCCCGAGCTGGGCCGAGAGGCCGTCGACGGAGTCGACCGGGGCCTGGCAGGTGAAGCCGGTGCACACGTAGGCCTGTCCATCGCTACGTCCTTCCCACAGGGGCGACGGGTAGGGCTGGCCCCAGGCCAGCACGCTGCGGGGGAGGTACCGGCGTTGCACGGCGGCGACCAGGTCGGGGCGATCACCCACCACCGCCACTTCGCTCACGGGGCCGGCGAGGACGTCGGCCGCAGCCAGGAGGTGGGCGAAGGCGCTCGGATGGGCGACGGCGGGACGGGCGAGGAGGGCGACGATGTCCTCCGCCGCCTTGTGGTAGCGGGGCTCCCCGGTGAGGGCGGCCAGCCGAGCCAGGGCCAGCGCACCGGCGGCGTTGGCCGAAGGGGTGGCGTTGTCGAGCAGGTCCTTCTGGCGAGCCACCAGCGTCTCCGCATCGTTTCCGGTGGTGAAGAGCCCCCCGTTCTCATCGTCCCAGAAGAGCTCGAGCAGGGCGTCAGCGGCGGTGCGGGCCTCTTCGATCCAGCGGGCCTCGCCGGTGAGCTCGCCCAGTCGGGTGAACCCGTCGACCACGGCAGCGTGATCGGCGGCGTAGGCCAGGATTCGGCCCTGGCCCTCGGGCGCAGCGGTCGGATGCTCAGCGGTCGGATGCTCAGCGGTCGGATGCCAGGAGCGCAACCACCGGCCGTCGGGCCGTCGCAGGTTGTCCAGCAGGAACCTCGCCAGATCGAGCGCCGCTGAGCGCCACTGGTCATTCCCCGTCGCCGCCGCCGCCTCGGCCAGGGTGGACAGGAACAGCCCGTTCCACTCGGTGAGGACCTTGTCGTCGAGGCCAGGTCGTACCCGTTGCTCCCGGGCCGCCAACAGCGCCTGACGAGCCCGTTCCACCGCCTCGGGGCGCATCAGGTCGCCTCGGATCGGTCGGTGCAAGATGTTGGCGCCCTCGAAGTTGCCCCCGGGAGTGACGCCGTACCACGCCATGGCGGCATCGGCGTCGTCGCCGCACACGCTGCGGATCTCCTCGGTCCGCCACACGTAGAACTTGCCCTCCTCACCCTCGGAGTCGGCGTCCTCGGCCGAGAAGCACCCTCCGCCGGGTGCTCGCAGGTCGCGCAGCACGTAGCCGATGGTCTCGTCGAGCACCTGGCGGTTGCGGGGTTCAGCGGTGACCTGCCAAGTGTGAAGGTAGACCCGGGCCAGCAGGGCCTGGTCGTAGAGCATCTTCTCGAAGTGGGGCACCATCCAGAAGGCGTCGACGGAGTAGCGGGCGAAGCCGCCGCCAACATGGTCGTAGATGCCGCCCGAGGCCATGGCGTCGAGCGAGGTGGTGACGGCGTCGAGCGAGTCGTCCTCGCCGGTGCGGTGGTGGGAGCGCAACAGCAGGTCGAGGCTCATGGTCTGGGGGAACTTGGGTGCCCGCCCGAAACCGCCCCAGTCGGGGTCGAACTGTGAACGCAGCTCGGCCGCCGCCACTTCCAGCGCCTCTGGACCGAGCCGGTCGTCTCCGGCCGCCACCAGCGCCGACTGGCGGAGGGCGTCGGTCAGGCGCTCGGCCTGGTCGAGCACCTGGTCACGCCGGGCGCGCCAGGTGTCGTCTACGGCCCGGCACAGGTCCACGAAGCTGGGCAGGCCGGCCTGGGCCTGCTTGGGGAAGTAGGTCCCGCCGAAGAAGGGCTGACCCTCGGGGGTCAGGAACACCGTCATCGGCCACCCGCCCTGGCCGGTGATCGATTGCACCGCCTGCATGTACACGGCGTCGACGTCGGGGCGCTCCTCCCGGTCGACCTTGACGTTCACGAACAGGTCGTTCATGACCTGGGC
>JBPCJK010000023.1:0-27513 GCA_051005375.1 Acidimicrobiales bacterium
GGCTGCCGCTGCCAAGCGTCGTTCAACCTCGAATTCGAGCCCATAACCGCTTCGCCGACTCGAACCTCCCCCACTCAGCGCACCTGGACCTGGTCGGTCTGAGCATCACGACCGCGAACTACCTGGTCGAGGCCTGTTCAGACCCTCTCAGCGATCCCTTCAGAAGAGCCACACCCATCTGAAATTGTACGACGAGCAGGAAGAACGTCGTCCCCAAAACGCCATAGACGATGAAGGTCACGGCGTTGACAGCTCTGAAGCGTCGGCTGGCGAAGATGCGCAGGGGCAACATTGGATGGCGGCTGTGCCTCTCGGCAGTAACGAAGCTGACCAGCCCGACCACGCCGACGACAAGAGATACCACGATGGTGGAGGACCACCCTCGCTCCGTCGCCTCGATCAGGGAATAGGTGACGCCAGCCAAGCGATGGCAGCCAGCGCCGCACCCCTGAGGTCCAGAGGCGTTCCGGCGACAATGACGTCGCAGGTCTCGGGCAGGTGGCGCCAGGCCACGAACGCCACGACGGTGGCCAACGGAAGGTTGAGCAGGAAGATCGCCCGCCACGACACCGCGTCGATGAACGCTCCCCCCAACCAACGGACCGGTGGCGCCGGCGATGCCGCCGAGCGCCGACCCGGCGCCAACGGCGCGGGCCCGGTCCTCCGCTTGGAACGAGGCCTGGAGGATGGCCAGGCTTCCCGGCGTGAGCAGTGCTCCGCCCCACGCCTTGTAGCATCCTGGTCCCCACCAGCAGGGGAACGGTCGTGGCCATGCCGCACAGCAGCGATGCCCCAGCGAACCAGACCACGCCGGCCAGGAACAGCTTCCGTCGCCCATAGCGGTCACCGAGAGCGCCCCCGAGCAGGATCAGCGCCGCCAGGGTGAGCAGGTAGCCGTCGAGGATCCACTGCAGTCCTGAAACACCAGCGTTCAGCTCGGTGCCGATGACGGGCAGGGCCACGTTGACCACGGTGGCGTCGAGCAGCACCATGCCGGACCCCAACACGGTGGCCAGGAGCACGCCTCGGCCGGCAGGCGTGCCGTAGGCCACCATCGATTCGACGTCCACGGATCCGGCCATCCGCCCCTCTCCGCGATCACTGGCGACCGTTCAGCCTGTCCCGGCCCGCTCCGAAAGAAACCCGTGACCGATCAGGTGGGAGCGTGGGCCAGGGGTAGCATTGGCCCGTGTTCAACATCGGGCCGGCAGAGTTGATGGTGGTCCTGCTCGTCGCCCTGTTGGTGCTCGGTCCCAACAAGCTGCCCGATGCCGCCCGCCAGGTCGGCAAGGCCATCGGTGAGCTCCGAAGGCTCAGCTCCGGGTTTCAGGCGGAGATGAGCAACGCCCTCAAGGAGCCGGTCGAGGGCAAGCCCACCCCCTCCCGCCCCGCGGTCACGGCAAATGCAGCCCTGTCATCGCCGCAACCCGGCGTCACCGACGGAGAGATCAGCGCAACGGCAAACGGCACCTCGCCTGCCGCCGGTCTTGTTGCGGAGGAACCCACTACGGCCGAAGAGCCGACCGCCGCCATCGGTGACGGCGCGGCAGTCGATGATGCCGCCGGTGACGCCGCCCCGACGCTGAGCGAGGCCGGACCCGACGACCAGCACGCCGATGCTGACCGCAGCCTGGCAGAGCATCAGGTTGTGGGCGATAGCACGGACGGAGCCGGTGCATCAGCGCCAGCCGAGAAGGCCAGCACCAAGGACCCCGACACTAAGGACCCCGACACTAAGGACCCCGACACCGTGGAACCCGACACCGTGGAACCCAGTACCGCCAGGGGAGACTCCGGGGCCGAAGGCGTTCCCGGTGGTGGGGCCGACGTCGCCGAGGCGGCCCAGCCCCCGCTCGCAGTGGAGCCGGACGCCCACGGGACCACACCCGGCTGATGGCGCTGCGCTTCCGGCGCGCCGACCAGCCGGACGACGACGACCGTTCTTCAGCAGTCGGCGACGCCGGGATGACCCTGGTCGAGCACCTCACCGAGCTCCGTCGACGGATCGTCAAGGCGTTCCTCGCACTCGCCGTCGGCGGGGTCATCGGCTTCCTGATCTACCAGCCCGTGCTGCGCGTCCTCCAGGAGCCCTACTGCCAGATCTCCGAACAGTGCGCCTTCATCGTCACCGATCCCCTCGAGGGCTTCTCCATCCGGCTCAAGGTGGCCGCCTACGTCGGGCTGCTCATCGCCTCGCCGGTCGTGCTCTGGCAGTTGTGGCGCTTCATCACCCCTGGTCTGTACGCCAAAGAGAAGCGCTACGCCATCCCCTTCGTGGTCTGCTCGGTGCTGTTGTTCCTCGCCGGCGCCGGCATCGCCCTGGTGACGTTTCCCAACGCCTTGAGCTTCCTGTCCAGCATCGGCGGCCCCAGCCTCCAGCCGCTGTACACCCCGGGCAAGTACCTCAGCTTGATCATGTTCATGATGTTGGCCTTCGGGGCCGGCTTCGAGTTCCCCATCGTGTTGGTGTTCCTCGAGATCGCCGGCATCCTCACCTGGCAGAAGCTGAGCTCGTGGCGGCGTTGGGCCATCGTCGGCATCTTCGTGGTGGTGGCGGTCATCACGCCCTCTCAGGACCCGGTCACCCTCTTCGCCCTGGCAGTGCCCATGAGCCTGTTCTACGAGGCATCCATCCTGGTGGGCCGCTTCCTCAAACGGGGCCAGTGAGAGAGCCGGCGACTGTGCCGGGTTACGCCTTCGAGCTCGACGACTTCCAGCGTCGGGGCATCGCCGCCCTCGACCTGGGGGAATCGGTGCTGGTGGCCGCCCCCACCGGATCGGGCAAGACGGTGGTGGCCGAGCACGCCGTGGCCGACGCTCTCGCCCGTGGGGCCAAGGCCTTCTACACCACCCCCGTCAAGGCCCTGTCCAACCAGAAGTTCGGCGACTTCGTCCGGCGCTACGGTGCCGACCGGGTCGGTCTGCTCACCGGGGACATCACCTGCAACGGCGAGGCGCCGGTGGTAGTGATGACCACCGAGGTGCTGCGCAACATGATCTACGCCGCCTCTCCCACCCTCGACGGCCTGCGCTACGTGGTCCTCGACGAGGTCCACTACCTCCAGGACGCCTACCGGGGCCCGGTGTGGGAGGAGGTCATCATCCACCTGGCGCCGCAGGTGCGACTGGTGTGCCTGTCGGCCACGGCGTCCAACGCCGAGGAGCTGAGCCGCTGGATCGCCACGGTGCGGGGACCGACGGCAGCCGTCATCGAGCAGCGTCGCCCGGTCGAGCTTCACAACCTCTACCTGGTAGGTGACCGGACGTCCGATCGGCTGCACCTGCTGCCCACCCTGGTCGACGGCCGGCCCAACCCCGAGGCGGTTCGCCTCGACGCCAACCGCGAGCGTGGCCCCCGGCGCCAACGGGTCGGTCCCCCCGCCAGGCGGCGTCTGCGCACGCCCCGGCGCTACGAGGTGGCCCTGCGCCTGGAGGAGGAGGAGATGCTGCCGGCCATCAACTTCATCTTCAGCCGGGCCGGCTGCGACCAGGCCGTGGGCCAGTGCCTCGACGCCGGCCTGCGCCTGACCACTCCCGAGGAGCGACGCCGCATCCGCTCGATCTGCGAGGAGCGCACCGCCGGTCTGGCCGACGCCGACCTCGACGTGCTGGGTTGGTCGAGGTGGATGGCGGGGATGGAGGCGGGCCTGGCCTCCCACCACGCCGGCATGGTCCCACCGTTCAAGGAAGCGGTGGAGGCGTGCTTCACCGCCGGGCTCGTCAAGTTGGTGTTCGCCACCGAGACCCTGGCGCTGGGCATAAACATGCCCGCCCGGGCGGTGGTCATCGAGAAGCTGAGCAAGTTCGGCGGGGAGCGCCACCAGAGCCTCACCGCCGGCGAGTACACCCAACTCACCGGTCGGGCGGGGCGGCGGGGACTCGACGACGTGGGCTACGCCATCGTGTTGTGGTCGCCATTCCAGTCCTTCGAGCAGGTCGCTGCCCTGGTCTCGACCCGGACTTTCGCCATCTCCTCGTCGTTCCGCCCCACCTACAACATGGCCGCCAACCTGGTCCGGCGCTATCCGCCAGACACCGCCCACCACCTGCTCAACCTCTCCTTCGCCCAGTACCAGGCCGACGGCGACATCGTGCGCATGGAGGCTCGCCTGAGGCGGATCAAGGCCAGTCGGGCTGCGGCTGCATCCGAGCTGGACTGTGGGCGAGGTGACGCTGCTGAGCTATTCGACCTCCAGCGCCGGCTCGACCGGGCCCGCTCGGCACCGTCGTCGGCCCAGGGATCGACCGAAGCGGCGCTGGCCCGACTCGCCCCCGGCGACGTGGTGTGGGTGCCGGGAGGCAAGTCCGGCGGTCCCGCCGCCGTGCTTTCGGCCACCACCCGGCGGGGCGGCGTGCAGCTACGGGCGCTGACCCCGCATCGGCGACGGCTCACCCTCCACGCCGCCGACTTCGACGACGTGCCCGACACCTTGGGTCACATCCGCCTGCCCCAGCCCTACGCCCCCAACACCACCCGCTTCCAGCGGGAGGTGGCCGCCACCCTGGGGCGGGCCCGGCTGCGCAAGCCCCGGCGCCGGGCCCGCCACCCCGACCCCGCGACAGACGAGCTGGCCCTGGCCGTGGCACAGCATCCCGCCGCCGCTTGCCCGGAGCTGTCCCGGCACCGTCGGGCGTGGGTGCAACTTGAGCGCCTGGACCGGGAGGCGACCGAGGTCAAGCGCCAGGTGAAGGAACCCTCGGGCACCTTGGCCCGCCAGTTCGACCGGGTGCTGGGCGTCTTGGAGGCGTTGGGCTACCTCGAAGGGTGGGCGTTGACGGCGTCGGGGGAGCGGCTCGGGCGCATCTACCACGAGGCCGACCTGCTCGTCGCCGAGTGCCTGGAGGCGGGCCTGTTCGACGCGCTCGTCCCGGCGGAGCTGGCGGCCCTGGCGTCGGTGTTCACCTTCCAGGCCAGGGGCAGGGCCGAGGCCGAGGCGGCGACGCCGTGGTTCCCCACCCGGGAGCTGCGCCGGCGCTGGAACGAGGTCGAGCGCCGCCACCAGCGCCTGGTGGCCGCCGAGGAGCGGGCCGGGCTACCCCCGACCCGGCCGCCCGACCCCGGCTTCGTGGGGTTGGCTCACGCCTGGGCCGCCGGTGACGGCCTCGAAGAGATCCTCGACGACGAGGACCTGTCCGGCGGCGACTTCGTCCGCAACATCAAGCAGCTCCTCGACCTGCTTCGCCAGTTCGGCGATGTCGCACCGGTACCGGCGACGGCGAAGTCGGCCCGCTCGGCTGCCGACCGCCTGTTCCGGGGGGTGGTCGAAGCCTCCTCCGCCCTCAGCCCCGTGGACGAGGCTGACGAGCAGATCGCCCCCCTGGTGGAGGCGGCCCTCGCCCACAATTACCGTGGATAAGCACCCTGCTCTTAGCTCGGCGGCTACGCCGCCGAGAGCGAAAGGCGTTGCTTGCCCGCTCTTGCCGGCTTCGCCGGCGGCCGCTCAGGCCCCGGCCCCGCCTATCGGCGGGGACCTCTGACGGAGTGACCATCCGCAAGGGGCAGGACTGGGGCGAGCACGGGTGCCTTCCCGATCACGGGGTGGTGGTGCGCTCCGACGCCGAGGCTCGGGCGGTGGTGACCGCCGCCCGGGCCGCAGGGGCGCCCGTCCCGCCTCTGGGGCTGGCCGGGGGAGACCTGTGCCGGACTCTCGGCGGTCGGGGCGACGAGGCCCGACTGCGCTCGGCGGCGGCCATGACCCTGCCCTGCGACCTCGGCACGGTGGCCGTCGAGGGCCGGCTGTGCTTGTTCGTCGCCCACCTGGTGGCCCGCCGGCACGGGTGGGCGGGCCGGGCCTTCGTTGCCATGAACGCCGCTTGGCTGGGTGAGTGGAACCTGGCCCCCCGCTCCCACCCCAATGACGGCCTGCTCGACACCTACGACGCCCGGTTGACGTTGCGCCAGCGCCTCGGTGTGCGGGCCCGCCTACCCCAGGGCGCCCACCTGCCTCACCCGGGCATCGCCGAGCGTCGGACCAAGGCCATCCAGGTCGACCTGGGGCGAGCGCTGACCGTGCGCCTGGACGGGGAGGTTGTCGGTACCGCCCGCACGCTGTCGGTCCGGGTCGAGCCCGACGCCCTCACCGTGGTGGTGTGAGCCCCCGTGCCTGACCGGCTCCGTGAGCCGCGCCGGCCCGGGCAACTGAAGGGCCAGCTGTGGTGGGCCGGCGACTTCGACGACACGCCGGCGGGCCTCGCCGACCTCTTCGAGGGCACAGGCGACGACAGGAGCGGGGCTTGAGCCTGCTCCTGGACACCCACGCCTTGCTGTGGTGGCTGGCGGGCGCCCCGCTGGCGAAGGTGGCCAGTGCTCGCATCTCTCGCTCCGACTTGGTGGTGTTCGTGAGCGCGGCCACGGTGTGGGAGGCCGCCATCAAGCGCGCGCTGGGAAGCTTCGCCTCGAGGGTTCCATGGTCGACCACATCGAGGGCGCCGGCTTCGAGCCCTTGGCCATCTCGGCCGCCCACGCCGAACGAGCCGGCGCCCTTCCTCCCTACCACCGCGATCCTTTCGACCGGATGCTGGTGGGCCAAGCGCAGGTCGAAGCCCTCGCGGTGGTCACCCGTGATCTGCGTTCGACGACTACGGGGTGGACGTGCTGCCGTGTTGACCGCAGCGGCTCATCCGGACACCGGCGGGGGATGCTCTTGACGTGAGGGGCGAACGGCGAGCCCAGCCAGTCGCCTACTGCGTCGGGGGCACGAACTGGCTGGCGTTGAACACCGCTCCCTGGGGGTCCCTGAGAACCGTTACCCGCACCCACGGAGCGTCCATGGGCGGCACCAGGACCGTGGCGCCGAGTTGCTCGGCTCGCTCGGCCGTGACGTCGGCGTTCTCGGCGCCAAAGGTGATGTCCCAGTGCGGTGGGGCCTCGGCGGGGAGCTGCTGGTCGGTCATGGGAACGAGCCAGGCCACGGCGTCCTCGAAGCCCTCGGGCGCCCCCATCTCCAACATGGCGGCACTGGTGCCCGGGTTCAGCTCATCGAGGAAGTCGCCATAGCCGGGCAGGCGCCAGAAGGCGAAGTCGTCGGCCTCCAGAGCCACGCCGTTCGCTTCCCACCCGAACACGGCACCGTAGATGTCCTGGGCGCCTTGCAGATCCCGGGTGTTGAGCGAGCTGGAGTTCCACGAGCCGGCCTCGTTGACGAGCTCGGCGCCCTTGCGCCCCTTCGGCTGCCAGATCCCGAACATCGCTCCGGAACGATCGGCGACCACCGCCACTCGGCCTGCGTCAGCGACGTCGAACGGCTCGGCGAGCACGCTGCCGCCGGCCTGCTTCGCCTTGGTGGCGGCGTCGTCGGCGCTCTCGACGCTGACGTAGCTCGTCCACACCGGCGTCGGAGGCGCTGCCTCGGGCTGCGACCCGATGCCGGCAACGGTGTGGCCTCGGAGCCTGGCGATGAAGTACTGCTCGGGCGAGGCTGGCGGCGTCCGCCGCTCGAACTCCCAGCCGAACAGGCCGCCGTAGAAGGCGGTGGCGGCTTCGGGGTCGGGCTGCTCGGTGTCAACCCAGCACGGGACGCCGGGGGGGTACACATCTCGTGTCTGCATGGTCGCTCCTCCTTGAGTTGTCCGTCGGCCGCCATCCTAGGAAGCGCCTTAGGGCGGTAGCCTCAGCGGTGTGCGAGCCCTCCCGCTCGACCTCCCCGGTTCGGAGCTGGTGAGCGTCGGCCTCCAGGATCTCGCCGGCGGCGTCGAGAGCGTCGAAGCGCTCTTGGTGTCGATCGGTGAGCCCCGGCTTCGAGACCTCGGCTTGGACGTACCCGAGCCACTCCCGGACCCCGAGCACCGCCTCTACGAGCGGCTGGCGACCGACGACCCCGACCGCGCCCACAGCCGGTACAACTCGCTCGTGCGCCGGCTCGTGAGCTTCGAGCGTGCCGCGGCGTGCGTCGTCTAGCGACCGCCGAACGGGTCAGACTGTTCATCCGACGGCTCGCTCCGTCGGCCATCCAATCCACGACGATCTACCTCACCGGTGGGGCGACTGCCGTCCTCCTCGGCTGGCGCGACGCCACCATCGACATCGACATCAAGGTCGTTCCCAACGACGGCTCGGTGCTGCGTGGGATCCCGCCGCTCAAGGAGGCGCTCGAGCTCAACGTAGAGCTCGCCTCACCCGACCTCTTCCTCCCGGTACGAGCCGGCTGGGAGGGTCGCAGTCCGTGGGAGACAACCTCAGGGCTCCTGGTAGTACGTCACTTCGACCCCACCGCCCAGGCCCTGGGCAAGCTCGAGCGAGGCCACGCTCGCGACCTCGTCGACGTGGCCGAGCTCTTCCGGCGCGGCTACGTCACACCGACATCGCTCAACTCCGAGCTCGATGCCATCGAGGACGACCTGTACCGGTTTCCAGCCGTTGACCCGCCTTCCCTCCGGCGTGTTGCCGCTGCGGCCATCCGACGCTGGGCCTGACCCACGGCATTGCCCATCGGCAACCTGCGTTAACAGCGCTGTCCGACATGCCGAAGCAGCTTGGCCGGACCCGAAGGGCGTGGCGGCCGGATCTAGGGTTGGGCATGGACGTGGCTGGCCTCAAGGACCGGATGGCCGAGCGGGTGGACGAGTTGGCCGAGGTGCTGGTGACGGTGTCGCACGACATCCACGACCACCCCGAGCTGGGCTACCAGGAGCACTACGCCCACGACCTGCTCACCTCGGTGCTCGCCGATCAGGGGGTCGAGGTCGAGCGGGGCGCCTACGACCTGACCACCGCCTTTGTGGCCGGCGCCGGCAACGATGGCCCGACCGTCGCCATCTGTTGTGAGTACGACGCCCTGCCCGGTCTCGGCCACGCCTGCGGCCACAACATCATCGCCGCCGCCGGGATGGGGGCGGGGCTGGCCGCTGCCGCCCTGGCCGTCGAGGCCGGCGGACGGCTGCGCATGGTGGGAACGCCGGCCGAGGAGGGCGGCGCCGGCAAGGTCCTGCTCGCCGAGCGGGGCGCCTTCGACGGAGTCGACGCCGCCATGATGGTGCATCCCGCCGGCGCCGACCTGGCCACCATGGACTCCATCGCCGCCGCCCTGTTGGAGGTCGAGTACCACGGCAGGGCTGCCCACGCCGCCGCCGCCCCCCACCAAGGGCGCAACGCCCTCGACGCCGCCGTACTCGGCTACGTCAACGTGGCTGCCCTGCGCCAGCACATCCGCAGCACCGAACGGGTGCACGGGGTCTTCACCAGCGGTGGCGACAAGGCCAACGTCGTCCCCGACCACACCGCCATGAGCTGGATGGTGCGGGCCGCCCGGGCCGCCGCCCTGGATCCCCTGAGAGCCCGGGTTCTGGCCTGCCTGGAGGCGGGGGCCGCGGCCACGGGCTGTCGCATGGAGCATCGGCCGGTGAGCCGGGACTACGCCGAGATGGTCGACAACCCCACGCTGCTTGACCTCTACCGGGCCAACTCGGCCGCCCTGGGCCGGCCGCTGTCCGACGCTTCGTCGTCCGATGCCCGGGTGGTGGGCAGCACCGACATGGGCAACGTCAGCTACCTGGTGCCCTCCATCCACCCCATGCTCAAGGTGGCCCCGGCCGAGATCTCCATCCACTCCGCCGACTTCGCCGTGCACGCCCGCTCCGAAGCCGGCGACCGGGCCGTGCTCGACGGGGCCAAGGCCATGGCCATGACCGTCGCCGACCTCTGGGCCCGCCCCGGCACGCTCGACGAGGTGCGGGCCACCTTCGCCCCGCCCGCCCCGCCCTCGTGAGCTCCGCCAGGTCCTGGCTCCCCTCCGTTCTGGCCCCCGTAGCGAGACAAAATCCCCGCGGTTCTGGGGCCAGAACGGTGGAGGGAGGGGCCAGAACGGTGGGGGTGGGTGTCAGCCGGGGAGCAGGCGGGCCAGGTCGAGTGCGCCGATGAGGGGCTGGGCCGCGACGCCGAGGGCCACCACGCCGACTCCGCAGGCCACGGTCGCCACCGCCGCCGAGCGCCCGAGCACCGGTATCGGTGCAGCCAGCGGCTCGAAGTAGGCGGGGGCGATGACCCGCAGGTAGTAGGCCAGCGAGACCACGGTGTTGACGATGGCCAGCACCGCCAGCCAGGTGTAGCCGGCGTCGATGGTGGCGGCGAAGAGCATGACCTTGGCGTCGAAGCCGGCCAGGGGTGGGATGCCCACCAGGGAGAGGAAGGCCACCACCAGGACCAGGGCCAGCACGGGCCGGGCTCGGGCCAGGCCGGCGTAGGTGGCCCGGTCGGTGCGCCCCCGCAGCTCCACCACCACCCCGAACGCTGCCAGGTTGGCCACGGCGTAGGCGGCCAGGAAGTAGACCAGGGCGGTTACCGCCATGTCGCTTCGCCCCAGCGCCACCACGGCCATGAGGCCGTAGCCGGTCTGGGACACCGCCGACCAGCCCAGCAGCCGGCGCACGTCGTCCTGGCCCAGGGCGGCCAGGTTGCCCAGCGTCATGGTGGCCGCCGCCATCACCGCCACCAGGGGGCGCCAGCCCACGATGTCGGCGGGCAGGACGGCCACCAGGCGGCCGATGGCCACCAGGGCACCCACCTTGGGGGCGACGGTGAGGAAGGCGGCCACCGGAGCCGGGGCGCCGTCGGCCACGTCGGGCACCCAGGCGTGGGCGGGCACCGCGCCCAGCTTGAAAGCCAGGCCGAGGACGACCAGGGCCGTCCCGGCGATCAGGGCGGTGCCGTCGGAGCCGGGCAGAGCGCCGGCCAGGCCAACAAGGGTGGTGGTGGCCCCCAGCCCGAAAAGCAGGACGACGCCGTAGACCATGGCCCCGTTGGTGAGGGCCCCGAGCAGGTAGTACTTCATGGCGGCCTCGCCCGAGCGGGCCGAGCTGCGGTGGTAGGCGGCGAGCACGTAGCCGGTGGCCGAGGACAGCAGGAGCCCGACGACCATGGCCATGAGATCGGCGGCGCCGGCCAGCATCACCGCCCCCAGGGTGGAGAGCAGGAGCAGGGTGTAGTACTCCCCGTGGCGAGGATCGTCGGCGAACCACTCCACCGACAACAGGACGGTCACCGCCGCCACGCCGATGAGGATGAGCTTGGCCCACACGGCGCTGTCGTCGGCGGCGTAGGTGTCGAAGAAGGTCAGCGCCTGGCCCCCCCCGAGCATGGCCGCCGAGGCCAGCCCGGCGCCGGCGAGGGTCACCAGGGCCAGCACGGCGGCGCCGGCCTGGGCCGGCCGGGGGGCGAACAGGGCGAAGACCAGGACCATCACGGCCCCGACCACGAGCACGACCTCGGGGGCCACGGAGCCCACCGGCATGTCCATGGCGCCGCCGCCACCCATACCGCCCATCACCAACCGTCCCCGCCACCCATACCGCCCATCAGCGGCTGCCCCCGATGTCGGTGGCGCCCATCAGCGGCCCACCAGGGGCCCGGCGACGGTGTCGATGACGTCGAGCACCCAGGCCGGGGCCACCCCGAGGACCACGGTCAGACCCACGAGGGGCACCAGGGCGGCCACCTCTACGCGCGACAGGTCGGGCCAGGATTCCCACCGCTGCGGGAGAGGGCCGAGGAAGGCTCGCTGCAGCATGCGCAGGAACAGAGCGGCGGTGACCACCAGGCCGACCAGGGCCAGCCCGGCCAGCACCGGGTAGACCGAGAAGGTCCCGGCGAAGACCTGGAACTCGGCCACGAAACCGACCAGTCCGGGCAGGCCCAGGCTGGCGAAGGCGGCCACCACCACCGCCGCGGTCATGGCCGGGGCCCGGGCGGCCAGACCGCCGAGCTCACCCAGCTCGTAGGTCTCGGCCCGGTCCCACACCGACCCGGCCAGCAGGAACAGGGCGCCGGTGATGAGCCCGTGGGCCACCATCTCCAGGGTGGCACCCGACAGCGCCAGGCTCCTGGCGGCGGTGTCGCCTGAGCGGGCCGCCCCGGCGACGGCGACCCCGAGGATGACGTAGCCCATGTGGTTGACGCTGGTGTAGGCCACCAGGCGCTTGAGGTTGGTCTGGGCCAGGGCGACCAGGGCGCCGTAGACGATGCTGACCACGGCGGCGATGGCCAGGGGCAGGGCGAAGCGCTGGAAGGTGTCGGGCATCATCGACAGCAGGATGCGGACGAAGCCGTAGGTGCCCATCTTCAGCAGCACCCCGGCGAGGATGGTCGACGCCGGGGCGGGGGCGTCGACGTGGGCCGGCGGCAGCCAGGTGTGGAACGGCACCATCGGCGTCTTCACGGCGAAGCCAACGACGAAGCCGAGGAACACCAGCGAGGCCCGCAGCCCCCCGCCGGAGAGCGGCTGTTGGGCGATGAGCTCGGCCATGTCGAAGGTGCGGGGCGACGAGGCCAGGTACAGCCCGAGGATGGCCAGCAGCATGGCCAGCGAGCCGGCCAGGGTGTAGAGGAAGAACTTGAGCGCCGAGCGCTGCGAGTCGCCGTGGCCCCACACGGCGATTAGGAAGTACATGCCCACCAGGGACAGGTCGAAAAACACGTAGAACAGGAACAGGTCCAGGGCCAGGAACAGCCCGAGGGAGGTGCCCTCCAGAAAGAGGAAGGCGGCGTAGTACTGGCGTGCCCGTCCTCTTAGGTCCACCGGGTAGGCCATGCTGACCACGAACAGCAGGGCCGACATGGCCGCCAGCGGCAACGACAGACCGTCGACGCCGACCTTGTAGCCCACGCCGAGGGTGGGGATCCACGGTGCCGACTCGACCAGCTCGAACCTCCCGCTGCCGTCGAAGCGGGCCCAGGCCAGCGCCATGACCACCAGGGGGACACTGGCCACGGCCAGAGCCACCAGGCGGGTGGGCCGTTGGCCGAGCCGGTTGGCCAGCAGCAGGGCTACGGCGCCGGCGAGGGGGACGACGATTGCGGCGGTGAGCACGCTTTACCTCCAGAGGGCGGCCACGGCCACCACGAGGACGAAGCCGGCCGCGACCAGCCGGTAGTAGAAGTGGGACAACCCGGTCTGCAGCCGGCGGCTGGAACGGCCGGCAGCGCCTGCGCCCCGGGCCACGCTCTCGACGGCGCCGTCGACCCCTACCTCATCGGCCCGGCGGGAGGCACCTGCCGCTCGCAGGGTGGCGCCGGCCACGGCCAGGACGGCACCGTCGAAGCTTCGCTCGCCCCACCACGAGGATGAAAAGGCCCGGGAGGCGCCGGCGGCGACGGCCACGGCCAGGCGCACCCCGGCGTCGACGACCCGGTCGTCGAACGCCGCCAGCGCCCGGGACAGGCCCAACACCGGGTCGACCACCACCACCCGGGCCAGAGCGGGCAGCCCCAACCAGCCGCTCAGCCAGGCCTGGACCGGGGCGGGGAGGCTCACGCTGAGCAGCCGGTCGCTGCGGGCGAGCAGGGTCAGCACCGCGGCGGCAGCGGCGATGCCGCCCAGGGAGGCGGCCAGCTCCCAGGGCTCGGAGGCGGCCAGGCGACCACCGCTCAGGCCCTCCACCACGGCGCCGGCCCCAGGGAGCCACAGGGCGCCCAGGGCCACGGTGGCCACCGCCAGCAGGCCCAGCGCCACCTGCTCGGCGTGGGTAGGACGGGCCACCTCGCTTCGGGGTGGGCCAGGAGCGAACGCCAGCAGGGCCAGTCGCCCGGCGTAGAGGGCGCTGAGAAAGGCGGCCACCACCACCCCGGCAGCGAGCCAGCTGCTCTGGTGGACGGCGGCGGCCAGGATCTCCTCCTTGGAGCGGGCCGCGCCCAAAGGGGGGACGGCGCCCAGGGCCAGGGCGCCGGCGAGGAAGGTGACGGCGGTGAGGGGGAGTGCCCGGCCGAGGCGCATCGAGCCCAGCCAGCCGGTCCCGGCGGCGTGGAGGGCGACGCCGGCCCCAAGGAACAGCAGGGACTTGAAGGCGGCGTGGGTGACCAGGTGGGCACCGGCAGCGGCGGTGGAGCCGGCGCCTATGGCTACCAGGATGAGGCCGTACTGGGCCGAGGTCGACGCCGCCAGGGCCCGCTTCAAGTCGGTCTGGGCGGTGGCCACGATGCCCCCCGCCAGGGCGGTGGCCAACCCCAGGCCGGCCACGGTGGTGGGCAGCCAGGGGGCGCCGCCGAGGAGAGGAACGGTGCGGGCCAGCAGGTAGGCGCCGGCGGCCACCATGGTGGCGGAGTGCAACAGGGCGCTGACCGGGGTGGGGCCGGCCATGGCCGAGAACAGCCAGGGCGAGAAGGGGAGCTGGGCCGATTTGGTTGCCGCCGCCAGGAGCAGCCCGCCTGCCACCACCGCTGCCTGCCAGCCCCTCAGCGAGGCCAATCCGCTGTAGCCGGCGGAACCGGCGGTGGTCAGCGCCACCCCGGCGGCGGCGACCAGACCGAGGTCGCCCAGCCGGGTGGTGAGAAAGGCGGCCGCCGCTGCCGGGGGGCGCTCCGGGTCGCGCCAGTCGTGGGCGATCAGCGCCCAGGAGGTGGCTGCCACCAGCTCCCAGCCCACCAGCACGACGACCAGGTCGCCGGCAGCGACGAGGACCAGCATGGCGGCCACGAAGGCCAGCAGCAGGGCGAGCAGGCGCCGCAAGCCGGGGTCGTGGCGCAGGCCGGCGCTGTACCACTCACGGCGATGATCCGCCGTGGCTTCGTACCACTTACGGCGATGATCCGCCGTGGCTCCGGCGAAGAGCACCACGGGAAAGGCGATGGCCGGCACCAGGACGACCATGACCCGACCCAGCCCCTCGACGGCCAAGCCCAGCTCCAGGCCCGGTCCCCAGCGCCAGGAGGCGGTGGGTTGGACGGCCGCCGCCCACAGCCCGACGGCCAGGGTGACGGCGGTAGCGGCGGTGGCCAACGCTACCTGGGAACCAGGGCGGCGGCCGGCGAGGAGCACGGCGCCGGCGCCGGCGAGGGGCACGAGGATGAGGAGCCAGGCCACGTCCGTCAACCTCGCAGCCGTCGCAGCTTCTCGGTCATGTCGGCCTTGCGGATGCGGTAGATCCCGATGACCAGGGCGAAGCCGATAGCGGCCTCAACCGCCATGACGGCCATGATGACCACGGTCAGGAGCTGGCCCTTGGGCGCCCCACCGGCACTCATGGCCCACAGTGCCACCGCCGCCAGCATGGCCCCGTTGAGCATGAGCTCCAGGCCCATCATGATCATGACGAAGGTCTGCTGGGACAGCGCCCCGTACAGCCCGATGCCGAACAGGGCAGCGGACATCACTAGAAGCGCCTGGAGGCTCATCCCATGTCCTCGTGGTCCATGCCGGCTATATCGGCCGTCTCGCCATTGCTGGACGCTGAACGTTGCTCAGCAACACCAATCGCCCAGGAATCACGGGGGGGCGGTCCCGCAGCGGCCTCGCCGGCCAGATCCAGTGACGGGGGTGCGGAGGCGTCGTAGGCGTCGCCGAAGCGACCCCGGTGGCTGGCGATGGCGATGGCGCCGATCATGGTGGCCAGCAGGGTGACACCGGCGCCTTCGAAGATGAGCATGGAGTCGCCCAGCAGCTCGCCGCCGAGCTCAGCCGTGGGCCGGGCGGAGGGGGCTACCGGGTGGTCGGGAAAGCGGGCGACGAGGCCGACGTAGGCCAGTCCGGCGAAGGCGACCACCCCCGCCACCTGGGCGCTGCGGTGCTGGTGGACCATGTTCATGGGGTTCAATCCGGCCGGGTTCATCATGAACATGACCATGAACAC
Organism: Acidimicrobiales bacterium; assembly: GCA_051005375.1. Classification (GTDB taxonomy): domain Bacteria; phylum Actinomycetota; class Acidimicrobiia; order Acidimicrobiales; family CADCSY01; genus JADDRA01. The sequence goes on from JBPCJK010000023.1 coordinate 15,556, forward strand.
CGCCATGATCGTCATCTCCCCGGCCATCATCAGCACCAGCACCAGTCCGAGGAAGGCTGCGTCGAGCAGGACCATGGTCAGGCCCACACCGACGAAGCTGGCGAAGAGCCAGTAGGCGGCCCGCACCATGGAGTCGGTGCGAAAGACCAACCACGCCGCCACCACCGCCCCGGCGGCGAAGGCGTAGAAGGCCACGTCGATCAGGGGCGAGTCGCTGGTCACAGGGCCAGCGCTCCGGAGAGGAAGACGTCAACGAGGGCGAGGGGGATGAGCACGGTCCAGGCGACCACCACGAAGCGCTCGAGGCGGACGCGGGCCACCCGGTGGCCGAGCCCCACCACCACGGCAGCAAGGGCCAGCGTCTTGAGCGCCATCCACACCGGCCCGGGCAGGACCGGTCCCCACCACCCCCCGAGGAAGGTGGCGGCTCCTACTGCGGCCACGGCGACCACCACGCAGTGGCGGGCCAGGGCCCACACCAGTCGGTCGGGCCCCGACACCTCGGCGGTGGTGCCCCCGGACAGGTCGGGTCCATCGGCGAGGTTGAGCGGCTCCCAGAAGGCCAGGCCCAGGCCGGCGACTAGGTAGAGGGGAAGTCCGAGCGGCTGGCGCACCACGTTCCACAGCCCCTCTTGGGACGCCACGATCTCGCCCAAGGACAGCGACTGGGCAGGCAGGGCGGCGGCGATGAGGACCAGGGCCAGGGGCATCTCGTATGACAGGGCCAGGGCGATGAAGCGGTAGCCGCCGATCAGGGGGAGGGCGGAGTTGGCCGACCAGCCGTGGAGGTAGACGGCCACCATGACCGTGGCCATGGCCGCCCCAAAGGCGACGATGCCCTCGTCGAGGTCGGCCACGACCACCCCCCGGCCCCAGGGGACGAGGGCCACGCCGGCAGCGGCCATGGCCATCAGCAGGGCCGGCGCCAGGGCCCAGGCCTGGGCGTCGGGGCGCTCCGTGGCCGACCGTTGGGTGAGGGCCAGCAGGGCGGCCCGACGGACGGGGGTGGCGGCGGTGTCCCACAGCTGCACCGGCCGCCCGGCCGCCATGCGGGCCCCGGCGGCGTCGAGCACCGCCACCACGTAGGAACCGACGGCCAGCACACCGCCGACGAGCGCCAGGGCCGCCACTGGTGACGACCAGTTCATGGCTCGTTCTCCGTCGGCGCGACCGGCGACCGCGTTACCCCTGGTCGTGACCCCTGGGGGCCGCCGTCCGGCGACATCCCTGGCCGCCAGGCGAAACCGGCGCCCGGGGTGGTGGCGCCGGCGAGGCCTGGGCTGCCGTCTTGGGCCGCCTCCTCCAGGTCGAGGTCGAGGCTGGCGACGATGTTGACGGCATCGCCCCACTCCTGGCCGGCGAGCAGGTCGGGAAGGAGCTCCAGCAACGAGCTCGAGGGCGGCCGGAGGCCGGCGGCGATCAGGCCCCGCGGCCCTTCCACCGGCGGTCCCGGGGCACGGACCCGATCGCCGGCCCGCTCGACCAGGGCCATGGCCTGGGCGGCCTCGCCCAGGCGCTGGCGCAACCGGTCCCACGCGTCGCCGGCAGGGTGGGTGACCGGCTCGAAGCCCAGGCCCCGGTAGGAGTCGTCCCCGCTACGGGCATCGGCGGGTTCGCCTCCTGCCCGAGCGACCGGGCCACCGGTGACCGTCCCCGGGTCCTCCAGCACCCCCTGTCCGCGCAGGGCCGAAGCCATGCTTCGGCTTCGGCCTACCGTCCGGGTAAGGGCGGTGACGGCGGCGGCATCGGCCGCGGTCAAGCAGCGGGCCAGGGCCAGGGTCCGCCAGGCCCGGCCGGAGAGACCGTGGAGGCGCAGGACCCGGGCCAGCCAGCGCAGATGGTGGCGGGCCCGGGCCAGCTCCAGGTCGCTGACGAGGACCGGGTGGTCGAGGGCGCCGAGGAACAGGTCGGTATCGAGTGTGGTCGACACTGGCGTACCCGCCTCGGTGCGAAAACGGTTGTCGCCCACAGACGCCTGCTGGACCACGTCTCCCTGCAACAACAGCTCCAGCACGAGGCCGGGGGGGAAGGGGGGGAACAACGGTCCGAAGCGCAGGGGGAGCTGATCGAGCTCGAGCCGGTCGCGGTCAGGAGCCCGACCGGCCATAGGGCGCCCGTAAGGGACACCGCCGGTCATGCCCGTGCCCCCGTGCCCATAGGGACCCACCCCTCGCCAGGGAGCGGGGTCGATGTCGCCCAGGGCGGCCGGGTCCGTGGGATGGCCGCCGTCGAGCATGTCGGCGAACAGGCGTCGGAGGCCGTTGACATCGCCGGAGCGTCCGACCACCAGTCCGGGGAGTGCGGCGGCCAGCGCCGGGCCGGGAACGCCTCCGTCGGCTCCGACCGGCCACCACACGCTGGCCCGAGGTGACGGGAGCTGGTCGTGCACGGCCAGCACCGGACCCAGCAGTCCGGGCGGGACGCGCCCGACGACCACCAGCAGGGCCGCCGCCCGAGGATGGTCGACCACCTCGATGCCCGGCACCGCCCCCAGTTCCTCAACGACCACCCGTCCACCCAACCCCGCCACCGAGAACACCGGCACCTCACCGCCGGCCGCCAGACGAACGAGACCAGCCCTCAGTCCCACGTCAAACCCGCCACGCCCGGGTGACCAGCGGGCCATCTTCGGCCGCCGGCCACACCCGCCGCCGAAGGCGGCCTCCCTGGATGGCGGCCCAGGCGAGCGAAGCGAGCCAATGACAAGTCAGGGCGGAGGTCGATCCGGCTCCGCCGGTCGACCGGAGCACGACCAACTCGCCGTGCACCCTCCGGTTGCACGGCGATGCCGCTAGGCCCACTCCAGGGCACCTTCCCGCCAGGCGTAGAGGATGCCGAGGACAAGGATGAGGATGAACATCATCATCTCCACCAAGGCGACGACCCCCTCTTCGACGAAGACCACAGCCCACGGGTACATGAAAACCATCTCCATGTCGAAGGCCAGGAACAGCAGAGCCATCGAGTAGTAGCGGATGTGGTAGCGGCTCCAGGCGTGCACCTCCGGCGCCGACCCTCCCTGGAACGGCACCCGCTCAGGGGCGCTCAGGACGCCGGGGTCGAGCCGGTGGACCCAGCGGCTGGCCAGAATGGCCATACCAGCGCCGAGCACCACCGCCAGCGCGGCGCCAAAGGGTGCCATCCCGTCCGGACCGCCGATCAGACGGCGTAGTCTGTTGGGTTGGCCTCGAACTCCTCCCTGCAGTCGCTACTGCAGAAGGAGTAGGTCTTGGCGTCGTGCTCGGCGTGCTCGGGCGCTTCGGCATCGTCGATGGTCATGTTGCACACGGGATCGGTCACCTTGGCCATGTAGGTCTCCCTCGTCTTTGTGGGTCTGGAGCGGGCACCGGACGTTTGTCTTTGGCGACGTACCCTCCGTCATCCGGTTCGACTCGGTGAACCAGAGTGTACAGTACCTGGGTAGGGTACTGGCTGGCTAGCGTACCGGTCGCAGTCGCGAACGGCGTCTCCTCGTCACCACGATCCCGACCAGGGCGCCGAAGGCCAGGTGGTCTGCGACTTGGGACGCGGCAGGCATGGCCCGGATCCGGGGGTAGCGCCGACCCACCACTCCGAGATCGAAGCCGGCGACAGCCATCCCGGCGACAAGAGCGGCCGACGTGGTGTGGCGCCGGGGAAGAACCAGGGCGAACAGCGTGGCCCACCCCAAAGAAACCAGGGTATGGACCGCGGTCCCGACGACCAGCAGCCACCTCGGCGCGGTATCGGGCGCCAGCACCAGTGTTCCCGCTGCGTGCACCGCCTGTAGGGGATCCCTTCCGCTGACCAGGGCGTGGACCGTCGACGGCGCCCCGCTGAGAAGCCCGGCGACCGCGCCCGCGAACAAGCCGTCACCGACACCTTCGATCCTGGCGGGTGTGAGCATCGCCGGGGTCATGGCACCGCCGTAAGGCGAATCACCGTCGCGCCGGAGATTCGCCGGTGAGCTGGTAAAACTCAACTCCGACCGCATCCCGCCCGCCAACCCCCGCGCCGCGCGATGATCGGTTCATCACTATGGCCATGGGGCAACGCATGCCACCGACGAACCTGCCGAATCCGCTCACCACGATGGTGGGACGGCACGAAGAAGCGGAGGAAGTGGCACAGCTGGTCACCTCACGTCGCCTGGTGACTCTCGTCGGGCCGCTCGGAGTGGGCAAGACTCGCCTTGCGGTCCATGTCGCTCGGGCGGTGCTTTCCCGGGGGGCCTGGATGGCGGGCCTGTCGGGCCTGGCCCATCAGCCACTGGTGCCTCAGGTCGTGGCATCGGCGCTGTCTGTTCGTGAGCCATCCGGTCAGTCCGTCACCGACGCCCTGATCGACCACATCTCGCACGACTTTGCCCTGCTGGTGCTCGACAACTGCGAGCACCTGCTCGACGCCTGCGCCATCCTCGCATCGACGTTGCTCGCGTCCTGCCCCCACCTCTCCATCCTCGCCACCAGTCGTGAGTGTCTCCAAGTCGATGGTGAGGTTCCGTGGCAGGTTCCGTCACTTGCCGTTCCCCTTCCTGGTACCCCGCTTGAAGAGGTGGCGGGTAACGACGCTGTCCGTCTCTTCATGGATCGGGTCCCCCTCAACGACTTCGCCCTGACCGAGGAGGCGGCGGCGGCGGTCGCCGAGATCTGCCGGCGCCTCGATGGGCTACCTCTGGCCATCGAGCTGGCCGCCGGCCGGGTAGGGCCGTTGACACCCGAGCAGATCGCGGCACGGCTCGACCAGCGCTTCGAGCTGCTGATCACCGCAAGCCACGACGTCCCCCCTGGTCACCGCTCCCTCCACGCCGCGCTCCAGTCCAGCCACCGAGTCGCTCTCCGAGACTGAGCAGGTGCTCTTCCGACGGCTGTCGGTCTTCGCCGGTACGTTCACTCTCGCTGCCGCTGTCGAGGTCTGCGCGGCCGAGCTGAAGGATCTTCCCCACCACTGAGGCCACCGGTGTGGAGGGGCGGCTCTTCGGCGCCCGGCACGACCGGACTGAGGCTCGTGTGGCAGTGCTCAGCCGCTCGGCTGCCAACCTCTTGGGTGTCGCCGACGTCTCCGGCCAGCGCGCCGTGTTCATCGATGACGTCCCTTTCCTCCTGGTGGGCATCGTCGACAGCGTTCCGCGCTCGAGCCAACTCGAGGTCGGTGTCATCGTGCCCGCTTCTACGGCGCGAAAGCAGTTCGGCGCGCCTTGTCCCACCGATGAGCCGACCCTGCTGGTGCGAACGTCGGTGGGAGCCGCCGAAACCGTGGCTCGACAGCTGGCGGTGGCTGTACGTCCCACAGGACCGGAGCTGATAGCGGTGGTACCGCCCATCACCCCTCGGCGTTTGGCCAACGAAGTCGGCGACGATCTCCGCTTCACCTTCCTGGGCCTGGGACTTCTGGCTCTGGCCGTCGGCGGGATCGGCATCGCCAACGCCACAACGGTCGCCGTTCTCGAACGCCGGGGAGAGATCGGGTTGCGTATGGCCCTTGGGGCCCGGCGACGCCACATCGTCGTCCAGTTCTTGAGCGAGGCCCTCACCATCGGTGTACTTGGCGGGGCTCTCGCCGGAGCGGGATCTCACATGGTCGTAGACGTGTCCGTCGCGCGAGAGTGGACACCCGTCCTGGATGTTCGCGTCCTGGCCGCCGCGCCCCTCCTCGGAGGAGTCGTTGGCGCCGTCGCCGGGGTCATCCCTGCGCTGCGAGCCGCACGTCTCGACCCAGCAACCGCCTTGCGTCAGTTCTGATCCAGTTGCCTTGGCTACTAGGCCGGTAGATTTGCATAGTCATCCAACCTAACGTATGCTGGCACTGTGCTCAGGATCGGGATCGTCGGAGCTTCGGGCTATGCCGGAGCCGAGTTGCTGCGCCTGACCCTGGCCCACCCCGACCTCGAGGTGGCGTGGGCCACCGCTGACACCCAGGCCGGGGTAGCGGTGGCGGCGTTGTACCCCAACCTGGCGGCCGCGGCCGGGGCGCTGGCCTTCACCCGCTTCGACCCGAGCCAGGCCGATGGTCTCGACCTCGTGTTCCTCGCCCTACCGCATGGGGCCAGCGCCGGGTTGGTCCCCGAACTGGCCAAGCGGGTGGAGGTGGTGGTCGACCTGGCCGCCGACTTTCGCCTCAAGGACCCGGGCGCCTACCCGCGGTGGTACGGAGAGGCGCACCCGTGCCCGTCGTTGCTGGCCAACTTCGCCTACGGCCTGCCTGAGCTGTTCCGACCCGACCTGATCGGTGCTCGGGCCGTAGCCGTCCCCGGCTGCTACCCGACCGCCGCCGCCCTGGCCCTTGCCCCCCTGGTGCGGGAGGGGGCGATCGAACCCCACGGGGTCATCGTCGACGCTGCCAGCGGGGTTTCCGGCGCCGGGCGGGCAGCCAAGGCCGGAACCACCTTCTGCACCGTCGACGAGGACTTCCGGGCCTACGGCCTCCTCGACCACCGCCACACCCCTGAGATCGAGCAGGCCACTGGGGCGTCGGTGCTGTTCACGCCCCACCTGGCCCCCATGGACCGGGGCATCCTGGCCACCTGCTACGCCCGTCCGGCCGGCCCGACCTCCACCGCCGAGCTGCTGGAGGTGTTGTCCGAGGCCTACCGGGGCGAACGCTTCGTCGTGGTGGGCGATGAGTCGCCGTCGACCAAAGCCACCGCCGGGTCGAACTGCGCCCACCTCAGCGCCCGCCACGACCCCCGTACGGGCTGGGTGGTGGTGCTGTGCGCTCTCGACAACCTGGGCAAGGGTGCCGCCGGTCAGGCGCTGCAGTGCGCCAACCTCGCCCTCGGGCTCGACGAGGGCGCCGGCCTGTCCGTCGCCGGCGCCTACCCATGACTGCGGTGGGGGGGACGCAGCCGTGAGCGTCACCGCCCCCGGGGGGTTCGTGGCTGCGGGGACGGCCTGCGGCATCAAGGCCGGCGGCGTAGCCGACCTGGCCCTGGTGGCGACCACCGACCACCGGGCGGTCCCGGCCGCCGCCGTGTTCACCACCAACCGGGCCACCGCCGCTCCGGTGCTCACCTCCGGTGCCCACCTGGCCGCCACCGGCGGTCGGGCGGCGGCGGTGGTGCTCAACAGCGGCAACGCCAACGCCGCCACCGGGGCCGCCGGCCTGGCCAACGCCGAGCGCACCTGTGCCCTGGTGGCGTCCGCGCTGGGCTGCGCGCCCGAGGAGGTGCTGGTGTGCTCGACCGGGCTCATCGGCATCCCCCTGCCCATGGCCCCCATCACCACCGGCATCCCTGCCCTTGCCGCCGCCCTCACCCCCGACGGCGGGGCACAGGCTGCCCGCGCCATCCTCACCACCGACACCAGCGCCAAGGAGGTGGTGGTCGAGGCCGGGGACTTTACCGTGGGGGGCATGTCCAAAGGGGCGGCCATGCTGGCGCCGCACATGCTCGCCCCTCCCTCGGCCACCATGCTGGCGGTGCTGACCACCGACGCTGACGCCTCAACGGAGCAGCTGCAGATGGCACTGTCGGCAGCCATGCCGGCGTCGTTCCACGCCATCTCCACCGACGGAGCCTGCTCCACCAACGACACGGTGATCCTCCTGGCCAGTGGTCGGGCGGGGCCGGTCGATGACGTGTCCCTGGCTGCTGCGGTGGCCGCTGCCTGCGCCGACCTGGCTGGACAGATGGTGCTCGACGCCGAGGGCGCTACCAAGGTGGTCCAGGTCCGGGTGACGGGAGCGGCATCGGCCGAAGACGCCGAACGGGGCGCCCGCCGGGTGGCCGAAAGCCAACTGTGCAAGTGCTCGTGGTACGGCGAGGACCCCTACTGGGGGCGCGTCGTGAGTGAGCTGGGCGCCTCTGGTGCCGCCTTCGACCCCGACCGGGTGTCAGTGGCCTACGGCGACGTGGTGGTGTGCGCCGCGGGCGTGGCCGTTGCCCACGACACCATCGCGCTGTCGGAGGTCATGGCCGACCATCGCATCGACGTGAGCGCCGACCTCGGCCTGGGCGACAGGGAGGCGGTGGTGCTGACCTGCGATCTCACCCCCGGCTACATCGACGAGAACATGAGAACGTCGTGATGGCGGGGGCGGTGGCCGAGGCGGTGGCTGCCCTCAGCGCCGGGGACAAGGCCGAAGTGCTGGTCGAGGCCCTGCCCTACATACGCCGGTTCCGGGGTACCACCGTGGTGGTCAAGTACGGAGGCAGCGCCATGGGCGGCGGGGCCCTGGCTGGCGAGGGTACGGCCGGTAGCGCCAGCGCAGCCGAACAGCTCTCCCTGTTCGCCGAAGACGTGGTGCTGCTCCGGGCGGTGGGGATGGACATCGTCGTGGTCCACGGCGGTGGTCCCCAGATCGGCGCCCTGATGGCCCGCCTCGGCAAGGTCGCCGAGTTCGTCGACGGCCTCCGGGTGACCGACGCCGATACCCTCGACATCGCCCGCATGGTGCTGGTGGGCAAGGTCAACCGTGACATCGTCACTGCCGTCAACGTCCATGGCGCTCCTGCAGTGGGAGTCTCCGGCGAGGACGCCGGTCTCCTCCGGGTCCGGTGCCGTTCCCCCGAGCTCGGCTTTGTCGGCGACATCGAGGAGGTCCGCCCCGGCGTCCTCCAACGGCTGCTCAAGGAGGAGCTGGTGCCGGTGGTGGCCACCATTGGGACCGACGACGCCGGCCAGGCCTACAACGTCAACGCCGACACCGCTGCGGGGGCCATCGCCGAGGCATTGGCCGCCGCGAAGCTGGTGTACCTGACCGACATCGAGGGGCTGCGCCTCCGGCTTGACGACCCCACCAGCGTGTGCTCGACCATGACCGTCGACGCTCTCGAAGCCATGATCGCCGACGGGACGGTGAGCGGGGGTATGGTCCCCAAAGCGGCCTCGTGCGTGCAGGCGGTGCGCAGCGGCGTGGGCCACGCCCACATCCTTGACGGCCGGGTGCCCCACGTCCTGCTCCTCGAGGTCTTCACCCGCTCCGGCATCGGGACCATGGTGCAGGCGTGAACCGGGTGCAACGGTGAATCCGCTCATGCCTACCTACGCCCCCGCCGGTGTCAATTTCGTCCGGGGCCAGGGGACCGAGCTGTGGGACGACGGGGGCAACCGCTACCTCGACTTCCTGTGTGGGCTCGGGGTGACGTCGCTGGGCCACTCCCACCAGGCGGTGGCCGAGGCCATCGCCACCCAGGCCCGGACCCTCTCGCATGTCTCCAACCTGTTCACCAACGAGGTGGGTCCGGAGGTGGCCCGCACCCTCGACCGCCTGCTCGGAGGTTGTGGCCAGGTCTTCTTCGCCAACTCGGGAGCCGAGGCCAACGAGTGCGCGCTGAAGCTGACCCGCAAGTGGGCGGGCCCCGGTCGCCACGTCGTGGTCAGCGCCTACGGCTCCTTCCACGGCCGGACCCTGGCCACCCTCCACGCCACCGGCCAGCCGGCCAAGCACGAGGCGTTTCAGCCTTTGCCCGAGGGCTTCCGCCACGTGGCCTGGTGCGACCTGGACGCCCTCGAGGCCGCCCTCGACTCGACGGTCGGGGCGGTGCTGATCGAGCCGGTGCAGGGCGAGGGCGGTGTTCACCCGGCGACCGCCGAGTACTTCGCCGGGGTGCGCCGGCTGTGCGACGAGCGGGGCGTGCTGATGGTCGTCGACGAGATCCAGACCGGCCTCGGGCGCACCGGTCGGTGGTTCGGCTTCGAGCACTTCGGCATCCGTCCCGACGTAGTCACCCTGGCCAAGGCGCTCGGCAACGGCATGCCCATCGGGGCGTGTTGGGCCCGCGCCGAGGTGTCCGCCGCCTTTCGCCCGGGCGACCACGGGACCACCTACGGAGGACAGCCGCTGGCCGCTGCTGCCGCCCGGGCCACGCTGGCCACCATGGAGGCCGAGGACGCCCCCGCCCGGGCCCAGGCAGCCGGGGAGCGATTGACCGCCGGGCTGCGTGCCCTGCCCGAAGTGGCCTCGGTGCGGGGCCTGGGGCTGCTGCTGGCGGCCGAGCTCCACGGGCTCGAGTCCCGACCGGTGGCGGCGGCTGCCCTGGCCGCCGGCCTGGTGGTCAACGCCGTTACGCCGAGCGCCGTGCGCCTGGCCCCGCCGCTGCTGGTCAGCGACGAAGAGATCGACGAAGCGCTGGCGATCCTGTCCAAGGTGCTGGAAGATCCGTTCTTGCGTAGCTCAGTTGCGGATACCGACAGTCAGCTACGCAAGAACGATGGGGAGGGACCCCGGTGACCGTCGTCCGCCATCTCTTGGAGGTGGACGACCTCACCGGTCCTGAGTTGTCCCACGTCCTCGACCTGGCCGAGGTCGGGGAGCTGCCCCAGGTCCTGGCCGGCAGGGGCGTGGCCTTGCTGTTCGAGAAGGCCTCGCTGCGAACTCGCAACGCCGCCGAGATGGCAGTGGTCCAGCTCGGGGGCCACCCGGTCTCGCTTCGCGGCGAGGAGGTCGGCCTCGACCAGCGGGAATCGGCCGCAGACCTGGCCCGGGTCCTGTCGGGTTACCACGCCGCCGTCGGCGCCCGGGTTGTCCACCACGCCACCCTGGAGCGGATGGCCTCCGCCTCCCTGGTGCCGGTGGTCAACCTGTTGAGCGACGTCGCCCACCCCACCCAGGCCCTGGCCGACCTGCTCACCATCCGCCAGCGCTTCGGGTCGCTCGCCGGACGGCAGCTCGCCTGGGTGGGCGACGCCAACAACGTGTTCCGCTCCCTCAGCCTGGGTGCGGCCATGGCCGGGATGGCCGTGCGCGCTGCCTGCCCTCGGGGTTACGGCCCCGACGCCGCCCACCTGGCCCGGGTGCAGGCACTGGGCGGCGAGGTCCTGGTCACGTCGGTCCCCGAGGAAGCGGTGGGGGGTGCTGACGTCGTCTCCACCGACGTGTGGACGTCCATGGGCCAAGAATCCGAGGCCGAGCGGCGTCGGCTGGCCTTCGCCGGCTTCACTGTCGACCGCCGGTTGATGGCCGGCGCCGGTCCCGGGGCGGTGTTACTCCACTGCCTACCGGCCCATCGGGGCGAGGAGGTTGCGGCCGAGGTCCTCGACGGTGCCCAGAGCCTGGTGTGGGCCCAAGCCGAGAACCGGATGCACGTGATCCGGGGCCTGCTGGCCTTCCTGTTCGAGGTCGGGGGGTGAGCACGCCTAAGGGCATGCTCACCAATAGGCACAGTAGCCATGCTCATGGCTGGGCCATCCGCAGGATGGTGCGGCAATGAGCGGCCTCGCTGCCATGGGCAAGCCTCAGCGCCAGTACCGCATCGCTGGCCTCCTCGAGGTCTACGCCGTGACCAGCCAGGCGCAACTCGTCGAGCTGCTGGCCGACGACGGCGTCGCCGCCACCCAGGCCACCGTCTCTCGGGACCTCGACGAGCTGGGGGCGGTCAAGGTGCGGGTCCCGGGCGGACTGAGCGTCTACGCCGTCCCCGAACTGGCCTTCGAGCAGTCGGCACCAGACGACCACCTACGCCGGGTGTTCTCTGACTGGGTGGTGGAGGTGGCCTCCTCGGCCAACCTGGTAGTGCTGCGCACCCCGCCCGGCTCGGCCCACGTGGTCGGCTCCGCCCTCGACCGGGCCCGCCACCCCGACGTCGTCGGAACCGTCGCCGGAGACGACACCGTCCTGGTGGTGGCCGCCGAGGGAACCAAAGGAGCCAAACTGGCCGACCACCTGAGATCCCTAGCCGGATTGGAGAAGCGATGACACCGCGGCATGCGGACCGAAGCTCAGCAGCGTTCTCGCGGAGCGCAGGCCGAAGGCCAAGCGACTCCTGCCGCCAGCACTGGCCGCCGGCCACGCACGCCGCCGAAGGCGCCCCCTCTGTGGCTGGCGGCCCGGCGAGCGGAGCGAGCCAATGAGTGTTCAGGGCGAAGGTCGACCGGCTCTGCCGGTCGACCGGGGCACGACTCAACTCGTCGCCGAAACTCCCACTCGGCGACGCAGGACCGTCTTTGACTCCCGCGGAGGGCTCGACCCCTCGGTGGCAGTGCGGTGGATGAACGAGGAGCAGGGGCTGGGGGTGATTGCCGTCGCCGTTGACGTCGGCCA
>JBPCJK010000024.1:0-12726 GCA_051005375.1 Acidimicrobiales bacterium
AGTCGACGTGCACGGCGTGCTCGGTGGGGTGCCGCATCGCCGTCCAGGCCTCGTCCAACCGCCTGGTGCGCAAGCTCGGGGTCGACGTCGACCCGGTCAACTGGGGCTGGCTGTGCGACAAGGGCCGATTCGACTTCGAGGCCGTCAACAGCGACGACCGCCTCGGCACTCCCCTGGTACGTGAGGCCGGCCAGGAGGACCTGGCCCCGACCTCCTGGGCCGACGCGCTGGCCCGGGCCACCGAAGGGATCAGCCAGGCCAAGCTGCGACGCGGATCCGACTCCATCGCCATGCTCGGGGGCGCCCGGTGCACCAACGAGGACGCCTACGCCTGGGCCAAGCTGGCCCGCACCGTGCTGGGCACCGACTCAATCGACGCCCAGCTGGGCGACGGCCTCCCCGCCGAAACTGTGCTCGGCCTGCCCCGCGCCACCATCGACAGCGCCTGCGCCGCCGACACCATCCTCCTCCTCGGGCCCGACCTCAAAGAAGAGCTGCCGGTGCTGTACCTGCGGCTGCGCCACGCCGTGGTCGAGGGGGGCGCCACCCTGGTCGAGCTCAGCCCGACGGCCACGGGCATGACCCGCTACGCCACCGTCTCCCTTCGCTACCGGCCGGGCGAGGCGTCCGCGCTGATGCGCTCGCTGCTGGCCCAGCCCGGGGCTGCGCAGGGCAACGGGCAGTCGGCTGAGCTGGATCAGGCCGCCGAGCTCCTGCGCCGGGGCTCGCTGGTGTGCGTCCTCGGGCGCCCGTCGCTGGCCGAGCCCGCCCAACCCGTCGTCGATGCCGCCGCCTCCCTGCTCGACGCCCTCCCGGAGACCACCTTCCTGCCTGCCCTGCGGCGGTCCAACGTGATGGGGGCGCTCGACATGGGCCTGGCCCCCGGGGTGCTTCCCGGGCGGGTCTTGCTCGATGGCGGCCGCCGGTGGTTCACCCGGGAGTGGGGCTCCCTGCCCGCCGAACCCGGGCTGGATGCGGAGGGCATCCTCACCGCCGCCGCCGAGGGCCGGGTCGGCTGCCTCATCCTGTTGGGCGCCGACCCCTTGGCCGACTTCCCCGATCGCGATCTGGCCCGGCGGGCGCTGGCCGGCACCGGTTTCACCCTTGCCGTCGACTGCTTTCTCACCGACTCCAGTCGCCGGGCGGATGTGGTGCTGCCCGCCGCCGCCTTCGGTGAGCGATCCGGCACCACCACCAACATCGAGGGAAGGGTCAGCCGCCTCCACCAAAAGATCACCCCGCCAGGCACGGCGAGAGCCGACTGGATGATCGCCGTGGAGCTGGCGGCGCGACTCGGGGGCGACCTGGGCTTCGGCTCCGTCGAGGACGTGACCGACGAGATCGAGCAGGTGGCCCCCTCACACCGGGGCCTCACCCGCGCCCGCCTGGCCTCTCCCGAAGGCTTCGACGGGCTCCTCGCCGGCGGCCTCACCGAGGGCGCCGATGAGGGTGCGCCGCCGGCCATGGCCCAGACCGATGCGCCCGGAGTCAGTGGCGTTGCCGGCCACCTCAAGGTCGACACCCTGGCCCTCACCGCCATGGGCAGCGCCGAGCGGCCCGATCCCCAGGCCCGGCGCCCGACGCCCGGGGAGCCGGCGACCTCGCCCCACGGCGGCGACGCCGGTGGTGGCCCATCCCGGCCGCCCCTGTTGCGTTGGACCGGAGGCGGCGCCCCTGGCGGCCAGGCCCCGCCCCTCGACCGCTACTCGCTGCGCCTGGTGGCATCGCGCCAGCTCTACGACGACGGCACCCTGGTCCACCACTCTCCCTCGTTGGCCCCCCTGGCTCCCGGTTGCCGCCTACGCATCCACCCTGGCGACCTTCAGCCGTTGGGCGTCACCAGTGGCGCCCGACTGCAGGTGACGAGCAGCCACGGCCGGGTGGTGCTCGAGGTGGTGGCCGACCCCGGAGTCCCCCAGGGCAGCGCCGCCCTGGCTTTCAACCAGCCCGGACCGGGGGCCGCCGACCTCATCGACGCCTCCCGGCCGGTGACCGAGGTCCGCCTCGAGACCTTGTCGGCGGGGAGCACGGACGGGGTCACCAGCCCATGACCGGCGATCCGCTCTTCGCTGACGGCCTCGATCTGGTGGTCCTGGCCTTCGTGGTGGTCAAGGCCTTCATCGGCTTTACCATCGTCGTGGTCGGTGTCATCTTCATGATCTGGTTCGAGCGCAAGGTCATCGCCGACATGCAGAACCGCATCGGGCCCAACCGAGCCGGACCCTGGGGGATGGCCCAGACGCTGGCCGACGGCATCAAGCTCATCTTCAAAGAGGACCTCCGCCCCGACAAGGCCGACAGCCCGGTCTTCCGCCTGGCCCCCTACCTGTCCGTGGCCCCCGCCTTCCTCACCTTCACAATCGTGCCCATCGGCGGGGTGTTCACCGGGGGGGGCGACGGCGCCATCGAGCTGTTCGGGCGCCGCACCTGGCTGCAGGTGGCGGACCCTCCCGTAGGGGTGCTGTTCCTGCTGGCCATGTCGTCCATCGCCGTGTACGGGATCATGCTGGCGGGGTGGTCATCGGGGTCGAAGTACCCCCTGTTGGGCTCGGTACGGGCATCGGCCCAGATGGTGAGCTACGAGGCCGCGTTGGGCCTGTCGGTGGTGGCCGTGGTGTTGTTCAGCGGCTCGCTCTCCACCCACGACATCGTGGCCAGCCAGGCCGGCAGCATCCTCAACTGGAACATCGTCGCCACCGCCTTCGTCCCCTTCGCCATCTTCTGCGTGGCCGCCACCGCCGAGCTCAACCGCCCACCGTTCGACTTGGTCGAGGCCGAGCAGGAGCTGGTGGGCGGCTTTCACACCGAGTACTCCTCCATCCGCTTCGGGATGTTCTACCTGGCCGAGTTCATGAACACCATCACCATGTCGGCCATCATCGTCACCTTGTTCCTCGGCGGTCCCGCCGGGCCGGTGCTGTTCGGACCGGCCATCATCTGGGGCACGTTGTGGTTCACCGTGAAGCTGCTGGTGTTCCTGTTCACCTTCGTGTGGCTCCGAGCCAGCCTGCCCCGCTACCGCTACGACCAGCTCATGGACCTCGGCTGGAAGCGCCTCATCCCCCTGTCGCTCGGCTGGCTGCTGCTCATCGGCGCCCAGCGGGTCGGCGTCGTCGCCGGTTGGAACCGTGCCGCCACCTTCGCCGGCGGGCTGGTCGTCGGGCTCGTCGCCTGGGCCGCCCTCGCCGGTGCCATCCGGGTGTCAAAGCAGCGCCAGCAGGCCGACGAGTTCGGCGAGCTCGTGCGCTGATGGGCTACTTCGACGGCTTCCTGGTCACCTTCAAGCAGATCTTCCAGGAGCGGGTGACCGGGGAGTACCCCAAGGAGAAGCGGCCCAAGCCGGTGCGCCACCACGGCCGCCACGTCCTCAACCGCTACGAGGACGGCATGGAGAAGTGCATCGGCTGCGAGCTGTGCGCCGGGGTGTGCCCGGCTCGCTGCATCTACGTCCGGGGCGCCGACAACCCCCCCGAGGCCCCGGTGTCGCCGGGGGAGCGGTGGGGCTTCATCTACGAGATCAACTACCTGCGTTGCATCCACTGCGACCTGTGTGTGGAGGCATGCCCGACCGAGGCCATCACCGAGTCCAAGCTCTTCGAGTTCTCCTTCACCAACCGCGACGACGCCATCTACACCCGCTCCGAGCTGCTGGTGGGCGACGACGGGCGGCCCCAGAAGCTGCCCTGGGAGGACTGGCGGGAGGGCGACGACGAGCTCACCTCGGCGTGGATGCGGGCCACCTCGCCCAACGGGAGCGCCGCCTACGAGGGGCGCATCCAGTGGTCGGGCGAGCTCGGCTACGGGGTGCGCCCGGCCGAGGCCGGCCAATCGGGCGATCCCGACCTGGCCCCACCCAAGGACGTGGAGGTCCGCCACGGCGACCTCTACGGCGGGGGCGACACCGCACCCGGGGAGCGGGCCAGCGACCATGATCCGTCCGGTCCCCGGGACTCCGGTGGAGCAGGAGAGGGCGGCGGGACGTGATCGTGGACACCGTGGTCTTCGTGGTCGCCGCCCTGGTGATCCTGGTCGGGGCCGTCGGCGTGGTCTTCTCCCGCAACCCGGTGCACTCGGCGCTGATGCTGGTGATGACTCTGTTCGGCGTGGCCGTGCTCTTCGTGGCGGAGGACGCCCACTTCCTGGCCGCCGTCCAGGTCATCGTCTACGCCGGCGCCATCGTGGTGCTGTTCCTGTTCGTGATCATGCTCCTCGGGGTGGACACCGCCGAGAACCTGGCCACCGAACCCCTGGGCGGGCAGCGCCCGGCGGCGGGAGTGGTGGCGGTGGCCAGCGTGGGCCTGCTCGCCCTGCTCGCCGTCCGGGCCGTCGAGGTCAGCACGGGGGCGCAGTCGGTGACCGCCCCCCTCGACGGTGACCGGTCCAACGTCGCCGTCCTGGCCAAAGCCCTGTTCACCGACTACGTGTTCGCCTTCGAGGTCACCTCGGTGCTGCTGGTCATCGCCGTGGTCGGCGCCGTGGTCATGGCTCGCCGGCCCCGGTCCCGACCTGACCACGACGAGCCGACGACCGAGGCGGGCGACGAGCTGGGCGTGGAGCGCCACACCGAGACCGAGTCGGAGCTGGCCTGATGGCCGTCGACCAGACCTGGTACCTGGTGCTCGGCGCCTTGCTGTTCACCATCGGGGCTGGTGGGTTGCTCATCCGGCGCAACCCGCTGGTGATGTTCATGTGCGTGGAGCTGATGCTCAACGCCGTGAACCTGACCTTCGTCACCTTCTCCCGCATCCTCAACGACGTGGCCGGCCAGGTGGTGGTGTTCTTCGTCCTGGTGGTGGCTGCCGCCGAGGTCGTGGTCGGACTCGGCATCATCGTGGCCATCCTGCGGCGCCGGCCCACTGCCACCGCCGACGACGTGTCCATGCTCCGTGGCTAACCCCCCAGGTACCGTGGCTAACCCCCCAGGTAGGGTCAGCCCGCCATGCTGAGCGCCGTCTGGTTGATCCCCGCCCTGCCCCTGGCCGGGTTCCTCATCCTGTTGGCGGCCGGTCGCAAGCTGGGCGAGCCGGCGGCGGGGTGGCTGGCCACAGCCATGGTCGGCGGGTCCTTCGTCGCCGGCCTGGTCACCCTGACCGGCCTCCTCGGCCGCGCCGGGGAGGAGCGCCAGGTCGTCTTCCGCCTCTTCGAGTGGCTGCCGGCGGGCGGGCTGTCGGTCGACATGGGGTTTCTGGTCGACCCGCTGTCGATCACCATGGTGCTGTTCGTCACCGGGGTGGGAACGCTGATCCACCTCTACTCCATCGGTTACATGCACGGCGACCCCCGGTTCCACACCTTCTTCGTCTACCTGAACCTGTTCGCCTTCTCCATGCTCATGCTGGTGCTGGGTGACAACCTCTTGGTCACCTTCCTGGGCTGGGAGGGGGTGGGAGCGTGCTCGTACTTCCTGGTGTCGTTCTGGTTCGAGCGGAGCTCGGCGGCGGTGGCGGGCAAGAAGGCCTTCGTCACCAACCGGGTGGGCGACTGGGGCTTCATGGTCGCCATGTTCCTCACCTTCTTCTCGCTGGGGACGCTGACCTACGCCGGTGAGGGCGGAATCCTGGAAGGAGCGGCCGGCCTGTCCAAGACCACCGCCGTGGCCATCGCCCTGCTGCTGTTCGTGGGAGCCGCCGGCAAGTCGGCCCAACTACCCCTTTACATCTGGCTACCCGACGCCATGGAGGGACCCACACCGGTCTCGGCCCTCATCCACGCCGCCACCATGGTGACCGCCGGCGTCTACCTCATGGCCCGGGTCAACCCCCTGCTCGACATGGCCCCCGCCGCCCTCACCCTCATCGCCGTGGTCGGCGCCGCCACCGCCCTGTTCGCCGCCACCTGCGCCATGGCCCAGCGCGACATCAAGAAGGTGCTGGCCTACTCCACCATCTCCCAGCTCGGTTACATGTTCCTGGCCGTGGGCTCGGGCGCTTACGTGGCCGCCATCTTCCACATGATCACCCACGCCTTTTTCAAAGCGTTGCTGTTCCTCGGCGCCGGCTCGGTCATCCACGGCATGCACGACGAGCAGGACATGCGCCGCATGGGCGGCCTGCGCAAGCTCATGCCCATCACCGCCGGCTCCTTCATCGTGGGCTGGCTGGCCATCGCCGGCGTGCCCCCCTTCGCCGGGTTCTGGTCCAAGGACGAGATCCTGGCCGCCGCCTGGGACAAGAGCCCGGTGCTGTGGGCGGTGGGCCTGGTCACCGCCCTGCTCACCGCCTACTACATGAGCCGCCAGGTGTTCATGGTGTTCTACGGCAATGCCCGCTGGCAGCAGGACAGTGCCGGCGAAGCCGGCGCCCAATCTCTTCCAGCACGCGAACGGGGGGCACCGGAGGGAGGGGCACACGGGCTTCAGCCCGTGGGAGGGACCACTCCGGTGACAGGACCCGTGAGCCCGCCCCATGAGTCGCCCTGGTTGATGACCGTGCCCTTGGTGGCGTTGGCCGCGCTGGCGGCGGTGGGAGGGGCGCTCAACCTGCCCCGGGTGCTCACCCTCGATCACTTCCTGGAGCCGGTGTTCGGCGAGCGCCTGCACGAGTTGGCCATCACCTCGGGCTTCCAGGTGACCCTGGCCGCAATCGCCGTGGTCGGCTCGATCATCGGGATCCTGGCGGCGAGGGCCATCTACCTGCGATCAGCAGCGCCGACCGACCGCTTCGAGCCCGAGCTCCTGCGCCGAGCCTGGCGGATCGACCAGGGCGTGGCCGCCCTGGTCGGCGGTCCCGGTCGAGCCTTCGCCGCCTTCGCCTCCAGGGTGCTCGACGGGAAGGGCATCGACGGCGCCGTCAACGGGGTTGCCACCCTGGTGCGGGCCGGCGGGTCCCGCCTGCGGGTCGTCCAGACCGGCTACGTCCGCAACTACGCCCTGGCCATGGCCGGGGGCGCCGTCCTGCTCCTCGGCTTCTTCCTGCTGCGGACGGGTCTGGCGTAGTGGACTTCCCCCTCCTCAGTGCCCTCATCGCCGTCCCGGCGGCGGGTGCGGTGCTGGTTGCCCTGGTCCCCAAGGCCAAGCCCGAGCTCACCCGGGCGGTCGCCGTGGCCGCCACGCTGGTGGTCGGGGTGTGCTGCGTCGTGCTGCTGGTCGGCTTCGACGCGGGCGACAGCGGCTTCCAGCTGGCCGAGAAGTACACCTGGATCGGCGACTTCGGCATCGCCTGGAACCTGGGTGTCGACGGCATCTCGCTGTTCCTGGTCTTGCTCACCGGCCTGCTGTTCCCCATCGCCATACTTGGGATCAAGCCCCACCACGACGCCAAGGCCTACTTCGCCTGGCTCCTGCTGCTCGAAGCCGGCTGCATCGGCGTGTTCCTGGCGCTGGACCTGTTCCTGTTCTTCGTGATGTTCGAGATCGTGCTGGTGCCGATGTACTTCCTCATCGGTGGCTGGGGCTACGGGGAGCGGGTGTACGCCGCCCTCAAGTTCTTCCTGTTCACCATGCTCGGGTCCGCCTTCATGCTGGTCGGTATCCTGTCCCTGGCCTTCCTCCACCAAAAGGCCACCGGGGTGCTGACCTTCGACCTGGTGGCCATCGCCGAGGCCCAGGGCACGATCGCGGAGACCACGGCCCGCTGGCTGTTCCTGGCCTTCGCCGTGGCCTTCGCCGTCAAGGTGCCGGTGTTCCCGCTGCACACCTGGCTCCCCGACGCCCACACCCAGGCCCCGACGGCCGGTTCGGTGATCCTGGCCGGCGTCATGCTCAAGCTCGGCACCTACGGCTTCCTGCGTTTCGGGCTCTACCTCTTCCCCGAGGCGGCCGCCTACTTCGCCCCCCTGATGGTGACGCTCGGCGTGGTCGGCATCATCTACGGCGCCGTGGTCGCCACCATGCAGCGCGACCTCAAACGCCTGGTGGCCTACTCCTCGGTCGCCCACCTCGGCTTCATCGTGCTCGGCACCTTCGCCTTTACAACGCAAGGGCTGCAGGGCGGGGTGATCCAGATGGTCAACCACGGGGTGTCCACCGGCGCCCTGTTCCTCCTGGTGGGCATGATCTCCGACCGCCGCCACACCCGGGAGATCGCCAAGCTCAAGGGGCTGCAGAAGGCGGCCCCCATGCTGGCCGGGGTGTTCACCGTGGTCATGCTCAGCTCCATTGGCCTGCCCGGGCTCAACGGTTTCGTGGGTGAGTTCCTCGTCCTCATCGGCAGCTTCGCCACCCGCCGGTGGTGGGCGGTGGTGGCGACGGCCGGGGTCATCCTCGCCGCCGTGTACCTGTTGTGGGCCTACCAGCGGGTCTTCCACGGGGTCCCCGACGAGGAGAACGCGGCCGTGCCCGACATGAACCGGCGGGAGTGGCTGGTCATGGCCCCGCTCCTCGCCGCCATCGTGTTCCTGGGGGTCTATCCCAAGCCGGTGCTCGACCGCATCGAACCGGCCGTCAACCGCCTCATCACCCACGTGGAGGACAATTCCGGCTTCACCCAGCCGGAGGTGGCCGTGAACGGGGCCGAGGGCGCCCGATGATTTCGACCATGATGCTGCTTTCCCTGGCTCAGTTCGAGCCCATCGCCACCCCGGTCATCGACTGGTTCTCCATCTCGCCCCTTCTGGTCCTGGTCGGCGGAGCCTTGGTGCTGCTGACCGCCTCCGCCCTCACCACCAGCCGGCCGCCTCGGGGGTTCTACGCCCTGTTCACGGTGGTGACGGCGGTGCTGGCGGCGGTGTGCGCGGCGCTGTTGTGGGGGCGGGTCACCGACCCGGCGCAGGGGCCGTTCAGCGCCATCGGCGGAGCGGTGGCCGTCGACGGCTTCAGCGTGTTCTTCGTCGTCGTCATCTGCGCCGCCGTCGCCCTGACCGCCCTGCTGGCTGACGACTACCTGCGCCGGGAAGGGCTCGACGGCCCTGAGCTGTACGTGCTCATGCTGCTGTCGGCGACGGGCGGGCTGGTCATGGCCGCGGCCAACGACCTCATCGTGGTGTTCCTCGGCCTGGAGACGCTGTCCATCGCCCTCTACGTCATGGCCGGCTTCCACCTGCGGCGCTTGGAGTCGCAAGAGTCAGCCATCAAGTACTTCATCCTCGGGTCGTTCTCCTCGGCCTTCCTCCTCTACGGCATCGCCCTGATCTACGGCGCCACCGGCTCCACCAACTTCGGCGACATCGCCGCCTTCCTGGCCGGCAACCTGCCCGCCGCCAGCGGCCTGCTGCTGGCCGGCTTCGCCCTGTTGCTGGTCGGCCTGGGCTTCAAGGTGGCGGCCGTCCCCTTCCACGTCTGGACGCCCGACGTCTACCAGGGAGCACCCACCCCGGTCTCCGCCTTCCTTGCCTCGGCCTCCAAGGCCGCCGGATTTGCCGCCCTGCTGCGGGTGTTCCTGTCCACCTTCCAGCTCTACCGCCTCGACTGGCAGCCCATCATGTGGGCCCTGGCCGTGCTCAGTCTGGTGGTGGGGGCCTTCCTCGCCATCGTCCAGAGCGACGTGAAGCGCATGCTCGCCTACAGCTCCATCGGCCATGCCGGCTTCATCCTGGTCGGGGCCCAGGCCGCCAGCGACCGAGGCGTGGCCGGTGCGCTGTTCTACCTCCTGGCCTACACCTTCATGGTGGTGGGCAGCTTCGGCGTGGTCACCCTGGTCGGGCGCCGAGGCGATGCCGACCACGACATCTCCGCCTACCGGGGCCTGTCGTCTCGTCGTCCCGCCCTGGCCCTGGCCTTCACCGTGTTCCTGCTGGCCCAGGCCGGGGTGCCGCTCACCTCGGGCTTCCTGGCCAAGTTCTATGTGATCGGTGCGGCCGTGGAAGCCGACAGCTACGCCCTCGCCCTCATCGCCATGGCCTCCGCGGTGGTGGCCGCCTTCGTCTACCTCCGCATCATCGTGGCCATGTACATGTCTGTGGATGAGGGAGCGGTGGAGGAGGGAGCCGTCGAGGAGGGGGCCACCGCCGAGGTCGATTCGGGCCCGTTCATCCCGGTGCCGGCTGCCGCCGTCCTCAGCCTGGGCGTGGCCGTGGCTTTCACCATCGTGGTCGGCCTCCTGCCCTCGCCGGTGGTCGACTTCGCCCGCGACGCCGTCCCTGTCCTGCTCAGCGCCCGGCCCTGATCCTCGCCGCAGCCGCCCTGGCGGTGGCCGTGACCGGTGTGGCCCTGCCCCGGTGGTACCTGGCCGTGGGATCGGTGGCCCTGGCCGCCGCCGCCGGTCTCGACGGCGCCTCCCTGGGCGACGGCATCGTGGTGGTGGTCTTCCTCCAGGCCATGGTGGTGGTGGCCGCCGCCGCCGACCGCAGCGGGCTGCTGGGGCGGACCGCAGGGGCCATGGCCCGGGCCGCTAGGCGCCCCGTCGTCCTCCTGGCCGGGACCTTCCTACTGGCCGCGCTGGTGACCGTCCTGCTCAACCTGGACACCACCGCCGTGCTGTTCACCCCGCTGGCGGTGGCCCTGGCCCGGGAGCTCGGCCAACCGCCGGCCCCCTTCGCCCTGGCCACCCTGGCGGCGGCCAACTTCACCTCCCTGCTGCTGCCGTCGTCGAACCTGACCAACCTGGTCCTGTGGCGTCGCTCGGGCGAGCCGTTCCTCGGCTTCGCCGCCGGTCTGGCTCCGGCCTGGCTGGCGGCCACGGTGGTCACCGGCATCGTGGTGGTCGCCGTCGGCCGTCGCCACCTGTCCGCCGGCCCGCCCATCCAGGCGGCTCGCTCCCGCCCGGGCGCTCCCCGCCGTGACGGCCCCAACCCGGGCGCTCCCCGCCGGGCCGACCCCAGCCCGGCCGGCCCCCGTCCTGTTTGTCGCCGCCCCGCCGCCCCCCGCCCCCTCGATCGCCGCCTGGCCGACCCTCGCCTGGCTTGGCTCACCGCCGGTGGCCTGGCCGTGTTGCTGGTCGCCTTTGTCGCCGGTGCCCCGCTGGCGGTGGCCGCCGCCGTGCTCGCGGTCATCTTGCTGATCCTGCGCCCGAGCCTGGCGTCGTCCCACCTCCCGCCGGCCTTCCTGGCTTCGCTGCTGGCGCTGTTCTCCGCCGCGGGGGCACTGGCCGCCCGTCCCGAGGTCGGGCGCGCCCTGGAGGGCCTGCACCACCCCGCCACCCTGGCCGTTGCCGGAGCGGCGGGCTCAGCGGTGGGGACCAACCTGGCGGCCACCCTGGTCCTCGAGCCCTTGGCCCGATCCCCGGAGGCGGCCCGGGCCCTGCTCGTCGGGGTCGACCTCGGGGTCGGCCTCACCCCGATTGCCTCCCTGGCCACCATCTTGTGGCGCGATGCCCTGCGGGCGGCGGGGGAGCCCGTGCCCATGCGGGCCTACCTGGCCATGGCCGCACCTCTCAGCCTGGTTCTCGTCCCCCTCGGGTTCGCCCTGGCACGGTGAGGGTGAGTGCTGACAATCTATGGTTGTGGGGACGTGAACGACGACCCGCTCGAGCTGATCTCAATTGATGCTGCGGTCTGCCACGGCCAGCCCTGCATCAAGGACACCCGCGTGATGGTGACCGTGGTCCTCGACGCGCTAGCGGCCGGTCTCGACACCGGCGAAGTCATCGGTCATTACCCGACGCTCACCGCTGATGACGTTCGGGCCGCAGTCGCCTACGGCGCCTGGCTCGCCAAGCAAGAGGTTCGGCCGCTCATGCCCCGCCGGTGAGGCTCAAGCTCGACGAGAACCATGACCTCGAAGAGTTGAGCGGCTGTGTGGTTGTCGTCACGGAGGGACTGATCCGGATCCGCTGGCCGGACTGAAGGAGCCAGCGCCAAGTCAAGCCCTACCGCAGATTTCCCTTACGCCGCCGTTACCGGCAGAGTCGCATCCCGTCCGGACGGTCATCGGCGAGAGCCAGCTCCCTCGTGACCGCGGGCCTACCTGGCCATGGCCGCACCCCTCGGCCTGGTCCTCGTCCCGCTCGAGTTTACTCTGCGCGAAGCGGGCAGCCAGGGCGTCGAAGTCGATCTGTGACAGGTCGATGAGGGGGTCGGGCTCGATGCCCTCGGCCGCGGCCCGGATGACGTACTCCTCGGCTCCCACCGACCGGTCGAGCAGGGCGTCCACCGCGTCGACGACGGCGGAGATGTCGGCCTGGGGGCATGTGCGCCGCGCCCTCGATGCGCTGGGCCAGCACCCGGATCACGGCCACCGTGGCCGGGTGGACCGCGGCGGCGGCCTCGGCCAAGGGCGCCACCAGCTCGGACTTGTCCTGGATGGGCGAGTCGACGCCGGCCTCGGCGTTGGCTGCGCCGTAGATGGCGAGTGCCCGTTCAAGGTCGCGGAACACGCCGATGTAGTCGACGATGAGCCCGTTGTCCTTGTCGGGGAACACCCGGTTGGCCCGGGCGATGGTCTGCATGAGGGTGTGGTTGCGCATGAACCCTCGGGTATTACATCCGATGCAGGATTCGGACGCCGTGGAGTGGCCGTACCAGGCTGTTTTCGCGGTCCCACGGCCACCAATGAGCGCCCTTCAATTGGCCCTGTGACCTGGGATCCTTGAGGTAGGCCTGCATCTGATGTAAGAAGTGATGTTCGTTGCTCGCCGAGAGGAACCGGTCAATTTGGAATCTAAACAGATCGAGCCGGTCCAGGCGGTGGGCTCAGCGATGACGGTCCTTGCGTCCGGCGTCGCCTTTCTCCAACCGGAGGACACCGTGTTGGACGCGATGCTCGACGGCTGGGTGGCCCAACAACGATCCCGGGTGCTGGCCGCTTCCACGGTGGAGAACCGGGGCCACACCGTGCGCCGGTTCGTGAGGTTCACGAACGAGTACCCGTGGTCGTGGACGGCGGCCGACGCAGAGGCGTGGACGTCGTCGCTG
>JBPCJK010000025.1:0-2908 GCA_051005375.1 Acidimicrobiales bacterium
TGCCACTGGCGGTACTCCAGGCGCCCGGTGACGGCGATCTGTCGGCCCTTGCCCAGGTGCTCGGCGACGGCCTCGGCCTGGCGGGAGAAGCTCACCACGTCGATGAAGACCGCTCCCTGGTCCTGGCCCTCTTTGGGAGGACGGTTGATGGCCAGGCGTAGGGTGCACACGGGGGTGCCGCCGTTGGTGTTGCGGAGTTCGGGATCGGCGGTCAGTCGGCCGATGAGGTTGACGGTGTTCATGGGGTTCCCTCCTTGGGGTTTGGTTTCGATAGCGATGGTCAGGTACGGCGCAAAGGGAGAAGGGCAAGGGTCTGCCGTAGGCCTGGGAGTAGCGCAGCGCAGCGGTGCCACGGACCAGCCCTTGCGCTTGGCCCGGGCCGTGCCAAGGTTCGGAGCGTTGGAACCAGCCCGCTGGGGAGGGAGCCGGTCGAGCACACGGCCGCTCATCGGCCTGATCGCCAGCCTGCTCCGCGGCGCCGGGGCCCGGCTTGGTACGCGAAAGGGCTGACCAGGAGCGCTGCTGGGCCAGGACCGCGGTTCGTCGGCGTAGTGGTGAACTGGTCCTGCCCGACGGCGGGGAACACTGATGGGAGCCGACGAGGTGTCACCCGGCTGCCTGGTTGTGGGGCTGACAAGCGGGCGGCCCGTCCTCCGAGTCCAGGTGGTCGACGTCGATTCGGTTTCCGGAAAGCTGTGCCGAGGTAACGAGGACGCTGCGCACAGTTCAACTGGATGCTCGATGCTCTCGAGGAGCAGGCGAGCAAGGCGACGGGCCACGTCTCACTACTGGTGATTCCTGGTGGCGACTACGATACGGGTCCGGCTAGGTGGTGGCCGAATGCACCATCACCTCCGACACCCGGCTGATCCGCGGCACGCGTGGCAACGATGTGATCTGTGTCGGTGACGGCTCCTTCCATATCGTCCTCGATGGCGACGGCGACGGCGACGACATCGTGCGCGGCGGCAGCGGTCGCGATGTGATCTACGGCGGTGGCGGTTACGACCGCCTCTCCGGAGGCTTCGATGGGCGTGACCTCATCATTGGCGGGTGTTGAGCGACCCTCGGGATGGGCATCGCAGGTCTGCCTGACGACGGCGACCGTGGGGACGGTTGTGTGGAGGTCGGTGGTTGGTGTGTTGGAACGGGTTGACGAGTTGGCGCTGGCTGGCGAGACCGATCCCGACACCGGCAACGGCCAGCTCCTACTGCCTGACGGTGCCTCCGTGGATGTCGGCGACATCGTGAACTCCGGTCCCACCGAGGCACTCCCCGTCGGGTTCCTCGAACGGGTCGTCTCCGTGAGCGACGTCGACGACGGACAGCTGGTCACCACCGAAGCCGTAGCCCTGCCCGACATCGTCCCTACGGCGAGATGGACCTGAACTTCGAGGGCGAGACCCCCGTCGTAGACGACGAGGCGACTCCCGGAGCTAGCTTCGGGCCAAGCCCGGGGATCTTCGGCCCGCGGGCCCCGGGCCAGCGGGGACGTCTCGGCCAGCGCTGGGGGGATCACCCGCGGTCTGGAATGTGAGGCGTCGGCCAGCGCCGAGGTGTCCATCGATCCCCTCATCACCCACAGCATCGACGCCGGCGCGGCTTGGATCCCCTTTTTTCAATCCGGCTGCCTACTTCAATGGCTCAGTCCGAATGGGTGGTGGCGCGAGCCCCGCTGACGCATGATGCGGGCCACCCGCTTGCGACTGGCACAGATCCCCTCTCGGCGTAGCGCCTGATGGACCCTCGGCCATCCGTAAGTCCCTCGGCTGGCCTCGTGGATCGCCTCGATGCGTATCCCCAACTCGGCGTCGGCCAGCGCCCGGGTCGAGGGGCGGTGCTTGGCGTACTCGTAGAAGGCGGACCGGGAGACCTCGAGCAGCCCGCAGCACTTGGCGACGTTGCGCTGCTCAGCTCTCTCCGCCTCGATGAACCGGAACACGTTCACCGGGTCTCGCTCCCTCGCGAAGAAGGCTGTGCTGTGGCCCAATTGAGGATGTCGCGCTCTTCGCGCAGTACCCGGTACTCCTCGCGTAGCCGAGAGAGCTCCTCCCGCTCGCCGCTGGTCAGCCCGTCCCGGCCGCCGTCGTCGATCTCGGCTTGGCGCATCCAGGCCCGTACCGCCGACTCGGTCATGTGAAGGTCTCGAACCACGCTGGCCGGAATGTTGCCCGGCTGGCGCACGAGGTCGACGACCTCGGCCTTGAACTGTTTCGAGAACGACCGACGGGGGCGCTTCGTCCTTCCCATGGTCTCCATGATGGACATCCTTTCCGGGGCGACGCCCCTGATGGTGGATGTCCGTCAAATCGGGTCAGGTCCACCTCTGGGTTCTCGACGATCCTGGCCCGCTCGTCGTAGTCGACGAAGACCTTGCCCTCCCGCCGCGCCGGCCGGTCCTCGACGACCCACACTCGCGGGCCGTCGTCGTCGCCCTCCTCGTCGAAGGAAGGTGGCTCATGGTCGAACGGTACCCCGCCGGCGCGACACGGATGCCCCTGGCCCAGGGCTGCTCTCGGCCATGAACTCCTCAAAGACCGTCGACGCCGCAGCTGGGGCTCACCTGCCGGGATGCCGAAACGGCTTCAAACCCGTCTCGTAGGCGAAGATGAGGGCCTGGATCCGGCAGCGCAGACCGCGCAGGCAGCCGGAGCTTCGTGCTCCGCTTGGGCTATCCGATTCGACCAGGAGCAGATCGAGCGCTCGGGTCCGGTCCTCGGCGCTCGGGCGGGGGTAGCCCCCGGGTCGTTTGGGGGTCTCCGGGTAAACGTACTGGCCCTCAGCCACGGACCCTGTCCGTCTCGTATGCCCACATTGCGACCTCGACGCGGTTGCGGGCGCCGATCTTGCTCATAACGCTGCCGAGGTGGGTCTTGACCGTGCTGAGACTCATGTAGAGCTCATCGGC
>JBPCJK010000026.1:0-34954 GCA_051005375.1 Acidimicrobiales bacterium
GTATCGGACGGCTGGGACATCGAGGTGCTCGGCGGCCTGCTGCTGTCTGAGGTGGCGAACCTGTTCGTCGGCACTTACTGCGTGAAGATGCGAGGCGGCTGCTACCGCTTTCAGGCGCAGTACCTGCGGCGGATCCGGGTGCCGAACCGCGAGGCGTTGTCGACCAGCGACCGGACGGAACTCCGACGAGCCTTTCGGGAGCGGGACGTGGAGGCCGCCACCGCCACCGCCACCCGGCTCTACGGGATCTCGGAATTGCCTCCCTCTACATAGCGACAAGACCACCGACGCCCCTCGGTCACGAGGGCCACGCCAGATCGGGGTTCATCGCCCGGAACTGCAGGCATCGGCCGTGGATAGCAGCGGCGAAGGTCTGGAAGGAAAGGGCGTTGCTCGGGAACTGGACCTTGCCATCGCTCTTGTTGGCGAGCACCAGGCAGGCAGCATCGAGCAGCCGTTCCCTCACCATGCGATCGAAGAAGATCTCGTAACGCTTGGCGTAGGTCGACTGATCGAAGACGGGATCGGCCGGCCAGACCGGGGACCGATGCGTGACTGATCGATTGGCAGAATCGTTGTCCTCGAGGAGCATGAAGTAGCCCAGCCAGGGCCGCAACGGTGCGTCGATCAACTCCCTCTCGACCGCCTTCCATACGTCCACCGCCTGCCCGAGCGCCTCGTCGGTGCGGTTGTTGTAGTTCTTGTCGGGCTCCTCGCCCGCCATCGACTTCAGCTCCACGATTCCCACCACCCGATCGGCGACAGTGACGACCACGTCCCAGCTCTTGTCCCGCCGGAAGAACCCCGGGATGGGCCGCTTCCTCACCTCGAGCATGTCCGCCGGGACGCCGGCGTCGATGAAGACCCGCACGATCAGCCGGTGGAGCTCGTCGAGATGCCGGCCTCCCGTCACTTCTGAGCGGATGCCGGTGTCGAGGACGCCGAGGTCCTTCGAGGTCTGGGCCTGGCGGCTGCGGACGTCCCAGTAGGAAACGACGGCGGCTTCGACCAGCGGCGTGTAGTCGGGAAGGGGCGAGGCCATGGCACAAGCCCATCGCCGGCCCGAGTTCAGGTCAAGCGGGCGACGCCACTGGCCCGCTCGGCAACTTGCCGCAAGGGCCCGCAAGACCCCGTCAGCACCGGTCCCAGCACCCCATTCCCGCTTGAAAAACGATCTGCTAGTGGCACGCTAGTTGGCACGACCGGTCGAGGAGTGGGAATACTTCTCACCCTGCAACGCTCTGACCAGCACTTCTACCGGTGGGCGATACTGGGATCGAACCAGTGACCTCTGCCGTGTGAAGGCATTGCAGCCCACTTCGCTGACCTGCGGGAATGGCCCGAAAGCGCCTCTGACCTGCGGTAAGACATTGTTGTTATTACTCGCTAGTTGTCGGCGTTTCTCGACCTCCTGTGTCACGTCTGTGTCACGAGGCGGCCAGCGATGAGCGCCGAGGAGACCAACATCGTGGCCGGCCGGTCCGTCGACTACACCCTCGGGCGGGTCGAGCACCGCCTACAGGCCCTCGTGGACGCCGTGCGAGACGGCGTGGGCGTCGACCAGGCCATGGCCGGTGCGGAGGAGCTGCTCGAGGCGCTCCGGGGCTCCTGAACCGCCGGTCGCTACCTGGGTAGCGACCGCCTGCCTCACCGCACCCTCGTACCCCCACTCAGGCAGCCCCCCCACGCCAGCGCCGCGCTCCTTCGCGCGGCGCTGGCGTGCGGCGAGGCCGCCCCATATCCCGCCGGCCTCGCCGTTCTCCTCGGCGAACTCCAAACACTGGTAGCTCACCGGGCAGCGCTTGCAGACGGCCAAGGCCGGCGCCACGTTGGGAGGGGTGCCACGCCGGGGGGCGTCGGGGAAGAAGTCGACCTCGGGGTGATCCCTGCAGGCGGCCCGGGCCATCCACGGTGGTCGAACTCGCTGGAAGTCGACGAGCAGGTCGAGCGGGTCACCGGGGCGCATGAGCGCTTGCCAGTCGTGCAGCTCGTCGATGCGCACGAGGGCGACGGTAGCGGATACAGCCAAGGACCCCCCGGCGAGATCACCGGAGGGCCGCTTGGTGGGCGCTGGCGGGTCACTGGAGGAGGTCCCCTCGCCGCCATCGGCCGCGGGTGGCGCCGTACAGACCGGGCCCGCGGTGGCGTTGACGCCAGGCTCAGGCGGCGGTGGGCGGCCGCAGGACGAGTGGGGCTGCGTCCGGCCGCAGGACGGGAGAGGCGTCGCTCCGCAGGGCGGCGAGGACCTCGGGCCAGGTGTAGGGGTCGCCATGGCGAGCGACCAGCGCGGCCACACCGAGAGACACCGGCTTGTAGGCCGGGCGGCCGGGGAAGCCGCGCAGCCACGAGCCGGTGGCCCTCACCGCGCAGAGACGGCGCCGGGAGACCTCGACGGCCTCCACGGCGGCGCTGTAGGCCTTCTGGGCCTCCTCGGCCTGCTGGTCGAGCAGGGCCGCCCACTTGTCGCGGTGGCGCTCCACCACCCCCAGGAGGTCGGCCTCGGCCGAGCCCGCCGCCTTCTCCAGGGCGCCGGCCAGGCGTCGGGCCTCGATGAGGTCGGCGTCGCACTTCTTGGTGGCCACCGCGCCGGGGTCAGGCTTGCCGGAGCGGATGGCGGCGCCGAAGGCCGAGGCGTCAGCCTCGACGGCGTGGTGGCGGCCCTCCTCGAGCTCGTAGAGCTGCTGGGCGGCGGCGGAGTGTTCGCCGTGGAGACGGCGCCACTCTTCGGTGGCCTTGGCCACCTCGGGCACGTCGATGCGGGGGGGCAGGCTACTGCTGGGCTGCAGGATCATGTCGGGTTCCTTTCGTGGTTGGGGGTACTCACTCGCCCGAGGAGGGCGAGGAGGCAGGCGTGCTCCTCCTCGCCCCCGGTCGACTCCACCAGGCCGTCGGGGCTGACAGCTACGACACCGGCCCGGTTGGCGATGGCCAGGGCCAAGGACCGCAGCTCGGCCAAGGCGCTGGTGCGGTCGACCCGCCGGACGAGGTCATCTCGGGCTGCGCGCAACTCGCTGTCGACCCAGGTCAGGAGGTCGGTCACTGGTAGTCCTCGGGCTGCCGCCGGCGGGCCGCGAGGTGGGCCCGCAGCTCGGCGCTCATGTCCGTCGGAGGTGGCGACGGCGAACCGCGAGGCCCGGCGTCCCACTCGACGGCGACGGGCTCGGGCTGGTCGACCGCGTCGACCCGGCGTCGGCCTCGGAGCAGGGCGTTCATCTCGTCGTGCCCGGCTCTCTCCTTCGTCCGACGAAGTGCGTCGCTCAGGTCGCCGGTGGTGCTCTCCGTGCTCATGGACCGCCCTCTCAATCTGTGGACAACTTTTGTCGGCGCGAGAGCGGGATCATCCGGCGGTTCCTAGGACGACGGGTCGCAGGGGGGCCTATGCCAGGTCTGGCGTCCATGCTGACCCCCCTGCGGCGTTTGTGAGACTGCGTGCGTGTGGCCAGGTCCCCAGGAATGAGGGGCTGAGGTGTCCCCCGCCACTCCCTCTCGTTCAGAAGCAACCCGTACAGATGGGAAGAAGCCCACTTGACGGTCTCCCGGCGCTCCGGGGTTACGGGCATTACCCCACCCCCCTAGGGGTCGTGCTTGATGCGCTCGGTACTTGGTCGTCGAGGTAGCGGCGCAAGTCCTCAACCCGGATTCTTGGACTCCCGGCGCCGCCGACGTGAACCACCGGGATGGCACCCGAGGACACCAAGCGGCGGACCTGCCTGCTCGAGACGCCGACCATGCGGGCAGCGTCCTCGTAGTCGACGGCGAGTGGGGTCACCGGGCCACCTTCACCCACGCCGGGGCCGTCGTCTACCTCGGGTCGGCGTGGTCCCGGCCTGTCCGCCGCGGTCATCTCGGCCAGGGCGACCAGACCCGGCGGCAAGGAGCGACCGTCCTCTCGACATCGGCGGGCCAGCAGGTCGAGGCCTCGGCGCAGGGCGGCGACCTCGCCGTCGTCGAGGCGGGCGACGAGGATCATCCGGTCGCGACCCATCACGACCAGTCGGCCGCGGTCATGCTCCACCCGGCTGAAGCTTCGGGGATGTCGGCGACACAGACCACGATGGCTTGCTCATCACCGACCGGTGGCAGTGCGCTGGCGAGGTCGTCGTAGTGGGTCTCCTCGAGGATGAGGTAGCCCGTCTCGGCGTAGGGCGTGTCGCCCCCGCAGTGGGCCACCCGGTGGCCGCTGCCGTCGCCGTGGACGTGCCAGCAATCGCACCATCGGCACCAGACCTTGAGGCCGAGGCCGTCCTCCCTCGGGTGCCCGGCCAGCACCGGCATCTGCTCATCCCACGTCATGGGGGCCACCCTCTGTTGGCGAGCTGCCAAGTAGCCCCTGCCGCTCGAGCTCGGCCCCATAGCTGGTGGTGACATAGCGCCTGGCTTCCTGGCCCTCCTCGTCGTAGACGACGACCCGCGAACATCCGCACTCCCAGCACGTCTCCGCAAGCAGCCCGCTGCCACCTTTGCGGGCGTCGCCCACGACGATCTGGCGCCCCGTGCAGCCCGACGACCCCCAGTCGTCGTGCCAATCGCGCCAGTGGTCCACTCCGTGCTCGGCATCCCATGCCCGGCTTCGCAGCTCCGCCTCGACCTCGGGCACGGCGCACGTCGAGCACACGGTGGTGCCCTCGACAAGAGGTCGGTCTTGTCCCCGGCAGAACCGGCAGACGCTCTCGCCGTCGAGGTCGGTCTTGTCCCCCACATGGACGCCGCAGCGGGGGCAGTAGGGGTCTTCGGGCCGGTACTCGGCGGCGAGAGTGGTCACGACGCCTCTCCGGTCGCTCCGGGCCACCGGGGGAGGCGCTGCTCGGCCAGGGTGCGGTCGGCGCGGTCACCGAGGCGGACCTGGGTCAGGGCCGCCACCGCCTCGTCGCTCATCGAGGCGACCTCGGCGTCGGCCCAGTCGTGCCAAGCCGCCTTGGCCGCGGGGTCCAGTGGGGTCCACGCATCAGTGCCGAGGTGGAACTCCAGGTCCTTCAGGACCTCGACGGCTTGGATCCTGGTCGATTCATTCATGGTGTTCTCCTTTTGGTTGTTGGCTGACATTTCGATGAGTTGCCGGGCGGTGGTCACGACTCCTCCGGCCGGCAGAACGAGCAGGTCCAACGTCCGCCGTAGTGCCGACAGGTCATCACGGACTTGCAGACCTGGCAGCGGTGCGCCAACTGGCCGTTATCGGCCCGGCGCCACTCGTCGGAGTCCACTTCGGCCACTGGCTGCGGGTCCACCACGGCGCCGGGGAAGGCGGCCGTCAGCAGGTTGACCGCCCGGTCGGCGCCACGTGCGGTACCGGCTCTAGGGGTTACGAAAGAAACGAAAGTGACGAAAGAAGGTCTGACGTTTCGGTGAGTTGCCTTGTCTCTCGGCGTCATCTTGTGCACCTCATTCTTTCGTACATTCGTCTTTTTTCGTAAGGGTGTAGGTGACCGTCCGTGGACGGCCATCGGTCTGCACCTCGACGGTGCGGGCCAGGCCTCTGCGCTCCAGGTGGTCCCGGGCCACCTTCAACCGGTCGGCCGATTGGTTGCGGGCGAACACCGCTGACTGTGCGGTGAGGTCGAGCCCGGTCTCGCCGGCTTGGCGGAGTGCGGTGTGGAGCCGGTCGGCCACCTCGTCACCCAAGCTGTCGCCGAAGATGTAGGCGGCGGACGCCCGGCAGTAGGACCACACGGCGAAGGCGGCCTCGAGGTGAACCGGCTCGATCAACCGGGAGCTGTCCAACAGGGCGTAGACCACGGACAGACGTAGCGTCTGGGCCTGGTCACGGGATGTGACCGCACCCACCAGGCCGCCGGGGTCGTCGTCGGCCATCTCGTGGTACATCTCGGCCCAGCGTTCGATGCCGGCGGCGCTGCGGTTGAGGCGTCCGAACGTGCGAGCTGTGCGCAGCTTGGCGGCCACCATGGACCCGAGGCGTTCGACCTCCTCGTCGTCGAGGTTGCCGCCCTCGGGCAATCGCTTCGAGCTGTGCCCGAGGACGAACAGCATTCTGTTGCAGAACCCGTTGGCCATGTCCGTCTCGGTCAGACGGGCCCGCAGCTCCTCGACGGTGACGTGGCCCAGGAGGCAGATGTGATGCTCGGTGGCCACCGTGGTCGAGGCCCTCGAGCGGGCCTCCAGCTTGATGCCGTCCCAGGCGTTGCGGGCAGCCATGGACAGGATCGACCCGTCGCGGGCAGCGACCTTCAGGAATCTGGCGAACTCGCCCTCCTGGATCAGGATCCGCTTGTCGCTGACGCCCTCGTCATCGTCGCCACGACGGTCCCGCACGGCGTCGACCACGGCCTCGCCCGATCCCCAGCCGCCGAGCACCTGGGTACGAAAGAACGAACTATCGGCGGCGTTGAGCACCCGTCCGACCGTGGCCCAGCTGGTGCCCTTGCGGCTCTTCGAGGTCTTGCCGACCACCACGGTGAAGAAGCGGGCCGGGTGCTCGGCGTTGCCGGCTTGGGCGTGCGGCTCTCGACCGACGGCGGCTCCGAAGCCGGTGAGCAGCGACAGGAGCATGTGTGCCGGGTCCGCTTCGGAGTGCGGCTCGAGCTCGGAGACGATGCGCCCAGCCAGGCCGTGATGGGCGACCTCGTGGAGGACCGGCCACGGCGCCGGCTCACTCGGGTGCAACCCGTTGCTCCTGGCGGCGTCCCAGTCGATGGCGCTCATGCCGTCCGTCCCCTCGGGCAGCGCTGGCCGGCGGCCAGACCACTCTCGATGGTCCGCATGGCCTCGGTCTCCCCCAGGCCGCTTGCCAGGGCGGCCACGAGGAGGGCGCCAGCCACGGCGTCGAGCTCGAGCAGGCCGGACCCGACGAGCTGGCCAAGGTTGAAGCTGGCGGAGTTCAGGCGATGGTTCCGGCTGCCGGGGATCGCCATCCTCACCGACGATTCCTCCAGGGCCAACGCCGCCCCCCCGTAGCCGGCCCGGCGTGACGTGGATGGCAGTCGTTCACAAGCCAACTTGCGGACGGGCGGCCGTGGTGGTGGTCGCAGCAGATCCAACATCCACCTCGGCACTTCGGCTGCCCGCTCCTGGTTCAGCCAGGAGTAGACGCCGCCCGATACGTGACCGCTCGGAGGAGCCACCGCGTACCCGCCGGAGCCACGGGTGTCGAGGCCGGGGCCGAGCTTGCGAGAGCTGTTCCCGAGGTCGACACCAGGGGGGAGGCGGAGGTAGGCATGGCGGCCGCCACTACCAGTACGAACCCAACGTGTCGTCGGAAGCGGGCCATGCTCCCTCTCCAGGTGGGCCAGGGTCTCCTCCCCGGCGTCACCGTCGACGTCGAGCACCCACAGCCCGCCGAATCCTGTTGCCAGCCCGATGTTGGAGAGCTTCGACCGCCTCCACCAGGCCGCCACCACCGCTGGCTCGACACTGGCGTCCTTCAGGCCGTTCAGGGTCCGAGGGTGCTTGCCGGGAGAGGCGCAGGACCGCCCGCAACTGCAGCGGCCACGCTGGTCGATGTGGTGGAGCGGGATCACCGGGTGCCCGCTGGTGGCGAGCTTGATGGCAGCAGCGGCGAGGTCCTTGTTTTCCATCACGGCTCCTCACTGAGCTGGTGGGCGAGGTCCGGGCAGACCTCGATGCCGTACGCCAGGTGGCCCCTCACATGGCGGGCCACCTGCTCTTTGTTGGCGGCGAAGCGGTCATCCTCAAAGACCCGCTCCAGGCGCTCGACCGACTTGCGGTACTCCCATCCGGCCTTCTGCGCGAAGTCGGGTAGAGGTGTACGTCGTCGTTTCTCGGGCTTCGCCGCCTTGGTCTTCTTGATCGCTTCCATGACCTTGCGCCGGGAGGCCGGGGCCTCGTCGGTGGACTTGACGATCTCGTCCTCGACGACCTCGGGGTGCTCGGCCATGCGCCGGAAGTCGGCTCGGCGGTTGGCTGGGATGGAAGGTTCCTCGCGAGGAACCTTCCCTGTCGCAGGCCTGCCGACCTCGGCTGGGCCGAGTAGGTCCCCGATGCGGGCTTCCAACCGGCGCATGGCAGCGGCGACCCGTGCCCGCCCTGCGGTGGACGTGCGCTCCAGGTAGGTCTGGATGGCGGCGAGTTGGTGCCCACCATCCTGAAGCTCGGGAACGGAGTCGCACGCCGCTGCCCAGCGCTCGATCTCGTCGCACTGCCCGTAGACGTCGACTCCCTCGTTCTGGTCGTAGACGACGATGTCGGTCACGACGCCTCCAAGAGCCATTCGCAGCAGCCCTGGTCGACAGCAGCGTCGATGATGGAGTGGAGCCAGCCTCGATACGCGTCGAGGGCCGACTCGGCCGGCCATCCATCGCCGACCATGGCGCCGAGGGTGGCCAGGGTGTCGGCGGCGAGAGCGGCCTCGAGAGCGTTCAGGGCCACCAGCCGCTCGGGTGCGCGCCGGGGCAGGAGGGCGCCGCTAGGATCGGACACGACGGACTCCTCGCCCTCGCCCGGTCGAATGATCGTCATTGAGCAGCCGCCCCCACATCGGGGCGGCTGCTTCGCGTCGGGGCCTCATGCGGCTGGGCGCGGGTCGGCGTGGTCCCGGAGCCAAGCGTCGAGCGACGCTCGGTGTATGCGGACGTGGCGCCCGACGCGAACTCCTGGCGGTCCTTCTCCCCGGCACCGCCACCGGTACAGGGTTGCGAGCGGGACCTTGAGCTCGGCGGCCACCTCTGGAAGGGTCAACAGCTCCACGGTCTTCCTCCCCATCTTGGACTAGCGATTATGGATGTTGGAGACAGCCAACCACAAGGCTTGCGCCACGTCAAGTTGTAGCGCATAATCTCCAATATGGGAACACGGGCTGTAACCAAGGGGCCGATCGCCGAGGTGACGGCCAGGATGGTCCGGGAGGTCAGGGAGCGTCGGCAGATGACGCAGCGGGAACTGAGCGTCCGACTGGGGGAACTCGGCCGGCCAATGCTCCCGAGCGTGGTGGCAAAAATCGAGGCTGGCGAGCGGAGGGTCGACGTTGACGACCTTGTCGCTCTGTCGATCGCACTGAATGTGCAGCCCAGTCGGCTTCTGCTCCCGGACACCGCAGGAGACGATGAAGTCCCCCTCACGCCCACCTTTTCGATGCCGGGGTGGTGCGCCTGGGACTGGGCGACGGGGGTAAACCCGATTCCGAGTCAGCCCGACCACACCAACACCTACGAAGAGCATCAACGCTTCGCGGAGGAGACCCCTATGGCTCTTCGCGAGCGCGAGAACCACCAGGCCACGCAGCAATGCAAGTTGCTGTGGTACCAGATCAGGCGCGTCGTCCACCACGCGACCAAGCCTCCACAGTCGTCAGTGCGGTCAGACCGCGGGCTGGAGACGACCCTGAAGGCGGCACGCCAGCGACTTGGGGCTCTCAGCGCTGAGCTTGACCACATAGAGGCCGACGGCCTCGTCGAGAAGGAGGACTGACCATGGCCAGTATCGCCAAGCTGTCGACCGGGTGGCGTGCCCGGTACCGCACGCCCGACGGCGCCAGCCGCTCGAGGACGTTCCCCAGAAGGGTGGACGCCGAGAGGCACTTGGCCAGCGTTGAGCACTCGAAGATGGCCGGGGGCTTCGCGGACCCGGTGCTCGGCCGGCGCACGTTCGGTTCGTGGTGGGAGGCGTGGCGCTCGACGCGGGTTGACCTTCGACCCTCCACCCTCGCCCGCGACGAGTCCTATGCGCGAAACCACATCCTCCCGAAGCTGGGCAAGGTGCCGTTGGCGTCGATCGACCGGACGATGCTGCGGGGATGGGTCGCCGAGCTCTCAGGCAAGGGCTTGGCGCCAGCCACCGTCGTGAAGACGGTGCAGCTCACGTCAAAAGCGCTGGCGGCTGCAGCCGATGAGCGACTGATAGCGAGGAACCCGGCCGAGCGGTTGCCGTTGCCGCGGGTCGAGGTCGAGGAGATGCGTTTCCTCGGACCCGCCCAAGTTGCGACTCTCGCCGAGTCGATCGACCCGCGCTACCGAGTGTGGGCGCTCACCGCGGCCTACACCGGGCTGCGCTTCGGCGAGCTGGCCGGGCTGCGACGGGGACGGGTCGACCTCCTCCGTCGCAAGCTCGACGTGTTCGAGATCGTCGTCGAAGTCCGGGGCCACCACTACCTCGGCCCACCTAAGACGCGGGCGGGGAAGCGAGGCGTGCCGATCGCCGCCTTCATCGCCGAGGAGCTGGCAGCGTGGACTGCCGGCAAGGAACCCGACGCGCTCGTCTTCCCGGCGCCCGGAGGTGGCCCGTTGCGAGCGAGCGCCTTCCGGCGGCGCGTCTGGCAGCCGGCGATCGAGACGGCAGGGCTCACCCCGCTGCGGCCGCACGACATGCGCCACACCTGCGTGGCGTTGTGGATCGCCGCGGGCGCGTCGGCGAAGGAGATAGCGGTGTGGGCCGGCCACAGCTCGGTGGCCACGGTGCTGGACCGCTACGGGCACCTGTTGCCAGGCCAAGAGGAGCGGGTCACTGACGCGCTGGAGGCGATGTTCCGAGCGGCGATCCCCGCGCCGTCGGCCAAGGTCATCGGGCTCCGATGACCGGCGCAGCCGTGTCCTGCTGTGTCATTCTCGTGTCACGTCGGGGGGACCAGCCGGTAGGTAGAGCACTCCACACCCCCTCTGACCAGCACTTCTTCCGTGGGCGATACTGGGATCGAACCAGTGACCTCTGCCGTGTGAAGGCAGCGCTCTACCGCTGAGCCAATCGCCCGGGGACGCCCAAAGATAGCGCGGGCTCCGGTGCCCGCAGCGGTGCCCGCAGCGTGGACGTGAGGCCGACCGGATGGCGGGAGGGGCGCACCAGCAGGCGCATGCCGGCGATGTGGACCCCGAGGTGGGGGCCGGACAGGCCGGCGAGGGCGTCGCCCTCGGGCACGTCGACCCGGATGCGGTGCACCCTGGCCCTTCCCCGCATGTGCCCGGGCACGACCACCGGCCCGTCGCCCCGGCGCTGGACGCCACGCACCGGCATCAACACGGGGAGGGGCGGGCCGTCGGCCCGGCCTCGCACGGTGATGTCGCGCTCGACCCAGCGGAGCTCCCGCTCGGCGCCATCGCTGCGCCACACCAACGTGCCCAGCTCTTTGGGAAAGCCCCAGTTGAGGCGACCTCCCACCCGCGACTCGGCGGAGTCGACGACCATGGTGGTGATGCACCAGCCGACCCTCGCCCCCAGTCGTGCGGGTTCACCCACCGCCAACTCCAGATAGGGGCCGACAGGAGAGTCGGAGTAGCTGACGGCCATGACCAGGACAGGGCCCGGGAGGCGATGCAGGCCCCAGGGCAGCGGCGAACAGGACTGCCCACAGCGAACCAGCCCGACCAGCGATTCCCCACTCAGGCTCCATGGGGCGTAGGGGGTGACCACCCTTCCAATCTACCGATCCTGCCCATGGCGCCCCGGAAGCGTCGCCCAGTCAATCGCTCCTCACCCGACGCCGGGTTCTCCTGCGAGCGAAAGGGGCCCGGTGGGCCTCTGGCCGCTCGGCCCATGGTCCCCGCCCCTGGCCAGGGTAAGGCACCACCGGCGCCACGGATGGGCATGAAGGACGGCGCACCGTTGACCACTGCTCACCGCCCCGCCATACTGGAACTCTCGGGCCCGTTGGTGCTGATCTCAAACTCGGCTCCGCCCGTCTCGCTCCAGTGGAGCCTGCCGCCCGCTCGGTGGAAGGATTCCCCCATGCGATGCCGTCGTTCTCTCCTCGTGGCCCTGCTGCTGGCAGTGGCCACCAACGCCTGTGCCTCCACCTCACCCTCGAAGCAGTCGGCCTCACCAGCGCCGGGTGCATCCGCCGGTGGTGCTCTGTCCGAGACCGAGACGGAGTCCGCCGCCGCCGAGCTCGTCTGGAGGCCGCTCCCGCCGCCACCATCGCCGCCGGCACGGCCCACACCTCCTTCGGGGCGAAGGCAACCCTCCCAGCCGGCGCCTCCGTCCCCGAAGCTGAGGGAACCGGCGACCCCCTCAGCTTCGACGGCGAGGGCGTCATCGACTTCGCCAACGGGCGGGGGAGGACAAACCTCGACCTCACCGCACTGATGGCCGCCCAAGGTCCCGGCCAGGTCGACGGCAACTTCGAGACCGTCATCGACGGTGACATCGTTTACGTCCGCTCTCCTTTCCTGGCCTCGCTGGTCGCCGCCGAGACCCCCTGGATCAAGGTCGATCCCTCCACCATCGAATCCGGGACCGGGATCGACCTTGGTGAGCTGTCGGCGCTCGGTTCTTTCGAGAGCGGCGCCCACCTGGCCTTCCTCGGGGGTGTGGTCAAGGGCTCCGTACGCAACCTCGGCACCGAGACGATCAGGGCCACCACCACAACTCACTACCGAGGCACGGTCGATCTTCGCGCTGCCGTCGAAGCCGCCGGCGCCCTGGTTGATCCCGAGCGGTTCAACCGCTTCGCTACAGCCCTCGGCCCCGAGTTGGTCGTCGACGCCTTCCTCGACGACGGCGGGAGACTCCGACGCCTGAGCTATGACCAGCCGTTGCCAGGTGGGCAGGGTGGCGCATCGCAGCGGGTCGAGCTGGAGTACTTCGACTTCGGAGCGCCGGTAAACATCTCCATCCCCACCCCCGACCAGGTCACCGACCTCAGCCAGGTCCTCGGCGATCGCTGAACGCCTGGTTCTTGCCGGGCCGCATTGGGTACAACACGAGCATGCGTCTCCGCATCGGTTTCGTGCTCGGGTTCGGCGCCGGCTACTACCTCGGCGCCAGGGCCGGGCGATCTCGCTACGAGCAGTTCAACCGGCTCCTGGCCAAGGCTCGGCGCAGCGACGCCTACGAGACCGCCGCTGGTACCGCCAAGACCCTCGTGGACGAGGGAGCCCACCGAGCCAAGGAAGTGGTCGACGAGGGCATCGAGCGGGCCCAGGAAGTCGTGGAGGACGGCATCGAGCGGGCCAAGGAGGTGGTCGAGGAGCGTCGGGGGACCGACGGGCGCGCCCCCGCGCAAGTTGCCGACCCCGGTTTCGTCGACACCAGCCTCGTCGACCCTGCTTTTGTCGTCTCCGATCCGTCGCCCGGTCCGCCTCCCCTCGGATCGCTGGACGACCCTCCAACCTGACTCAGGCCCGCAAGGCCTACTGCCGCCACCGCCACAACGATGGCGGAGCCGTCCGGCTCCGCCGAGCGGGTGGAGCACGAACAGCTGGTCAGGGGTCGAGGTAGTCCCGCAGCTTCTGGCTGTGTTGGGGGTGGCGAAGCTTGGCCAGGGTCTTCGACTCGATCTGTCGGATCCGCTCGCGGGTCACCCCGAATGCCCGGCCAACCTCTTCCAGGGTTCGGGCGTGGCCTTGGGCGTCGAGCCCGAAACGGAGCCTGACGATGTCCCGCTCCCGGTCGGTGAGCTCCTCCAGCGCCGCCTCCACGGCCTCGATCAGCAGCTCCCGGATGGCAGCGTCGGCGGGCACCAGCGCTTGCTGGTCCTCGATGAAGTCGCCCAAGCTGGCGCTGTCCTCTTCCCCGAGTGGCGAGTCGAGCGAGAGGGGGTCCTGGGAGATGCGGTAGATCTCCCGCACCCTGGCGGCGGTCATGGCCACGCGCCCGGCCACCTCTTCGGCGGTCGGCTCGCGCTCCAACTCGTGGAGCATCTGGCGCTGGGTGCGCATGACCTTGTTGATGCTCTCGACCACGTGCACCGGGATGCGGATGGTGCGGGACTGATCGGCGATGGCCCGGGTGATGGCTTGGCGGACCCACCAGGTGGCGTAGGTGGAGAACCTGAAGCCCTTGGCGTAGTCGAACTTCTCCACCGCCCGCATCAACCCGAGGTTGCCCTCCTGGATGAGGTCGAGGAAGGCCAGCCCCCGCCCCAGGTAGCGCTTGGCGATGGAGACCACCAGACGGAGGTTGGCCTGGGTCAAGGCCTTGCTGGCCTCGCAGCCATCGGCCTCGATGGCGGTCAGGAGACGCCGCTGGTCAGGGGAGCATTGGCCGATGTCGATCAGAGACCGCAGTCGGGCACCGGCCTCGATCCCCCCCTCGATCCGCTTGGCCAGAGCCACCTCCTCGGCACCACTGACCAGCGGGACCCGTCCGATCTCCTTGAGGTACATGCGTACCGCGTCCGACGACGCCTGGCCGCCCCCGGCCGGAGTGCTCCCGGCGCCCCGCCCTGTCTGCGCTGGGGCGACGGTGGTCGCCCCCCCGCTACGCCGTGTCCCCTCCTTTCCACCCCTGCCGCTGCCTGCGATATCGCCAGCGTCGACGTCCCTGTGGGCCGCAGGGTCGATCGCCTCCACCGGGACCTCGGGATCGACGGTGATCCCCTGGTTCCCCAGGAGCTCGGTGATGGCTTGGATGAACTCGGGGGTGGGCTCAGGTGCGCCGAGGGCGGCGAGGAGCTCGTCGACGGTGATCGTGCCCTGGTCGCGCCCGAGCGAGACCAGTCGACGCAGCTCCTCGACGGCTTCGCCGTGGGTGGGGGTCGGCGTGCTCATTGGCACACCATCCTGCGGATGGCGCAGCCATGAGCATGGCTACTGTGCTCATTGGTGAGCACACCCAAGGATGCGCTCACGTCGCCTCCCCGGCCGCGGCCCTGGCCCCGGCCCTCGCCACCAGGAAGGGCAGCAGCTGCACCACCGCCCCAGGACGGGTGAGGTCGTCTCGCAGGTCCTCGACCTGGAGCTTCAGCCAGCCGATGAGCTGGGGGTCGGCCAGCTCAGATGTCCGGGCGTCGAGCTCCATGCCGACCAGGACCCGGGACACGGCCTCGTCCACCAGCCGACCGACGACGGCTCCGGCATCGGCGTCGGCCACCTCGTCCACGGCCAGGCGCAGCAAGAGCTCGCCGGCTTCGGGTTCCGCCGTGGCCACCGCCTCGTGCAGCGTCGCCGCCCCGGCCAGCGCCCGGTAGGCGGCGAGCTCGACCGGATCGGCGAACAGCACCTCGTCGAGCAGGTCGGCCACCGCCTCTGGTTGGTGGACGGCCAGGCCCAGGGCCAGGAGCGAGGCGGACTCGCTGCGCCTGCGGCGAGGCCGACCGGGCGGGGCCGGTGCCCGTCGACGACCCTCGCCGCCCTGGCCCTGGCCCTGGCCCTGGAGCAGGTGCTCGGGGCGTACGCCCAGACGCATGGCCGTCTGCGCCGCGTACTCCTCCCGGACGATCTGGTTGGGGTGCTCGGCGATCAACGCCGCCGCCGCCTCAGCCGTGCGGGCCCGACCCTCCACCGACGCCGGGGGCGACCCTTCCAGCAGGCGGTCGAGGCGGAAGGCCAGGAACGGCGCCGCTCCCGCCACCGCCTGGCGCAGCCCGTCGGCATCGGCTCGGGCCAGCTCGGCGGGGTCCTTGCCCGGCGGCAGGCCGGCCACGAACACATCCACCTCGTAGCGCCGCTCCCAGCCGTAGACGCGCTCGGCGGCGTCCTGGCCGGCCCGATCGGCGTCGAAGGCCAGCACGATGCGAGGGGCGAAGCGGCGCAGGGCGGCGACGTGGCGTTCGGTGAGGGCGGTCCCGCAGGTGGCGACTGCCCTCGGGATGCCGGCCGACGCCAGACCGATGACGTCGGTGTAGCCCTCACACACCACCACCTCGCCGTGCTCCACCACGTTGCCCTTGGCCCAGTTGAGCCCGTAGAGCACCTCCCCCTTGTCGTAGAGGGCGCTGGCTGGGGAGTTCTTGTACTTGGGGCCCTCGGCCCCGGGGAGTATCCGGCCGCCGATGGCGACCGGGTCCCCTCGGACGTCGAAGATGGGGAACAGCAGGCGCCCCCGGAAGCTGTCCTGGA
The DNA here is from genome assembly GCA_051005375.1 of Acidimicrobiales bacterium. Lineage (GTDB taxonomy): Bacteria > Actinomycetota > Acidimicrobiia > Acidimicrobiales > CADCSY01 > JADDRA01. The sequence continues at coordinate 15,678 of JBPCJK010000026.1, forward strand.
GGCGGTTGCGGGCGTTGACGAAGCCGAGGCCGGCGTCACGGGCGACGTCGGCGGGCAACGACAGCGCCCGGCACAGGGTGTCCCACCCCTCCGGCGCCCACCCCATCTGGTAGCGCAACACCACCTCGCGGTCGTAGCCCCGAGAGCGCAGGTAGCCCCGGGCCTCGGCGGCGTCAGGGGCGCTCAGCAGCCGCTGGTGGTACCACTCCACCGCCCTTGCCAGGGTCTCCACCAGTCGGGACCGCCGCCGGCGCTCACCGCTCTCTCGCTGGTTGTCCCAGTGCAACTCGATGCTTACCCGGGCCGCAAGCGACTCCACCGCTCCGACGAAGTCCAGCTGGCGGGTCTGGCGGACGAAGTCGATGGCGTCGCCCTTGGCCTGGCAGCCGAAGCAGTAGAAGAAGCCCAGCTCGCCGTTGACCGAGAACGACGGCGTCCGCTCGGTGTGGAACGGGCACAGCCCCACCCAGCGGCTCCCCGAACGACGCAGGGCGACGTGCTCCCCCACCACGGCCACCAGGTCGGTGGCCGCCCTCACCCGCTCGATGTCGTCGGCGGTGATGCCCATCAGGTAACGGTAGTGGCGCGACGACCGGGCCGGTTTCCCTAAGAGGGCTGGTTCTCCCGCTTCTCGGCCGCCAGGGAGGCGACCACAGCGACGGCCAGCACCACGACGATCACCACCAGCGAGGCCCAGGTGGGGAAGTGGAAGACCCCGGAGAGCAGCATCTTGATGCCCACGAAGGCCAGGATGACGCCGAGGCCGGTGTTGAGGTAGCGAAAGCGACCGGCCATGCCCGACAGGCAGAAGTACAACGCCCGCAGCCCGAGGATGGCGAAGGCGTTGGAGCTGAAGACGATGAACGGCTCTCGGCTCACGGCCAGGATGGCGGGTATGGAGTCCACGGCGAAGACGACGTCGGTGGTCTCGACCATGACCAGCACGGCGAACAGCGGAGTGGCCAGCCGACGGCCGTTGCGCCGGGTGAAGATCTTCTGGCCGTCGTACTCGTCGCTCGAGGGCACGACCCGGCGCACCACCCGCAACACCGGGTTGGCGTCGGGGTTGACCTCGGTGTCGCTGTGGCGGGCGATCTTGAACGCCGAGTACAGCAACAGGGCGCCGAAGACGTAGAGCACGAAGTCGAACCGCTCGATGAGGGCCACCCCGGCGAAGATGAAGGCAGCCCGCAGCACCAGGGCGCCGAAAATGCCCCAGAACAGCACCCGGAACTGGTACTGCACCGGCACCCGGAAGTAGGACAGGATCAGCGCCCAGACGAAGACGTTGTCGATGGAGAGGCTCTCCTCGATCAGGTAGCCGGCCAGGTACTCCCCCGCCGCCTGACCCCCGTGCCAGCCCAGGATGACCAGGCCGAAGGCCAGGCCGATGGCGATCCACACCGCGCTCTCGATCGCCGCCTCCTTGAGCGGGATCTCCTTGGGCGTGCGGTGGATGAACAACAGGTCGGCGACGAGCAGTGCCGCCACCAGGGCGACGAAGGCGGCCCACTGCCAGGGCTCCACCTCGAAACTGGCGAAGTTGGACCGGACCGAGTCCTCGACGGCGAGGGGGAGGCGAGGCATGCGCGTACCGGAGGGTCAGCGGGTGTCGCCGGCGCCGGTGGTGGCGCTGGTGCCGGTACCGGCGCCGTCAGCAGCGGCGGCGCCGAGCACGGCCTGGGCGGCGGCGAGGCGGGCGATGGGCACCCGGTAGGGCGAGCACGACACGTAGTCGAGCCCGGCGTCGAAGAACAGCGCGATCGACTCGGGGTCGCCCCCGTGCTCGCCGCAGATGCCGAGCTTCAAGGAGGGGTCGGTGGCTCTACCCCGCGCTGCGGCGAGACGTACCAGCTCGCCCACACCGTCGACGTCGATGGTCTCGAAGGGGTTGCGGGCCAGCAGGCCCTGCTCCAGGTAGGGGCCCATCACCCGGCCCTCGATGTCGTCACGGCTGAAGCCCAGGGCCATCTGGGTGAGGTCGTTGGTCCCGAAGGAGAAGAAGTCGGCGACCTCGGCGATCTCGCCTGCCAGCAACGCCGCCCTCGGGGTCTCGATCATGGTGCCGATGCTCACCTCGACCACCCGTCCCGTCGCTCCGACGGCCGCCTCCTCGATGGCGGTCTCCACCCATCCTCGGGCCAGGGCCAGCTCCTCCCTGCTGATGGTCAGGGGGATCATGATCTCCACCACCGGCGTGCCCCCCGCCGCCACCCGCTCGCCGGCGGCCTCCATGAGCGCCTGCACCTGCATTGCGTAGAGCCCGGGCTTGATCACCCCCAGGCGCACCCCCCGGGTGCCGAGCATGGGGTTGACCTCCTGCCACCAACGGGCCGCCTCGAACAGGGCAGCCTCCACCGACGACAGCCCCACCGTGGCGGCCTTGACGGCCAGCTCCTCGACGTCGGGCAGGAACTCGTGCAGGGGCGGGTCGAGCAGGCGCACGGTGACGGGAAGGCCGTCCATGGCCTCGAGGACCTCGACGAAGTCGGCCCGCTGCACCACCCGCAGCTTCTCCAGGGCGGCCTCCTCGGCCTCGGGGGTGGCAGCCAGGATCATCTCCCGCACCACCGGCAGGCGGTCTTCGCCGAGGAACATGTGCTCGGTGCGGCACAACCCGATGCCCTCGGCACCGAAGGCCCGGGCCCGGGCGGCGTCGGTGCCGGTGTCGGCGTTGGCCCGCACCGCCAGTTGCCCGGCCCGGATCTCGTCGGCCCACGACAGGACGGTGTCGAACTCCTCGGGCACCGTCCCCACGCTTAGGGCCACGGCCCCGACCACCACGTCGCCGGTGCTGCCATCCAGGGAGATGACGTCGCCCTCGTGCACGGTCACGCTGCCCACCGAGAACGACATCCCCGAGATACGCACCTGCTCGGCGCCGCACACCGCCGGCTTGCCCCAGCCCCGGGCCACCACGGCGGCGTGGCTGAACAGGCCCCCCCGGGCGGTGAGGATGCCCTCGGCCGCGGCCATGCCGTGGATGTCCTCGGGCGAGGTCTCGTTGCGCACGAGCACCACCTGCTCACCCCGCCCGGCGGCCTCGGCGGCGTCGTCGGCGGTGAAGTAGGCCTTGCCCACGGCGGCGCCGGGTGACGCGGCCAGTCCCCGGGTGAGCACGCTGCGGGCGCCGACGGCGAACTGGGGGTGGAGCACGGAGTCGAGGTGGTCGGCGGTGATGCGCAACACCGCCTCGGCCCGGGTCAGCCCGATGACGGCGTCGCCGGTCATCTCAACGGCCATGCGCAACGCGGCGACACCGGTGCGCTTGCCCACGCGGGTCTGGAGCATCCACAGCTTGCCGGCCTCGATGGTGAACTCGGTGTCGAGCATGTCGCGGTAGTGCTGTTCCAGGCGACCGAAGATGTCCATGAGCTGGGCGTAGATGTGGGGGAAGTGGACCTCCAGGTCGGACAGGGGCTGGGTGGCCCGGGTCCCGGCGACGACGTCCTCGCCCTGGGCGTTGATGAGGAAGTCGCCGTAGGCGCCCTGGGCGCCGGTGCTGGGGTCGCGGGTGAAGCCCACCCCGGTGCCCGAATCGTCGCCCCGGTTCCCGAAGACCATGGCCTGGACGTTGACCGCCGTCCCCAGGTCGTGCGACAGGTTCTCCCTGGTCCGGTAGGCGTTGGCCCGGGGTGAGTTCCAGGAGGCGAACACGGCCTCGATGGCGGCTCGCAGCTGCACCTCGGGGTCCTGGGGGAAGGGGCCGCCGGTGTGGTCTTCCACGATGCGCTTGAACCCCCGGACCACCATGGCCAGCACGTCGGCGGGGATGTCGGCGTCGGCCTTGGCCGCCGAGAGCTTCTTGGCCCCCTCGAACAGCTCGTCGAACTCCTCGCCGGGGACGTCGAGAACGATCTTTCCGAACATCTGGATGAACCGGCGGTAGGAGTCGTAGGCGAAGCGCTCGTCACCGGTCTGCTTGGCCAGCCCCTCGACCGACTCGTCGTTGAGCCCCAGGTTCAACACGGTGTCCATCATTCCGGGCATGGAGAACTTGGCACCCGAGCGTACGCTGACCAGCAGCGGATCGGAGGCATCGCCCAGGCGCTTGCCCATGGCCTCCTCCAACTGGATGCGGTGGCTGGCGACTTCGTCGCTCAGGCCGTCGGGCCAACCGCCGTACATGTAGGTGCGGCAGGCCTCGGTGGTGATGGTGAAGCCCGGCGGCACCGGCAGGTCGAGGACCGACGTCATCTCCGCCAGATTGGCGCCCTTGCCGCCCAGCAGGTCCTTGAGCGACATGGGCGGCTGACGGTGGGGATGGTCGAAGGCGTACACGAAGGTCACCTCTGGAGACTAGAGGCTGACTCCTCCCGGGCTCACCCCACGGCGCCCACACCATCTGGTGTATAGAGGTGTATGATGGTGGGCATGAGCCGGACCAACATCGACATCGACGACGAGCTGGTGGAGCGGGCCATGCGGCGCTACAACCTCCGGACCAAGCGGGAGGCGGTCAACTTCGCCCTGCGCCAGCTGGTGGGCGACTCGATGACGCTGGACGAGGCGTTGGCCATGGAGGGTTCCGGTTGGGAGGGGGATCTGGAGGAGATCCGTAGCTCTGGCACCATCGAGCGCCTCGACGACCTCGACCTCGACCGTCTCGATCACCGGTGATCCTGGCCGACAGTTCGGCATGGGTCGAGTACCTGCGAGGCACCGGGAGCCCGGCGGCGGATCGCCTGCGAACGCTCCTCGCCAGCCGAGGCGAGCTCCGCACCACCGAGGTCGTGTTCATGGAGCTCCTGGCCGGGGCGGCACGGCCCGAGCGCCATGCGCGCCTCCGCAGGCTGCTCTACCGCTACGAGCCGCTGCTTCTCAACGGGCTGCCCGACTACGAGGCGGCCGCCGAGCTCTACCGGAGGTGCCGACGGGCGGGCGAGACCGTCCGCAAGATGAACGACTGCCTCATCGCCGCGGTGGCCATCCGCAACGACGCGTCGGTCCTGCATCGCGATGCCGACTTCGACACCTTGGCCCGACACACTCCGCTGCGGGTAGAACCGGCCAGCGTCTAGGACGGCTCACCCGTCCAGGCGGTCGGCCAGCTCGTCGACGAGAGCGTCGACGGGCACCCGCACCTGCTCGAGGCTGTCGCGGTCGCGGATGGTCACGGCCTTGTCGTCCAGGCTGTCGAAGTCGACGGTGACGCACCATGGCGTGCCGATCTCGTCCTGGCGCCGGTAGCGCCGGCCGATGGCCTGGGTCTCGTCGTAGTCGCACATCCACCGCTGCTGGACGAGGCCGAGCACCTGGCCGGCCAGTGGGGTGAGGGTGTCCTTGCGCGACAGGGGCAGGACCGCGACCTGGTAGGGAGCCAGGCGGTGGTGGAGGCGCAGCACGGTGCGGGCCTCGCCGTTGATCTCGTCGGTGTCGTAGGCGGCCAGCAGGAAGGCCATCATGGCCCGGGTGGCTCCTGCCGCCGGCTCGATGACGTGGGGCACGTAGTGGGCGCCGCTGGCCTGGTCGAAGTACTCCAGCTTCTCGCCTGACGCCTGGGCGTGCTGGGTGAGGTCGTAGTCGCCCCGGTTGGCGATGCCCTCCAGCTCCCCCCAGCCCCAGGGGTAGAGGAACTCCACGTCGGAGGTGGCGCTGGAGTAGTGGCTGAGCTCCTCGGGATCGTGGGGGCGCAGGCGCAGGCGGTCCCCGGGGATGCCGAGGTCGGTGTACCAACGGAAGCGCTCGGCGCACCAGTAGTCGAACCAGCGGGGCGCCTCCTCGGGGGGGACGAAGAACTCCAGCTCCATCTGCTCGAACTCCCGGGTACGGAAGATGAAGTTGCCCGGGGTGATCTCGTTGCGGAACGACTTGCCCACCTGGGCGATACCGAACGGCGGTCTCTTGCGGGACGTCTCCAGGACGTTCTTGAAGTTGACGAACATACCCTGGGCCGTCTCCGGGCGCAGGTAGGCCACCGCCGCATCGCTCTCCAGGGGCCCGGCGTGGGTCTTGAACATGAGGTTGAACTGACGGGCCTCGGTGAAGCTGTCGCGCTTCCCGCAGCCTGGGCAGACGGAAGGGTCCTCTAGCTGGTCGAGGCGGAAGCGCTCGTGGCACTCGCGGCAGTCGACCAGGGGGTCGGTGAAGTTGCGGAGGTGGCCGGAGGCCTCCCAGATGGCGGGGGGGGAGAGGATGGCGGCATCGAGGCCGACCACGTCGGAGCGACGCTGGACCATCGAGCGCCACCAGGCGTCCTTGACGTTGCGCAAGGCCAGCACACCCACCGGCCCGTAGTCATAGGTCGAGCGGAACCCGCCGTATATCTCCGCCGAAGGGAACACGAAGCCTCGCCGCTTGCACAGGTTCACCACCTGGTCGAACTCGTCGGGCATGCTGGGACTGTAGCGGCGACGACCTCGGGTGCCCCGACGTTCGTCGCCCTGCTCGATCATGAGGGAGCGACCATGAGAAGAGTCCAGCCACGGCGGCTGGCGGCCCTGGGCCTGACCGTGACGGTGCTGGTTACCGGGTGCTCGCGAGGGTCGGGAAACGACAACCGGTCCTCGCTGGCACCCGTCCCCACTTCAAGTGTGCCCACCACCACGCCGTCGACGTCGGCCACGACCACGCCTGGGCCAGGCTCGGGGACGGGGTCAGGGGCTACCGGCAGGGAGGGCTCGAGCGGGTGCCCGAGCCGCGACCCACTTCCCCCGGCCGGGGCCACCGAGGTCAACGAGGTGGGGGCTGATGTCGACGGCGACGGCCAGGTTGACCGGGTGTTGGGCTACCGCCAGCCTGACGGCAGTGGACGGGTCGCCGTCGAGCTGGCGGCGGGCGGCACCGCCGCCGTCAGCGCCGGCGGAACCGACGGGGCCGAACCACTATCGGTCCTCGGCGGCGTGGCCCTGGGCGGTGACGGCGAGACCGTTCTGGCCGTCATCGGCGCCGGAGCGTCGGTGACCGTGGTCGGCCTGTTCCAGTTCGTCGAGTGCGCCGTCACCCTGGTCTCCCTGCCCTCGGGCCAGCCCGCCGAGCTCCCTGTCGGCGGCGCCATCACCCACGGGGACGGCCTGGCGTGCACCGGCGGCGCCGAGGGACGCCTGGTCCACCTCAGTGCCACCAGCACCGACGGCGATACCTTCACCACCGACGACACCGCGTACCGGGTGGACGCCAACACCGCCATCGAGGTCAACTCCGAGGGCGAGACGCTGACCAGCGGAGCTGATGGAGCCGAGATCCAACGCCACTACACCCTCGACTGCCCTGGGTTGCAGCGAGGCCTGGGCGGCTGATCTCCGATCGCCGCCGCCCTCAAGCCCGGTCGAGGACCCCTGGAGCTCGCAGCCGGCGTTCGAGGTGGTGCTCCAGCGCCCTGGTCCCGAGGTGCTCGAGCTCCGGGCCGGCAGGTGACGCACCCTCGGCCAGCACCGCCACCAGGTCGCCGCCGAGGATCCGACGCAGGAGATCGAGGGCTCCGGGCGTAATGCGGATCCCCTTGCGGCACGACCGGCACAACATGCCCCCCTCGCCCACGTCGAAGGCCACCAGATCGGTGGAGGCGGCGCAGGCGGCGCAACTGTCGAGCGAGGGCCGGAACCCCTGCTGGGACAGGAGCTTCCAGTAAAACGCCGGCACCAGCAGTGGTGCATAGCCAGCGGCGAGGGTTCGCAGGGCGCCCAGCAGCATCTGGTAGAGACGGCCGTCGGCCTCACCCTCCTGGACCACGGCATCGACCACCTCCAGGAGGCAGGTGGCCCGGCCCAACCGGTCGAGGTCCTCCCGCACCGGGCGGAAGTGCTCCAGTGTCTCGGCCTGGGTCACGGTGTCGAGGTTGCGGCCCTCGTAGCAGAGCACGTCGACGTGGCTGAGCGGCTCCACCCGGGCGCCGAAACGGCTCTTGGTGCGGCGCACCCCTTTGGCCACCGCCCGGACCTTGCCGTGCCCCTCGGTCACCAGGGTGACGATGCGATCGGCCTCGCCCAACTTGATGGTGCGCAGGACGATCCCCCGCTCCCGGTACAGGCCCACGTCTCAGTGGACCCGGTCGACCCCGCCGTAGCGACGGTCGCGCCGCTGGAACTCGCGCACCGCCTCGAACAGGTTCTCACGGCGGAAGTCAGGCCACAGCACCTCGGTGAACACCAGCTCGCTGTAGGCCAGTTCCCACAGCAGGAAGTTGGAGATCCGGTACTCCCCGGAGGTCCGGACCACCATGTCGGGGTCGGGCATCTCCGGGTCGTAGAGATGACGGCGGATGGCTCGCTCATCGACCTTGGCGGCAGGAGTGCCCGCCTGCACGAGCGCCCGCACGGCATCGACGATCTCCGCCCGCCCGCCGTAGTTGAAGGCGATGGTGAGGGTGAGGGTGCGGTTGGCCTGGGTCAGCTCCAGGGCCTCGTCCATGCGCCGCATCAGCCGCCTGGGCACCCGCCAATCGCGCCGCCCGGCGAAGCGGATGCGCACACCGCGCTCATGGAGCTCATCCCGCCGCCGGGTCAGGATGCCTTCGTTGAACTGCATCAGGTAGCGGACCTCATCGACGGGCCGCTTCCAGTTCTCGGTGGAGAAGGCGTAAACGGTCAGCCAGCGCAGCCCCACGTCGAGCGCCCCTTCGACGGTGTCGAGAAGGGCCTCTTCGCCAGCGGCGTGGCCTTCGGTGCGGGGCAGGCCGCGCTTCTGTGCCCACCGGCCGTTGCCGTCCATGACGCAGCCCACGTGCACCGGCACCCGCAGGGGATCGATCCCGTCGAGGTCCACCGCTGGAAGTTACCGCCCTGGAGCACCGGGCGAACGGCGGACGGCCCTGGCCGGGGGCGGCGGTACACGGGCGGGGCGGGACCATGGCGACGGCGGTCGTCCTGGCGGAGTCGTCCAGGCGTGCCCGGACGGTGGCTGCGGTAGAGATAAGACATGCTGGAGCGTCTCCGACCCTTGGCCAAGGATCGCCCGTGGCTGGCGGTCATCCTCGACGTCCAGCAACGTTTCGGGGAGGTCCACGGTGGTTCGCTGGCCGCAGCGGTCACCCTTGCGGCCTTCCTCTCGCTGTTCCCGCTGGTCCTGGTGGCCATCGCCGTGGTCGGCTTCTTCGCCTCCAACAGCCCCGACCTGTCGCGCCAGACCGTCGAGCTCTTCGGCCTCTCCAACGCCGATACCGCCGCCCAGGCCATCACCAAGGCCATCACCACCGCCCAGGAGAGCCGGAGGGCGGCGTCGGTGGTCGGATTCGTCGGGCTCTTGTGGTCTGCCCTGGGGCTGGTCGGCGCCATGGAGTACGCCTACAACTCGGTCTGGCAGGTAAAGGGGCGGGGTGTCAAGGACAAAGCCCTGGCCCTGGCCTGGTTGGTCGGCGCCGCCGTGGTCTTCATCGCCTCCTTCGCCATCACCGCCGTGCTCAACTTTCTCCCTGCCTTCTTCACCCCACTCAACGTGGTGGTCGGGTTGACCGTGAACATCGGGCTCTTCTTGTGGACCGCCAAGGTGCTGTGCAACCGGGACGTCGGCTGGCGCCCACTGCTTCCCGGCGCCGTCCTCGGCGCCGTCGGCTTGGAGGTGCTCAAGCTGATCGGGAGCATCTACGTCCCCAAAGCGGTGGCATCGTCGGCGGCGCTGTATGGCTCCATCGGCATCGTGTTCGCCATCCTGGCCTGGCTGCTGTTCTTTGGTCGCCTGATCGTCTACTCGGCGACGCTCAACGTGGTGCTGTGGGAACGTCGCCATGGCACCATCTCCGTCGAGCTCCAGGCACCGAACCTGCCGGGCAGCTCTCCTCTGGAGGCCACCCGTGCCGGCGAGACCACCGACCACCAGGCAACGCCGGCTTGAGCGGAGCGGCCAGGGCCCAGCACTAGCGTCGGCCCGGTGACGGCGTTTCAGGCGTGGGACGGCGCCCCATCGACGACGGCCTGGCGGGCTCCCACGCCGACGCCCGGGAGGGCGCTGTGAGCGGCATCGCCGCCCTCGGTGCGCTGGCCGCCTGGGTCCCCCGAAGCGCAACGGCGGTGGGACTGGCAGCTGGACCGCTGGTGGTCGTCGGGTACCTGGCCGGCTCGATCCCGTTCGCCTACCTGCTCTCCCGGCGTCGGTTGCGGCGCCAGCTCGACGACCCCGCCCTGGCCCAGCTTCCGGCCGATGCCAACTTGGCCGAGGACCACAGCGCGAGGGCGGCAGCCCAGGCCGGTGTCCTGGTTGGCGCCACCACCCTGGCCGCCTCCACCCTGGCCTGGCAGCTGACCTTGACCGTCACCCCGGGAGGCAACACCTTCAGCGCAGTGGGGACGTACTCCAATCAGGCCCTGGGCGCCTGGGTCTCGGTGGCGCTGTGGACCGGGATGGCGGCGGTCGTCGGCCATGCCGGGCCGGTGTGGAACGGTTTCCGGGGGGGCAGCGGTGTTCCTCCGGCGTTGGCCCTGGCCGCCGCCTACCTCCCCGGCGCCCTGGTGGTGACGACTGGCGCCTACCTCGTCACCTTTGGGGTGACCCGTCAGTTCCGGACCTCGCTGCTTGTCGCCCTGCCGGTGATGGTCGGGTTCGAGTACCTGGCCTGGTTGGCCGACCTCCAGGCCGGATGGGGCATCATCAACGGCCCTGAGGCGACGTTGTGGACCGCAGCCCTGGCCGCCACCCTCTTCGCCCGAAACCAGCGAGGGTCGAGCCCACGGTCGGCCAGTTGACCCCGGGCGGCCCCATACCATGCCCTGGAGGCTGAGACCGAGTGGTCATCGCTAGCGTGGAGGACGTGGAAGGTGAGCGCCTGACCCAGGCCCAGGTCGCCCTGGTGCTGCGCCGGGCCGCCGAGCTCGACGGGGACGACGAGGGCGATGACGCTCGCCTCGACGCCTGCGCCGTGGAGGCGGCAGCGGTGGAGGCGGGGCTTTCCCGGCCGGCGGTGCACCAGGCGCTGGCCGAGCTGCGGGTCGGCGCCCTGGAAGCGGCCGCGGCACCGATGGCCCGACCCCTCTTCGGGCCCCCGACGCTGACTGTGGGCCGGGTGGTCCCCGGGCCCCTCCAGCAGGTGGAGCGAGAGCTGCGGGCCTACCTGCAGGCCCAGCTCTTCGAGCAACGGCGGGACTTCGGCGACCGCAGCCTGTGGATGCGGCGTGAGGGACTGGCCCCGAGCATTCGCCGCAGCCTCGACTTCAACCACCGACTGTCGCTCAGCGGCGTCCGCCATGTGGAGCTGTCGCTGGCCAAGGCACCCGGCGAGGGCGCTCGAGTGGTGGTCAGCGTGGCCGCCGACGTCCGCCAGCACCGCAACACCCACGCCCGGGCCGTGAGCGGCGGGGCGGTGATGGGCGCAGGTCTGGTGGGTGCCACCGCCGTCGTCGCCGGCCTCGACCCTGCCATGCTGGCCTCACTCCCAGTGGGGGCAGGCGTAGTCTTCGGCAGCCACCGCCTCGGGCGCAGCCACTACCGGCGTCAGGTCGACCAGGTGCACCTCGCCCTGGCCGGCATGCTCGACCGACTGGAGCACCGGCTGGCGAACGCTCCCCGATCCCGACCACAGGCGGCCGTCGCCTCCTCGTCGCTGTCGCCGTCGCCATCAGCAGACTTTGTGGGCACTCGTGGTGCTATGCGCCCCGCAGCTGACCAGAAAGAGCGAGGGCGAGGCTGACGTCGGCAACCAAGTCGCTCGCCCGGGTTCGTGATGTCACCGGAAGGATCGACCAACCGTGGGCCACGAGGATCCGAGTTCGCTCTCGGTCACCATGGAAGGCACTGAAGCCGCGGTGGGTGTCCCACCCGTCGAACTCGAGGCCGACCATCTCCGGCGGGTAGGCAAGGTCGAGCTTGTAGGTGTGCGATCCGATGCGGACTCGGTGCTGTTGCACGGGCGAGCGAAGTCCAGCAGAGACGAGGACCTGCTTCACCCAAAGCTCCCGGTCACTGCCGCCGGGGTCGTGGCCTGGCGCCCGCTCGCCCAGGACTCGACGCATGGCCTGGGTCGGGCGCCGGCCCGGCCCAGTGTCGAGCCGCTGGTGGCAGGCGCGCAGGTCGACGAGGGCGACCACCCTGCGCCGCAGGGCATCGTCAACCGCTCGCCCCAGCTCAGCGACCGGAACGGCTCCGCTGACGTCGACCAAGGTGCGCGCCGGCGTGGTGACAGGAACACCTCGGCAATGACCCCGGTCGTCGAGGAACAGGTTCGACCGGCGATGTTGACGAACGCCTTCAAGTCGCACCCGCATGCCGATGGGCGTGGTCAGGTCGATGTCGATCGGATCAGGAAGGCGCAGACCCCACAAGCGACCGGCGGTCAGGCCAGATGCCATCGCGACGTCGCCCGTCGCCAGGCAGGCTGCCCGCACCGACTGCTCCCAGCTCAGCGGCGTACCGTTGATCAGGTACACGGCCCGCCTGACTGCCACCCACCGCCCAGCTGCCAGGCGATCGGCGATCTCGTTGTCGGTCACGCCGCACCGGCGAGCCTGGTCACGGGTCACCAGGCCGTGCTGACGCTCAGCGAAGCGGGCCACCCCGTCGTCCTTCGACACCCCCACAGCTTGCTCGACGGGTGTGACATCACTCATGATGAGACGGTCAATCTCAAGCTTTGTGGTCATGGGTCGTGGCTATGGCACCTCGAGTGACCACAAAGGCCTGCAGGCTGGCCAGGAGTCCGCCGGCGGATCAGGAGCGGGCCGCCAGGGTTCGGATCCCGAGGGCGGCGAGGACCTGGGGGGCGACGGGGGCGGGTGCGCCGGTGAGGGGGTCCTGGCCTGATTGGGTCTTGGGGAAGGCGATGACCTCCCGGATGTTGTCCTCGCCGGCGAGGATGGCGACGAGGCGGTCGAGCCCGATGGCAAAGCCGCCGTGGGGTGGGGCGCCATAGCGGAAGGCGTCGAGCAAGAAGCCGAAGCGGGCCTGGGCCTCGGTCTCTGAGACCCCGATGGCGGCGAAGATCCGGCTCTGGATGTCGGCCCGGTGGATCCGGATGGATCCCGATCCCAGCTCCCAGCCGTTGAGCACCAGGTCGTAGGACTGGGAACGCACCCTCAGCGGGTCGCTCTCCAACAGCTCGAGGTCATCGGGATGGGGCATGGTGAAGGCGTGGTGGGCGGGGACGGGCCGCCCGGCGTCGTCGAGGCCCTCGAACAGCGGGAACTCGACCACCCAGGCCAAGCGAAGGGGACCTTGGCTCACCGGAGGACGGCCGAGGTCGAGGCGCAGTTGCCCGAGCACGGCGCAGGCCGTGGACCGCTGGTCGGCCACCACCAGCACCAGGTCGCCGGGCTCGGCGCCCAGGCCTGACACCAGCCCGGCGTGCTCGTCCTCAGATAGGAACTTGGCCACAGGAGAGTCCAGGACCGACTCCTCACCCACCCGTAGCCACACCAGCCCCTTGGCGCCGAGTGCCTTGGCCCGCTCGGTCAGGGAGTCCAGCCGGCCACGGCCGAGCCCGCCCTGGCCCGGCGCCCGTAGCCCCTTGATGCAGTCGGCGCCGGCAAAGGCCCGAAAGGCGGTGGCGGCGAAGACGGGGCCGAGGTCGACCAACTCGGGGCCGGCCCGCAGGTCGGGCTTGTCGGAGCCGAAGCGCTCCATGGCCTGACGCCAACTCAGCCGGATGATCTGGTCCGGGCGCTCGCCGGTAGCCGCTTCGGTGGCGTCGAGCACGGCCTCGGAGACGAAGCCGAGGATGTCGTCCTGGCTCACGAAGGACGCCTCCAGGTCGAGCTGGGAGAACTCGAACTGGCGGTCGGCCCGCAGGTCCTCGTCGCGCAGGCAACGGGCGATCTGGTAATAGCGGTCGACGCCGGCGACCATCAGCAGCTGCTTGGCCAACTGCGGGCTCTGGGGCAGTACGTAGAAGTTGCCCGGCGCCATTCGGGAGGGGATCACGAACTCCCGCGCCCCCTCCGGCGTGGGAACCCACAGCAGGGGTGTCTCCACCTCCAGGAACCCCTGGCCTTCCATGCTCGCCCGCAGGGCCCGGTTGACCGTCGCCCGGACCGTGAGGTTGCGCTGCATCCGTTCCCGGCGCAGGTCGAGGTAGCGGTGGCGAAGGCGCACCGTCTCGTCGGCCTCGAGCCGGTCGGTGACCGGGAACACCGGCGCCTCGGCCCGGTTCAGCACCTCCACCGTGCACTCGCCCACCTCCACCTCGCCGGTGGCCAGATCAGGGTTGACGGTTCCCTCGGGACGGGGCCGCACCGTGCCGGTGACGCGCACCACGTACTCCGAGCGAAGGTCGGACCCACCGTCGACCACGCACTGGACGACGCCGGAACGGTCTCGCAGATCGACGAAGGCCAGGTGCTCGCCGTGCTCACGGCGCCGGGCCACCCAGCCGCACAGCGACACCTCCCGCCCGGCGTCGTCGGCCCCAAGGTCGCCGCACCGGTCGGTTCGCATGGCCGTCTGGGGATGACCGGTATGGGAAGGGCGGGTGTGGGGACCTGCGCCGGAAGGGGTCATCGCAGCCACGGCGGATCATCGCCGAAGGGGGTCATCGCAGCCACGGCGGCTCATCGCCGTAGGTGGTCATCGCAGCCACGGCGGCTCATCGCCGTAGGTGGTACGGCCACGGCGGATTATCGCCGTAGATGGTACAGAGAGAAGCTCCTGGACGAGGGGAACGACATGATCGCGGGCCACCACCTGCTGCGAGTCGTCGTTGGCCCGCAGGTCGCGCACCGAGACGGTGCCCGACGCCTTCTCCTCGGCGCCTACGATGAGCGCCAGCCGGGCGCCGGATCGGTCGGCCAGCTTCATCTGCGCCCGCATGGAGCGGTCGTCGAAGGCCCGGTCAGCGCCGATCCCCGCCCGGCGCAGTGACCACACCAGTTGCCGGGTGGCGTCGCCGCCGGCGATGTCGACGATCCACACGTCGACCGCCGCCGCCGGTGGCGGGAACGTCCCCTCGGCGTCGCAGGCCAGCAGCACCCGCTCCATCCCGATGCCCATGCCCACCCCGGCCGTGGGTGGCCCACCCAGCGCCTCCACCAGGCCGTCGTAGCGGCCGCCGGCGCCCACCGTGGCCTGGGCCGTCTCCAGGGCTGCGGCCTGGAACTCGAAGGTGGTCCGGGTGTAGTAGTCCAGGCCCCGGACCAGGCGAGCATCCAGGGTGAAGGGGATGCCGAGCGCATTCAGCCCGGCCTGTACCCGGGCGAAGTGGCCGGCGCAGGCGTCGCACAGTTGGTCGACGATGTCCGGCGCCGCACTGGTAGCCGCCCGGCAGTCGGGCCGCTTGCAGTCGAGGACCCGCAGCGGATTCTCCCGGGCTCCGTGACGGTGCTCGCGACAAAGCTCATCGTCGTGTTGGGCCAGGTAGGCCCCGAGCAGCTCGAGGTAGGCAGGCCGACAGGCAGCGTCGCCGATGGAGTTGAGGACCAGCACCACCTGGCCCAGGCCGATGTCGCCGTAGAGCTCCCAGGCCAAGGCCATGATCTCGACGTCGACCTCGGGATCGTCGGAGCCAAGCACCTCGAGGCCCAGCTGGTGGTGCTGGCGGTAGCGGCCGGCCTGCGGTCGCTCATAGCGGAAGCTGGGAGCGGCGTACCAGACCTTCCAGGGGAGGACGGGGCGGTGCTGGACGAAGGCCCGGACGACCGACGCCGTCCCCTCTGGGCGCAGGGCCAGCGTCCGCCCACCCTTGTCCTCGAAGTCGTACATCTCCTTGCGCACCACGTCGGTGCTCTCCCCCACCCTCCGGAAGACGTCGGCGTCCTCGAACAGCGGGCTGACGGCCAGGCCGTAGCCGGCCCGCCCCACCAGGGTGGCGAAGCGGGCCACGAGCACCTGCCAGCGCCCCGACTCGGGGGGGAGCACGTCGTGGGTGCCTGTGGGCGCCTGAAAGCTCCTCATGGCCACCGACCAACGGGCACCGGGGGTACGAGGGACACGAGGGGCGAGACTACCGTCAGCTCCCGGGATGGCCTGCGACCCTTTTCCCGATCCCACGCCAGGGCCGGCGCCGGTGCCGGACTCCCCTCGGTTGCACACCTGGCTGCAGGCGCCGGTGATCAGCCTGGCGGTGGTCGTCATCGCCTCGGGCTTCGGTCAGTTCGCCGCCACCGCCGCCCTGGGTGACGTGGCCAGGGCGTTCGGCGACGTCACCCCAGGAACCTCGGTGGCCGAGCAGGCGGGACTGTCGGGCACCATGCTTGGCCTGGGCCTGGCCGCCATCCGGTTGGCGTCACTGGCCAGCCTGCCCCTGGCCGGCCTGGCCGACCGCCGGGGCCGGCGCACCATCGTGCTCGGCTTCACCGCCATCGGCCTGGCCGTCACCGCCCTGGCCGCCCTCAGCCCCACGTACTGGTGGTTCGTGGCCCTGTTCGCTGTGAGCCGGCCCTTTCTCAGCGCCACCAACGCCGTGGCCCAGGTGGCGGCGGCCGAGCACACCTCGGCTGGCCAACGGGTGCGGGCCATGGCCCTGGTCACCGGGGGCTACGCCCTCGGGGGCGGGTTGGTGGTGGTCATCCGAGGCATCGGAGGCCAGGCCGTCGGCTTCCGGGGGGTCTTCGCCCTGGCCCTCGTGCCCTTGGCCCTGCTGCCGGTGCTCGCTCGCCACCTCACCGAACCCGACCGCTACCAGATCCAAGCCGCTGCCGCTCCTGCTGGCCCTGGTGCCAGCTCGAGGCTGCCCGTGCTCGACGCCCTGCGAGGTGAGAGGGGCCGCCGTCTGCTCGCCCTCATGGTCGTCGCCTTCGCCGTCGCCTTTGTCACCGGTCCCGCCAACAGCTTCGTTTTCGTCTACCTCGAGAACGTCCTCGGCCTGTCCCGGGCGGTGAGCGCCGTCGTGGTCGTCGCCGCCCTGCCCGCAGGCCTCATCGGGCTGGTGCTGGGACGGTGGGCGGCGGACACCATCGGGCGCCGGGTCACTGCCGGTGTGGCCCTGGCCGGCATCGCCACGGCCGGGGTCCTCACCTACAGCGGCAGCTCCGGTGCGGCCATCGGCGGCTACCTGGCGGCCGTGCTGGCCGGTGCCGCCTTCGCTCCCGCCCTGGCCGCCCTGGCCGCCGAGCTGTTCCCCACCTCGGTGCGGGCGTCGGTGGCGGGATGGCTGGTCGCCGTCGGCGTGGTGGGGGCGGCGGCCGGCCTCCTGGCCTTTGGCACCCTGGCCGACCGCCTCGACGGCTTCGCCCCCGCCGCCATCTTCGTGGCGGCACCGGCCCTGGCGGCGACCCTGGTGTTCACTCGGCTCCCTGAGACCCGTGGCCTGGAGCTGGAGGAGTCAGCCGAGAGCCCTACACAGCCAGCGAGGGCGACCAAACCGTTCTGGCGTCAATAGCTTTCGAGATCCGACACTGGTTGACGCCAGAACAGTAGATGTCTCACCCCCTGGATGTACTGGTGGACATGAAGCCCGACCAGCGGGTCGCACGGCTCGCCGCCCCTCAGTACGGCCTGTACACGACCGGGCAGGCGCACGCCGCCGGGATCACCGCCGCTGGGCTCGCCTGGCGGTCCAGCTCCGGGCGGATCGAACGGCTCGAGCCCAACGTCTACCGACTGGCGGGGGTGCCCGCCACCTGGCACCAGTGGGTCTTCGCCGCCTGCTTTACCGAGGACGCTCTCGCCTATGGAAGGACGGCGGCAGCGTTGTGGGACCTCGATGGGTTCAGTCCGAGGATCGTCAAGGTGGTCACGCCTCGCTGGAAGCGACGGGTCAACCGCTCCGTGCGGGTTCACGAGAGCGGTGATCTCAGCGCCGAGGACCGGGCAGAACAGGCCGGAGTCCCGGTAACCGCCATCGAGCGAACGTTGATCGACCTTGGGGCGAGTGCTCCCAGGCGCAGGGTGGAGCAGGCCTTCGACGACGCTCTACGGCGAGGGCTGACCACTCCCGAATTGGTGCGTGACCGCTTCGTCGAAGTTGCCCGTCGGGGCCGGCGAGGCATCGGCGTCCTGCGGCCCATGTCGGAGCTCCGGCTGGGAACGACGGGGCCCCGTCCTGGGGAGTTCGAGCGTCGGATGTGGCGCCTGCTGGTGGATGCGGGTGTGGCCGAGCCCGTCTTAGAGTACGAGGTCCGGCTGGCGTCAGGCTTGTTCGTCGCCCGGATCGACCTGGCCTATCCGCAGCTCCGCTTCGCCCTCGAGATCGCCGCTTGATCGGAGGAGCCGGGGAGCATGCGGTAGGCGTCGTAGACCGACTCGATGCGGCGGATGGTGGAGATGAGCGAGTCGAGGTGGGCAGGGTCGGCCAGCTCGAAGTCGAAGCGCATGCGGGAGATGCGGTCGCTGCCGGTCTGGCTGGCGCAGGCCAGGATGTTGACGTGGTGGTCGGCCAGGGAGGCCGACACGTCCCGCAACAGCTTGGAACGGTCGAGGGCCTTGACCTCGATGGACACCACGAAGGTGCTCGAGCCCCAGTGCTGGTCCCAGTCGACCTCGATGATGCGGTCGCGCTCGCCCTCGGCCAGCGACAGGGCGTTGGCGCAGTCGGCCCGGTGAACGGTCACCCCTCGGCCCCGGGTGACGAAGCCGATGATGCCGTCACCGGGCACGGGCGTGCAGCACCGCGAGAGCCGCACCATGACGTCGTCGAGGCCCTCGACGTGGACGCCGGCGTTGGGCCGACGCCGTCGGGGCGACCTGGCGGTCACCGGGAGCTGCTCTTCACCCCGGCCGCCGCGCAGCTCCCGGGCCACCCGCTGGGCCACCGACTTGGCCGACACGTGGTGCTCGCCGATGGCGACGTGGAGGGCGTCGAGGTCGGCGAAGCTCATGGTCGAGGCCAGCTCGACGAGGAGCGGCGACGAGAGGATCTTCTGCACCGGTAGCCCCTCCCGGCGCAGAGCCTGCACAAGATCCTCACGCCCCGCCTCCATGGCGTCCTCCCGGCGCTCGCGGGAGAACCAGTGGCGGATCTTGTTTCGGGCCCGGGGCGATCCCACCAGCTTGAGCCAGTCCCGCGAGGGTGCCGGATCGACCTTGCTGGTCAGGATCTCGACCGTCTCGCCGGAGCGCAGCTTGGAGTCAAGTGGCTGGAGCCGGCCGTCGATCCTGGCGCCGATGCAGGCGTGGCCGACCTCGGTGTGGATGGCGTAGGCGAAGTCGATCGGAGTCGAGCCGTCAGGGAGGGTGACGACCTTGCCGTTGGGGGTGAAGACGAAGACCTCGTCGTGCTCGAGGTCGACCCTGAGCGTCTCCATGAACTCCTGGGGATCGCTCGTCTCGGAGTGCCAGTCGACCAGGTTGTTCAGCCAGGCGACGTCGCCGGCCGTCACCTCGTCCTTGTAGGCCCAGTGGGCAGCCACTCCGAACTCCGACCGCCGGTGCATCTCCCGGGTGCGGATCTGGACCTCCAGAGGCTTGCCCTGGGGCCCGATCACGGTGGTGTGCAGCGACTGGTAGAGGTTGAACTTGGGCATGGCGATGTAGTCCTTGATGCG